>NZ_JBNBZS010000021.1:0-111178 GCF_049629625.1 Roseomonas chloroacetimidivorans | reverse complement strand
TACGAATTAATCCCCAGCATGCCTGAGCACAGGCTCGTCCCGCTCATGACAGCCTTCGCCAAAGCCGTCGCGCAGACCAGCACCTTCAGCAACCTACTTGCTCATGCGCAATGAGGGGATCATTGAGAGGTGCGGCAACTCGTCGACTTGTTTGAGCGACGCGGTACGTCGGGCGGGATGAATGGGGCTTCTATCCGGGCCATCCTGGCGGATGAGGTGGAGACCACGGCACAGGAGCTGATCCGGCGCCTGCATCACTGAGGCTCACAGCATTGCCGACCGGGGATGCACATCCAGGCGGCCCTGTCCGCCCATAAGCGGCCATCGGGATCTTTCCCGGGACCGGTCCGCTCAGCCCGGCACGACCTTCCAGATATCCTCGGCGTATTCGCGGATGGTACGATCCGAGGAGAACCACCCGACATGGGCGGTGTTCAACACCGCGGAGCGCCACCAGGAATCCGGCTGCCCCCAGCGGGCCGCCACGTCGCGCTGCCGCGCGTGATAGGCGTCGAAATCGGCGGTGACCAGATAGCGGTCATTGTTCAGCAGGTCCTCCACCAGCCCGCGATAGCGGTCTGGCTCACCGGGCGAGAAGACGCCGGAGGCAATGGCGTCAAGCGCACCACGCAACTCGGGTGAAGCCGCCACCGCCTTGCGCGCGTCGTAGCCAGCGCGCTTGCGTTCGGCCACCTCATGGGCGGTCAGGCCGAAGATGAAGATGTTGTCCTTGCCCACACGCTCATTGATCTCGACATTCGCGCCATCCAGCGTGCCGATGGTGAGCGCGCCGTTCAGCGCGAGCTTCATATTGCCCGTGCCGGAGGCCTCAAGCCCCGCTGTTGAAATCTGCTCGGACAGATCGGATGCCGGAATGATCGCCTCGGCAAGGCTGACATTGTAGTTCGGCAGAAAGGCGACCTTCAGCAGCCCGTGCAATGTCGGGTCGTCATTGATGGCGGAGGCCACGTCGTTCGCCAGGCGGATGATGAGCTTCGCCTGATGATAGCTGGGCGCGGCCTTGCCGGCGAGGATCTTCACTTGTGGCACCCAGCTTCCCGTGGGACGCGCGCGCATCTCGTTGTAGAGCGCAACGGTCTGCAGGATGTTCAGCAGCTGCCGCTTGTACTCGTGGATGCGCTTGATCTGCACGTCGAACAGCGCATCCGGATCGATGCGGACGCCGATGCGCCCGGCGATGAGGGCGGCCAGGCGTTCCTTCGAGGTCCGGCGCTGGGCTGCGAATTTCTGCCGGAAACCAGTGTCCGCAGCGAAGGGAACAAGATCCCCCAGCCGGTCCGGGTCATCCAGTACGGCCGGGCCGACGGCCTCGGTCAGCAGCCTGGTCAGGCCGGGATTGGCGCGGTGCAGCCAGCGGCGAAAGGTGATGCCGTTCGTCTTGTTCGTGATGCGGTCACCACAGACATGGTTGAGATCGGCGAAGACGGTGTCGCGCATGAGATGAGAATGCAGCGCCGAGACGCCGTTGATGCGGTGCGAACCGACGAAGGCGAGATGGCCCATCCGCACGCGCCGGCCGTTCCGCTCGTCGATGAGGGAGACGGAGGAGAGGAGGGAGTCCCCCGCGCCCTTGTTACGCGCGCGGTCCAGGTGGTTGGCGTTGACGAGATAGATGATCTGCATGTGCCGCGGCAGCACGCGCTCCATCATCGGCACGGCCCAGGTTTCCAGCGCCTCGGGCATCAGCGTGTGGTTGGTGTAGGAGAAGGTGGCCTGGGTGATCTCCCAGGCCTTGTCCCAAGCCATGCCATGCACGTCGACCAGCAGGCGCATCAACTCGGCCACGCCGATCGCCGGGTGGGTGTCGTTGAGCTGGGCAGCGGTGCGCTCCGCCAGGTTCGACAGGTCCGGATGATAGGAGAGATGCCGGCGGATGATGTCCTGCAGGGAGGCGGAGGCGAAGAAATATTCCTGCCGGAGCCGCAATTCCTGGCCCGCCTCGGTCTCATCGCCAGGATACAGGACGCGGGAGATCGCCTCGGCCCGCATCCGTGCGGCCTGGGCGCCGACATGGTCGCCGCGGTTGAACTCGTTGAGCTGCAGCGGGTCGGTCGCGCGGGCGGACCAGAGGCGGAGCGTGTTGACCCGCTTGCCGCGCCAGCCCACCACCGGTGTGTCATAGGCCAGCGCCTTCACGATCTCTCCGGCGTGCCAGACCATGCGGGTCGAGCCGTCCGCCGAGACCTCCGGCCGCACATGGCCGCCGAAGCGCACTTCGTAAACGAGGCTGGAGCGCTCGAATTCCCAGGGATTGCCCAGGGCCAGCCAGTCTTCCGGCACCTCGTGCTGGATGCCGCCGGCGATGATCTGGCGGAACAGCCCGTGCTCATAGCGGATGCCGTAGCCATAGGCCGGCACGCCGATGCTCGCCATGCTCTCCATGAAGCAGGCGGCCAGCCGGCCGAGGCCGCCATTGCCGAGGGCCGCATCGGGTTCCTGGGCGGCCATCGTGTCGAAATCGATGCCGAGGCTCTCCAGCGCCTGACGCGCCATCTCCAGCATGCCGAGATTGCCCAGCGCGTCGGAGAGCAGGCGGCCGATCAGGAACTCCATGGAGAGATAGCAGACAACCTTGCGGTCTTCCGCCCGCGTCTCGTCATTGGAGCGGCGCCACTCGTCCACCACGCGGTCACGCGCGGCAAGCGCGGTGGCGAGGTACCAGTCGCGTGGGCTGGCGCGCTCCATTCGCCCTCCGACCTGGTAGACGAGCTTGGCGAGGATCGCCTCCCGCAAGGCTCTCACCGCCGCCGCGTCGGGCGTGTCGATATCCGGGAGAATGGGGGCGGGGCTGTCGTTCATTGGCCGTCCTGTGCAGGGGGGGCGCCGCCTATGGTAGAGGAGGCTGAACGCGGCACGCGAATAGGCTTGGAAGGTTTCTCGCCCTGCGGGAAGCGTCAAGCCGCGCTGGCGAGTTCTCGGTACAGGGTCGCATAACGGTTAGCGGAGCGAGCCCAGCCGACCGGCGCACGCAGAGCGTTCGCCTGCGTTGTGGCCCAGATCTCGCGATCCTGCCACATTCCGGCGAGCCGGGCGAGCGCGGCTTCCAGGGCTGGCGTGGTGGTGGGTGCGAACTGCAGACCCGTGGCGACGCCCATGGCGAGCGCGGCCTCATTCGCGTCGATCACCGTATCGGCCAGCCCGCCCACACGTGCCACCACCGGCAGGGCGCCGTAGCGCAGAGCGCAGAGTTGCGTCAGCCCGCAGGGCTCGAAGCGGGAGGGAACGAGAAGGGCGTCGCAGCCGCCCTGGATGAGATGGGCAAGCCCCTCGTCATAGCCGATCCGCACGCCGACACGGCCGGGATAGGCCTCGGCGGCGGCGCGGAAGCCTGCTTCCAGCCCGGGATCGCCCGCGCCCAGGATGGCAAGGCGCATGCCATGGCCGAGCAGGGTGGGCAGAGCCTCCAGCAATAGGTCCATGCCCTTCTGGTCGGTCAGGCGGCTGACCACGCCCAGGACCAGCGCCTCCGGTTCCTCCGCCAGCGCCATGCGGGCGCGCAGGGCCGCGCGGTTCGGCTCGCGCGCGGCGGGGCGGTCCGCGTTGAAGGGCGCGGCAAGATGCGGATCCCTGGCGGGGTTCCAGGTGGTCTCGTCGATGCCATTCAGGATCCCATGCAGCGCCCCGGCCCGGCTGCGCAGCAGGCCATCCAGCCCCATGCCCTCCGCCGGAGTCGTGATCTCCCGTGCATAGGTGGGGGAGACAGTGGTGATGCGGTCCGAAAGGCGCAGCCCGGCTTTCAGCGCGCTGATGCCGCCGAAAAACTCCACCCCTTCGATGTCGAAGGCCTCAGGGGGCAGGCGGAGCTCGGCCAAAAGGCTGGCGGGTGCCCAGCCCGGGAAGGCGAGGTTGTGCACGGTGAGAATCGTGCCCGGCCGTTGGCCGGCCCCGTAATGCAGATAGGCGGGGGCGAGGCCGGCCTGCCAGTCATGGGCGTGCAGCACATGCGGCCGCCAGCCTGGCAGGACGCCGCGCCCGATTTCGGCGGCCGCCCAGGACAGGGCGGCGAAGCGCTGCGGATTGTCGGGCCAGTCCCGGCCCTGCGGGTCGGCATAGGGGCCGCCGGGCCGGGCATAGAGATGTGGCGCATCGAGGATCAGGAGGTCCAGCCCCGCCGCATGCGCCGTCAGCAGGTTCGCCGGGCCGCCGAACAAGTCCGCGAAGTGGTGCAGGGGCGATGTGGGGCCGGCCTTGGCCAGCACGGCGGGGTAGCCGGGCAGGAGCGTCCGCACCGCCACGGATTCCACCGCCAGCGCCGCCGGTAGGGCGCCGACCACATCAGCCAGCCCGCCTGTCTTGACCAGCGGGTAGCATTCGGACGCGACGGAGAGGACACGGAGCGGGATCATTCGCTGGTCCGGTGCGCCTGGGCTTTGGAATCCGACACGCGTTTGACCCCACGGACCGCAGTGATCAATGGCTGAGCCGGGACAAGCCACAATCGGCCGTGCCGGGCATCAGCAGCGGCGGCGCCGCACAGGTCGGAAATGACGATGTGGCGGTCTTCGGTCAAGCTGGTGCATCCCTCGCGCGAAGTTCGTGCGGCGGGCTAATCCGGGGCTGGTGTTGGAAAACGGCTATCGTACTTCCGGCCCTTCGGCAGCATTGCCGCCGGAAGAGCCGGTTAAGCCTGCCCCAGGAAAGGCGACCGCTTCCGGGATTGGATAATGCGTGCCCATCACTCCTTGGCGATGGGCATGTCCTGGACCGCAGGCCCAAGCCAAACGACGAGCCGCTTCGTAACCGGCTATGCCCACAAGGCAGCCGGCGATGGCGAATCGATCGCGCAAGTCCTGTCAGGGCGAAGCGAGTGGAATAAGCTGCGCGCGCATATCCAGCGCCAAATCAGCGATGGACGATTCGGATCGCTGTTGCCGCTCGAAACCAGACTCGGCCGGCTCTGTCAGCTCCGCGCCGCCGACAAGATTCGCCGGCCATCCGTGAACCGTGGCGAGGACCTCCATGAGAACCTCTTCAGCATCGCTGATGCCGTGGGCCGAAGCGTATCGCGCCAACAATTCGACCGCGGCGACGATGGCGGAGGCCGAAGGCGGGGTGGCGAAGCTCATGGTTTCCTCTACCGGGAAGTGGGTTGAGCAAGCCTTTTCAGGCGTTCGTACAGGCACGGTCCACCAAACGATCATCCGATAGGACTTGGTAAAGTCAACGGGAGGCTTTCAGTAAATTTTAAACCTTCTGTCATCGACATGCAGCAAATTGCGCAAGATAGACGCTATTGAGAATCTCTCGCGCCTTTCCGCTTTTGTGGCCAGATAGGGGCTCTGACCACTAGAAGCTCGAAAGGCGGGAATGGATCGTGGAGGACGGGCCGAGCGAAGGCCCCTCCTGCAAGGGGTCGCTAGGCGCGCACTCAACAAGGTGTTTTCCAGGACAGCCTCTGAAGCGGCCGAAACACAACGCAAGGAGCTGGCTTCCAAGCCCCGGAATTGGCCCCCGACAACAGGATACGAGGGAGACAGTTCCGGGGTCGTGCGCTCCGGCGGAACTAATTCGCCAGCGCGTCAATCATGGGCTGCGTGATAAGGCAGACCCCGCCTGGGGAGCGGCGGAAGCGGCGAGCATCTTCTTCAGGATCCTCCCCGACCACCAGGCCCGGAGGCAGGACGACCCCACTATCCACCACGACCTTCTTCAGCCGTGCATGGCGGTGAACCTCCACGCCAGGCAGGAGCACAGCTCCCTCGATCTGACCGTAGGAGTGGATGTGCACATTGGAGAAAAGTAGCGAACGCCGGAGATGAGAGCCTGAGATGATGCAGCCCCCGGATACCAGGGAGTCCACCGCCATGCCGCGGCGATCGTCATCATCCATCACGAACTTGGCCGGGGGCGTCACCTCCGCATAGGTCCAGATCGGCCAGTCCCGGTCGTAGAGATCGAGCGAGGGAACGACGTCGGTCAGGTCGATATTGGCCTGCCAATAAGCATCCAATGTTCCGACATCGCGCCAATAGGCCTCCGCCTCATCGCCAGAGCGGACGCAGGAATCCTCGAAGCGATGCGCCACCGCGGTGCCGCGCGCGACCAGGGCGGGGATGATGTCCTTGCCGAAATCGCGGCTCGATCCCGGGTTGGCGGCATCGCGGCGCAGTTCCTCCGCCAGAAGGCGCGTCTCGAAGACATAGATGCCCATGGAGGCGAGGGCGTGGTCCGGCTTGCCGGGAATTGAGGGCGGGTCCTTCGGCTTTTCGAGGAAGGAGATGACGCGGTCGGATTCGTCCACATGCATCACGCCGAAGGCGCTGGCCTCCTGCCGCGGCACCTCGATGCAGGCCACGGTCACGTCGGCACCCGATTCGCAGTGCCGGTGCAGCATCACCTCATAGTCCATCTTGTAGACATGGTCCCCGGCCAGGATGACCATGTACCGAGGACCGTAGCTCTCGATGATGTCGAGGTTCTGGTACACGGCATCGGCCGTGCCGGCATACCACTCGGTCTCCGACACGCGTTGGCTGGCGGGGAGGATGTCGAAGGTCTCGTTCCGCTCCGGTCGCAGGAAGTTCCAGCCGCGCTGCATGTGACGGATCAGGCTGTGCGCCTTGTACTGCGTTGCGACCCCGATGCGGCGGATGCCGGAATTGAGGGCGTTGGACAGGGCGAAGTCGATGATGCGGGACTTGGCACCAAAGAAGACCGCGGGCTTGGCGCGGCGGTCGGTCAGCTCCATCAGCCGCGATCCGCGGCCGCCGGCCAGGACATAGGCCATGGCGTGACGTGCCAGGGGCCCGGAAAGTACCGGCCTCGAAGACATACTCTTTTCGAACCTCCCGCGGGAATCGCCCAATCATGGCAGCTTTCCGGCGGCCGGGAATGGGGGGCGGAGGCGGATCGAGGACACGGACGCGCGAGTCCGGCCCGTAAGCGCAGACGGGCCGCCCTGCAAAGGGCGGCCCGCCGATCACCGGCCCGAGGATCGGGGCTGGGCCGGGATCAGTTCATCGACATGGTGGCGATGTCGATGAACCAACTATGCGGCTGCACCACGCCGCTCACGCGTGGGGAGATGGCGCGGGGGCCCACGTCATGCGCCACCCAGAGGAAGGGTGCCTCTTCCACGATCCGCTTGTGCAACTGGGCCAGCGCCGCGTCGCGTCCCGCCGCATCGAAGGTGGTGCGGGCCGTCGCGATGAGCTGGTCGAATTCCGGGTTCGAGAAGTACCCCCAGTTGTTCGAGACCGGCGGCTGCGCGCTGGTCGCGACGAAGCGCACCATCGCGAAGAAGGGGTCCATGGCGGCGAAGCTGATATTGGTGGCGTTGGCCCCGCGGGCGCCCGGGCTACGCGCGCCTTCCCGCCAATTGTTGAAGATGGCGTTCCACTCGCCGACCTCGATCTGTACGTCGAAATAGCACTCGCCCAGGGCCTGCTGGAGGAACTCGTTCATCGTCAGCGGCTGCATCTGGCCGGAGCCAGAGGCCGAGGTGAGCACCTTCACCGCCAGGCGGCGCTGCGGGGAGTAGCCGGCCTCCCGCATCAGGCGCTGCGCCTCCCGCAAGTCATAGCGGATGTCGAAGGAGGGATTGCCCCACCAGGGATGGCCCGGGCCCACCGTGCCCTTCGGGATCTCCATCTGGCCGGAGAGAAGGGTCTTCAGCTCCTCGCGGTTGACGCAGAGATTGGCGGCGTGGCGGACTCGGCGATCCAGCCAGGGCGAGCCCTCGGCGAAGGAGAATTGCCAGGGCCAGACATGGGGCTGGGCGTTCTGGTAGATCTTGAAGCCGCGCGAGGTGATCTGCTGCAGGGCATCCGGCGCCGGTGCCTCGATCCAGTCCACCTGGCTGCCCAGCAGCGCGGCGGTGCGGGTGTTCGCCTCCGGGATGGGCAGCAGCACCACACGGTCGATCTTCGGGCGGCGCGCCGGATCCCAGTAGTCACGGTTGGCCACCATCTCGAAGCGCTCACGCGGGACGAGGCGCACGCCGCGGAACGGGCCGGTGCCTGAGGGATCGGCCGCGAAGGCAGCCCAGGCCTGGTTCGCGCGCTGACGGGGATCGGTGACGCTGGCCGGTACCGCCGCCAGCTTCGCCGCCCAATGCGTGGGCGAGACGATGAAAAGGTTGGTGAGGTTGATCGGCAGGAAGCTGTCCGGCTCGCTTGTCGTCAGCTCCACCTCATATTCGGAGATGGCGCGGGCCGATTTCAGTGTCGGCATGCGGCTGACGGTCAGGCCGACCTGGGCGGCGTCGTAATGCGGCGCGGACTGGTCCAGCACCTTCTGGACGTTCCAGACCACGGCGGCGGCATTGAAGGGGCTGCCGTCATGGAACTTCACGCCCTGCCGCAGGGTGAAGCGCCACTTGGTCTTGTCGCTCTCATCCACGCGCCAATCGGTGGCCAGACCGGGAATAGTAACGGAGGGCTTGTCGGCGCTGGAAAGATCCCAGTTCACCAGCGCGTCGTACATGGGGATACCGGTGAACCGGTTGCCTTCGAAGCCCTGGTCGGGCTGGCCGGAAGTGCGGGGGATATCGGCGGCCGTCATGCCGATCCGCAGCACCTTTTCCTGGGCGCTGGCCGGCCCGGCATCGAACAGGCCCAGGCCGGCGAGCAGGGCACCGGCCATGAGCCAGGCCCGCCGCGTGATGTTCTTCATGCGCATCCCCTCCGTGAATGACGGTGCAGCCCGATCGAGGCAAGTTCGGTGCCAAGCAGGGCGGAGTGCGGTGGCCCGGGAGTTGCATCGTCTGGAACGGCCGGCGCCATTTCGCCCGGCCTTATGGGTGTTCATGACGGTCCAGAACGAAATTTTGCCGCCCCTGCCGGATATCGGTGGCCCCGCCCAGCCATTGCTGACGGTGCGCGGACTGACGAAGCACTTTCCCCTGAAAAGCGGCTTCCTCGGCCGTGCCTCCGGCGTGGTGCAGGCAGTGGACGGCCTCGATTTCGACGTCCGCAAGGGCGAGACGCTCGGCATCGTCGGCGAGTCCGGCTGCGGCAAATCCACCACCTCGCGGCTTGTGATGGCGCTGATGACGCCGACCTCCGGGGAGGTGGTGTTCGACGGGCAGGCAGTGGGGGGGCGCGAGCTGCCCCTGAAGGAATACCGCCGCCAGGTGCAGATGGTGTTCCAGGACAGCTACGCCTCCCTGAACCCTCGCCTGACAATCGAGGAATCCATCGCCTTCGCCCCGCAGGTGCACGGGCTGGCGCGGGGCGATGCGCGGGCCCGGGCACGGGACCTGCTGGCGGCGGTGGGGCTGAACCCCGACCAGTTTGCCCGGCGCTACCCGCATGAGCTCTCGGGCGGGCAGCGGCAGCGCATCAACATCGCCCGCGCCCTGGCCTTGCGGCCGCGTCTGGTGATCCTGGACGAGCCGGTTTCGGCCCTCGACAAGTCCGTGGAGGCGCAGGTGCTGAATCTGCTCCAGGATCTGAAGGGCCAGTTCGGGCTGACCTATATGTTCATCAGCCACGACCTGAACGTGGTTCAGTACATGTCGGACCGCGTGCTGGTCATGTATCTCGGCAAGGTGGCCGAGATCGGGCCGGTGGAGGCGATCTATGCGGCCGCCGCGCATCCCTACACGGCCGCGCTGCTGGCCAGCCGGCCCTCCATGGACCCGGACCTGCGCCGGACGGAGCCGCCCCTGACCGGCGATCCGCCCAATCCCATCAACCCGCCCTCCGGCTGCCGCTTCCACACGCGCTGCGCCTTTGTGGAGCCGGTCTGCTCCACAGTGGAACCACCGCTGCATCCGGCACCGGCCGGGCAGCGGGCGTCCTGCCTGATGGTGGTGCCGAACAGCGGGCACAGCCGAGCCCCGAAGGTGGCCGCATGAGCGAACCTCTTGTCCATGTGCGGGACCTGAATGTCCGCTTCGTCTCGCGCGATGCCACGGTGCACGCCGTCAACGGCGTGTCCTTTGATCTGGCGGAGCGGGAATCCCTCTGCATCCTCGGAGAGAGCGGATCGGGCAAGTCGGTCACGCTCCGTGCCCTGATGGCGCTGAACCCGCCGCGCCGCACGAAGCTGTCCGGCACGGTGCGGGTGGGCGGACACGACATCATCGCGGCTTCCGAGCGGAAGATGGCGGATATCCGCGGCAGCACGGTGTCCATGATCTTCCAGGAGCCGATGACGGCGCTGGACCCGGTCTTCACCATCGGCCGGCAGATCGCCGAGACGGTGATGCGGCATGAGCGGGTGAGCCGCGCCGAGGCCGACAAGCGGGCGCTGGAACTGCTGGAACTCGTGCAGATCCCCTCCGCCAAGCGGCGCCTCGCGGCCTATCCGCATGAGCTGTCCGGCGGGTTGCGGCAGCGCGCGATGATCGCCATCGCCCTGTCCTGCCGCCCGAAGCTGCTGCTGGCGGATGAGCCGACCACGGCGCTGGATGCCACGGTGCAGATCCAGATCCTGCTGCTGCTGCGCCGCTTGCAGCAGGAAATGGGCATGGGCGTGATCTTCGTGACCCACGACCTGGGCGTGGCGGGCGAGATCGCGGACCGGGTGGCCGTGATGTATGCCGGCAAGTTCATCGAGGAGGGGCCGGTGCGCGACCTGATGCGCAACCCGCTGCATCCCTATGCCCAGGGCCTGCTCGGCGCCACGGTCCATGCCGGGATGCGGGGCGAGCGCCTGACCACCATCCCCGGCGCGCCGCCGAACCTGGAACGCGTGCCGCAGGGCTGCGCCTTCGCTCCCCGATGCCCCTATGTGGGGGAGGAGTGCTTGCCCGAGGTGCCGGCGTTCCGCGGCCCCGTCCCCGGCCATGCCGCGCGCTGCGTGCGCGTGCCCGATGCCATGACCCAAGCTGCCTGAGCCGGAGCGACCGATGCTCTTCTACCTGATCCGGCGCATTCTCTACGCCATCCCCATCGCCCTGGCCGTTGGCCTGGTCTGCTTCATGCTCGTGCAGATCGCACCGGGCGATCCAATCAACGCTATCGTGCCCGCCGATGCGCCGCAGGAGGTGGTGGACCAGGTCCGTCGCGACTACGGGTTGGACAAGCCGCTGCCCGTGCAATTCGTGATCTGGCTGTCCCGCGTCGTGCAAGGCGATCTCGGCCGGTCGCTGGCCACCGGGCGGCCCGTCACGGCCGATCTCTATTCGGCGGTGGGCAACACCCTCATGCTGGCCCTGGTGGCGGCGGCGATCGGCTTCGTGATGGGCTCGATCCTCGGGACCATTGCCGCGGTGTTCCGGGGCAGCCTGCTGGACAAGGCGGCGGTGGGCCTGGCAGCGGCCGGCGTCTCCATCCCGCATTACTGGCTGGGCATGGTGCTGGTGGTGTTCTTCAGCGTGATGCTCAACTGGCTGCCCGCCATGGGCGCGGGGCCGGGCGGCTCCGGTTCCTGGGCCTGGGATTGGGCGCATGTGCAGTTCCTGGTGCTGCCAGCCGTCACCCTCTCTGTCATTCCCATGGGCATTGTCACCCGCACCGTGCGCGGTGTGGTCATGGAGCTGCTGAGCCAGGACTTCGTGACCACGCTGCGTGGCAAGGGGCTGCGCCGCGGCGGGATCGCGCTGCATGTCGTGAAGAATGCTGCACCCTCCGTGCTGGCGGTGATGGGCCTCCAGCTCGGTTACCTGATGGGCGGCTCGATCCTGGTGGAAACGGTGTTCTCCTGGCCGGGCACGGGCTTCCTGCTGAACAGCGCGATCTTCCAGCGCGACTTGCCGGTGCTCCAGGGCACGATCCTGGTGCTGGCGATCTTCTTTGTGGCGCTCAACCTCGCGGTGGACCTGATCCAGACCGCGCTCGACCCCCGGATCCGCCGCGCATGAGCAGCACCATCGCAACACCACCCGCCATTGCCGTTCCGCAGCCGACGCCATCCCGCAGCCGGGGCTACTGGCAGGGTGTGGCACGGCGCCTCTCGCGCGATCCGGTTACGCTGTTCTTCGGCTTCGTGCTGCTGCTGATGGCCCTCGCCATCCTCTTCGCGCCGCTGATCGCGCCGCATGATCCCTATCAGACCAGCATGATCCGGCGCCTGAAGCCCGTGGGCTTCCAGGACTGGCGCTACCCGCTGGGCACGGATGAGCTGGGGCGCGATCTGCTGACGCGGCTTCTCCATGGCGGCCGGCTCTCCTGGTTCCTTGGCATCACGCCCGTGCTGATCGCCTTCGCGATCGGCGGCACGCTCGGGGTGATCGCGGGCTTCGCGGGTGGCTGGGTCAACATGCTGATCATGCGGACCACGGACGTCTTCTACGCCTTTCCATCCGTGCTGCTGGCCGTGGCCATCTCCGGCGCGCTGGGGCCCGGCATTTCCAACGCCATGCTGTCGCTGACGCTGGTCTTCATTCCGCAGATCATCCGGGTGGCGGAGAGCACCACCACCTCCGTCCGCAACCTCGATTATGTCGAATCCGCGCGGGCCAGCGGCGCGGGGGCCATGACCATCGTGCGCGCCCATGTGCTGCCCAACGTGCTTGGCCCGATCTTCGTCTATGCCACCAGCCTAATCAGCGTCTCGATGATCCTGGCTTCCGGCCTGTCCTTTCTCGGCCTCGGCACCAAGCCGCCCGAGCCGGAATGGGGGCTGATGCTGAACACGCTGCGGACGGCGATCTACACCCAGCCCATCGTCGCCATGCTGCCGGGCGTGTGTATCTTCTTGACGAGCATGTGCTTCAACATGGTCAGCGACGGGCTGCGCACAGCCATGGATGTGCGGGGGTGAGGGGCCGGGGGAAGTTCGCTTCCCCCAGTCTTCCTTCCTCGGCACGCGGGTTGCTTCGGTCGTCCGGACCAACCCGGAGTCCCCCATGACCCTGTCGCGTCGCGCCCTGCTGGGCGCCACCGGCCTTGCCACCCTGCCTTCCGGCCTGATGATTCCGCAGGCCCGCGCCCAGTCGGAGCGCGTGCTGCGCTACGGCATCTCCATGGCGGATATTCCGCTCACCACCGGCCAGCCGGACCGCGGCGCGGGCGCCTACCAGTTCACCGGCAACACCATCTACGACTCCCTGGTGGCCTGGGAGATGGATGTGGCGGACCGGCCGGGCAAGCTGATCCCGGGCCTCGCCACCTCCTGGGAAGCCGATCCGGCCGACCGTAAACGCTGGGTGCTGAAGCTGCGCGAGGGCGTGAAGTTCCATGACGGCTCGGCCTTCGACGCCGATGCGGTGATCTGGAACTTCGAGAAGGTGATGAACGCCCAGGCGCCGCATTTCGACCAGCGCCAGGCGGCGCAGGTCCGCCCGCGCCTGCCCTCTTTGGCCTCTTGGAAGAAGCTAGACCCCACGACGGTGGAGCTGACCACCAAGGCGGTGGACAGTCTCTTCCCCTATCAGCTCCTCTGGTTCCTCGTCTCCTCTCCCGCGCAGTACGAGAAGCTTGGCCGCTCCTGGGACCGCTTCGCCGTCGAGCCCTCGGGCACCGGGCCGTTCAAGCTAGCAAGGCTGGTCCCGCGGGAACGGGCGGAGCTGGTGAAGAACACGGGTTACTGGGATCCGAAGCGGGTGCCGAAGGTGGATCGTCTGGTTCTCGTCTGCGCACCGGATGCCGTCACGCGCAGCAACGCGCTGCTCTCGGGCCAGGTGGACCTGATCGAGACGCCGGCGCTCGACATGGTGCCGCAGCTCAAGGCCGCCGGGAACCGGGTGGTGGAGAACGTCACCCCGCATGTCTGGAACTATCACCTCTCCATGCTGGAGGGCTCGCCCTGGCGCGATCTGAGGCTGCGTCAGGCAGCAAATCTTGCCATCAACCGCGACGAGATCGTGCAGCTCCTCGGTGGGCTGGCGAAGCCGGCCACGGGCGTGGTGGACCCGGCTTCCCCCTGGTTCGGTAATCCCTCCTTCAAGGTTCGCTACGACCCGGACGAGGCGCGCAAGCTGGTGCAGGCTGCGGGCTTCTCCCCGAGCAACCCGCTGAAGACGAAGTTCATCATCGCGACCGGCGGCTCGGGCCAGATGCTGTCCATGCCGATGAACGAATACATCCAGCAGGCCTGGAAGGAGATCGGCATCCAGGTGGACTTCCAGCCCGTGGAGCTGGAGGTGCTCTACACCGCATGGCGCAATGGCGCGGCGCATGAGTCCATGCGTGGCATCACCGCCAACAACGTGGCCTATGTCACCTCCGATCCGCTCTATGCCCTTGTGCGCTTCTTCCACTCCAGGCAGGTGGCGCCCACCGGCGTGAACTGGTCCCACTACAAGGACGAGGAGACGGACAAGCTGATCGACCAAGCCGTGCAGTCCTTCGACGTGGCGGAGCAGGACCGGCTGATGGCCCGCGTGCATGAGCGGGTGGTGGACCAAGCCCTGCTGGTTTTCGTGGTGCACGACACCAACCCGCACGTCCTCGGGAAGAACGTGCGGAACTATGTCCAGGCGCAGCACTGGTTCCAGGATTTGACGACGCTGGCCTGACGAAGGCTGGGGGAAGAAGGAATTCTTCCCCCAGACCCCCATCATCTTTTTCTTCGAGTTTGAGGGGGCGCCAGGGGGATACCTCTCCCGGCCTTCCTTATCAGATCGGCTCGCCAGCGCCCGTGCCATGATGCGGCGTCGGGAAGGTCCATTCCTCGCCACGCACGGTCGTGACGTATTCAGGCCAGCGCAGATCGACCGGCGGGTCGAAATCGGGCGGAAGCAGCGGACCAACCCATTTCGTGCCGCCCACGCCACCGCCCGTACGCTCGCGGAACTCGGCCTGGGCCGCCTCCAGTGCGCCTGGCTTGGTGGCCAGATCCACCAGCGTCAGCGCCATCGTCTTCCCCGCCACGAACATCCCGGGATCGACCGCCGCGGGCAGGCCGCCAAGCGCGAGATAGGACCAGTTGGGATAGGCATAGCCGGGGGAGGGAGGACGCAGCCGCGGGCGTGCGGCCAGCAGCCGCACCGTCGGGCAGTGCCAGGAATACTCCACATAATCGTCGGCGCTGAGATGCGTCTGCCAGCCGGCCAGGGAGCGGCGGAGACTCGCGTCGTTCTCGGCCGGCGTGGTGAGCGTGGTGATGCTGGGGATGAAGGGATTCTCCATCGGTTCCAGGCCCAGATTCTTCTGGATCTCACGGCCGAACTGCAGCGCTTCCTCGCTATAGGCCGGGGCGCCGACAGCCTGGAGATTTTGCCAGGTCAACTCCGTCAGCGCGCTGTTGGGCAGGCCCACGCGCGTCTTCGTCACCCAGCGCACGAAGGCGCGGCAGCCCGTGGCCAGCGCCGCGGATTTCGCGTTGTTCGCCAGCACGCGCCAGATCTGCTCCTGGATCTCGAGCGAGGAGGAGCGCCAGGAATACTGGATCTGGCTGAAGCGGGGCGGGAGGTTGTCCGAGGTCGCGCCGGCATCGCCCAGGATGAACTCGTTCAGCGTCCAGGATCCGCTATGCGGGAACATCGCCTCCTTCGTGTACTTCGTTGTGGTGTACATCAGGCACATCGCATCCAGCGCGGCCGGGGCGCGGGCCACTGCATGCGCGGCCTGGGTCGGCATGAGGGAGGGATCGACCCAGTTCTCCGGGTCCTCCGCCTCGAAGGTGATCACCGCGCTCCAATAGGCGCCGAAATGGATTTCGCCCGTGACGGTGTTGCTGGGCCAGGGATGCCAGACCACCGCCGCGTCCAGCCCGTCGAAATAGCCTTTGGCCGCGTGGATGGGCTTGGATCCGCAGACCTTTTCCGCCGGCTCACCGAAGAGCTTCAGCGTGGCGTTGACGCCATGCTGCTCGAAGGCTGCCTTGGTGGCGAGGAAAGCCGTGAGGGAGGCGGTGCCGAGAACGGAATGCGGATCGGTGTGGCCCGCCGCATAGGGGTGAAGCCCCTTCCGCGGCGCCTTGTAGGGCACCACCTGCTGCGAGTTACCGGGGACTGCGTCATATTCCGAGAAGCCAGCCAGCACAGGCCCGCCATTTCCCCAGCGCGCGGCGAAGGCCGTGGGCATGTCGCCCGACCCCACCTCCACCGTGAAGCCCTCTTCTTGCAGGATCTCGGCATAAGCCTGCACAGACCGGTACTCGCGCCAGGCGGGTTCGGCGAAGCCCCAGATGCGCTCGTTGAAGGCGGAAAGGCGGGATTCGTTCCGGCCGATCCAGTCCAGCGCGGATTGGCGGATGGTGTTCGGATCGGTCATCGGCGCGTCTCGCTCCTGTCGGCACTACGGGAGGAACGCATGCGTCCCTCGGCGGAGAAAGCCTAAGAGGGATCGCAACCCCCGGGAATCCCGCCGCGACAGTCTGCCTCGGGCTCGCGTCGCGGGGCGGGCCGGGCGTTGCGGGGCACCGGGAGCGAAGGATTGCCGGGTGGACCGGCCGGGGGGACGCGTGGGGCCCTGCGTCCAGCGCGACCGCGGCTGGGGCATCACGGTCATGGCCGAGACATTCGCCTTGCCGAGCGCGGTCCTACGAGCCGCGCAGCGGCCCAGACAACTCTGGACACTGGTGGGGTTCTGCGAGCGCTCAGGATATACGGCGCCGCATTCGCCGCGGCATTGGGCACTGTCAGAGGCCGATGCGGCGTGGTCAAAGCCCAGGAGGACCACCAAGGCGAGCCCCGCAGCATACCCGATCCTGGTCCTCAAAGACTGCGCCCTTGTGCGAAGTGTCGTATGACGGCCCCACGCCCATCGCGGATGTTGGGCTCACTAAGCCGTGATGAGTGTGAACACCATGCCTCGGGCCCCGATTGCAATCACGACGCGCAATGCGGGAACGTCGCGCACCGGCAAGTCCAAGCCGCAGCCAGGTGCCGCGCGGCGTGAGCAGGCGCCTGCCAAGGCGCCTCCTGCCGTGAAAGCACGTCGGCGGCTGGCGCGCCGTATCGCCGCCTGGGGCTTGATGGGGGTGATCTGGGGTGGGCTGGCCCTGGGCGTCCTTTTGCTGATCTTCGCCTGGGACCTGCCGCGGCCGGAGGCGGCGCTGGAGACAACGCGGCGGCCTTCGGTCACGCTGGAGGCCTCCGATGGCCGCCTCCTCTCCACCAGCGGCGACCTGTATGGGGAGACAGTGCGGCTGCGCGACGTTCCCATCCATTTGCCAACCGCCCTGCTGGCCATCGAGGACCGCCGCTTCCGTGACCATTTCGGCCTGGACCCTATCGGGCTGTTGCGCGCCGCCTGGGTCAACCTGACCACCGGCCGGGTGGCCCAGGGCGGATCGACCCTGACGCAACAGTTGGCCAAGAACCTGTTCCTGACGCCCGAGCGCTCCTTCCGCCGCAAGGTGCAGGAGGCGATGCTGGCGCTCTGGCTGGAGAGCCGCTTCACCAAGGACCAATTGCTCGAAATCTATCTCAACCGGGTCTATCTTGGCGCTGGCGCCTACGGGGTGGATGCGGCGGCCCGCCTCTATTTCGGCGTGCCTGCGCGGCGGCTGGCGATCTGGCAGTCCGCTGTGCTGGCCGGTCTGCCGCGCGCCCCCTCCCGCTACAACCCGCGCGCCAACCCGATGGCGGCGGCGGAGCGCGGGGCGGAGGTGCTGCGCGCCATGGCCGCGACCGGCGCACTGACCGAGGCGCAGGCCAATGCCGAGGCGGAGAAGATCGCCTTCCCGCCGCGCCCCTCCCGCGATTCCGGCTGGTTCGCTGATTGGGTGGGGGATGACCTCGCCACGCGCTTCCCCGGCTCCGCCGACCTGGTGCTGCGGACGACGCTGGACCTGCGAGTGCAAGCACTGATCGAGGCAAAGCTGGAGGCGCTGCTGGCCGGGCCGGGCGCTGCCGCCGATGTGGGGCAGGGCGCCGTGGTGGTGATGGATGCCGCAACCGGTGCCGTGCGGGCCATGGCGGGCGGGCGGGACTACCGGCGCAGCCCTTTCAACCGGGCCGTGGCCGCACGGCGCCAGCCAGGCTCGGTGTTCAAGCCCTTCGTCTATCTCGCGGCGCTGGAGCATGGGCTCCACCCGGAATCGACCGTCTCGGACGCGCCGATCACTCTCGGGCGCTGGTCCCCCGGCAATGGCGGCTGGCGCTCGCGCGGGGATCTGCCGCTGGACGAAGCGATGGCCCATAGCGTGAACACTGCCGCGGTGCGCGTGTTGGTGCGGGCGGGCGGCGCGAAGGAGGCTGCCGCCGTGGCGCGCCGGCTGGGGCTGGCGGGGCCCTTCCCCAAGGATGCCACCATCGCCCTGGGCACCGGGGAGGCGAGCTTGCTGGAACTGACCGCTGCCTATGCCAGCTTCGCCAATGGCGGAATGCGGGTGGTGCCCTATGGCATCGCCTCGGCCCGGGCAGAGGGGCATGCGCTGTCCATCGGCAACACCGCCCCAGTGCGGGCGGTGCAGCCCGACGATGCCGCGGCGATCCGCCGCATGCTGGAGGCGGTGGTATCGCGCGGCTCCGGCCGCGCTGCCGCCGTGCCGGGCCGTCCCTCCGCCGGCAAGACCGGGACGACCCAAGATTTTCGTGATGCCTGGTTTGTCGGCTTCTCCAGCGGAACCGTGATCGGTATCTGGCTGGGCAATGACGACGCGACGCCGATGGAGGCCGTGAGCGGCGGCACGCTGCCCGCCCGGTTGTTCCACGATATCCTGGAGGGCCTGCCTCGATGAGGATCACCGTCCCGCAGCACGAAGCGGAAGCTGGCTGATGGCCGAGGAGAAGGCGCCTCGTAATCCCGTCGGCGAGCAGGCCATGGCCCTGCTGCTGCGCCCCGTGCGCCACGCCGTGAACAATCTGTCCATGGTCCTGACCGCCAATCTGGACGCCGCCGTACCGAAGCTGCCGGAAGGGGAGCGCTACACGCGCCAGATCACCCGGGCGCGGGAGGCGGCGATGGACTACGACCATCTGGCCCGCGGCTTCCTCGCCCTGGGGCGGGAGGAAGGGGTTCGCCCCGCTCCGGCCGAGCGCGTGCTGCGGGAGCTGCTGCCGCTGCTGTCCCTTGCGGCGGGCGGGGCCGTCGAGATCCGGACTGTCGGCAGCGCCGTTATCGAACGACGCTCACCGACGCTCGAGGGGGCGCTGATCCTGGCTGCCTCTGGCGCTGCCGGGATACCCGCGGGGCCGCGTCCGCCCCTGCGGCTGGAGGGAGCACGGCTCTCGATGGCCTGGCGCCTGCCACCCGAGGCGCGCACTGCGCTGGAGGCCTTGGGCGCGAAGCTCGAAGATGATGGGGAGGGTGTGGCGATCACCTTGCCGCCGGGCTGACGGCCGGCTTGGGGATACCGGGGCGGCGCCGGGAGGCTTTTGCCCCGACTCCTTTATGCTGGCGGCTGGGCCGGGTTCCCCAAGGGTTCCCGGCGGGGAGCCTGGGAGGCATGGCACCCCAAGGGGTGGTGACCCCAGCAATTCAGGGCCGGCATTCAACCCGGCGCATTTCCATCACTTCCGATTCGGAGCCTCGGCCATCGCTCCCTCATAGGCGAGGATGGCGGCCGCCAGATCCTCGCCTGCCCAGCCCACGGATTTGAACACGGTCACCTCCTCCGCGTCGCGCCGGCCCGGATGGGTGCCCCGACAGAGTTCCGCCAATTCGGCCGCGACGTGCCCGGGGCCGATCGCGCCTTCGGCAATGGCCTGGACCACGTCCCCGGCCTCTGCCAGCCCGCCCGCGCGCGTGTCCAGCACGAGGGTGGCTCGGGCGAGGAGGGCGGCGTCCGATTCACGCATGTCCCGCCGGAATGCACCGACCAGGTCCACATGCGTGCCGGGGCGTATCTGGTCGCCCCGCACCAGCGGCGTGCGGGAGAGCGTGGCGGCCGAGACGATGTCGGCGCCGGCCGGATCGGGATTGGCTTCGGCGCGGGCAGGGTGGCCTTCGGCGTGCAGCCGGGCGGCCAGCCGTTCTGCCCGGGCCGGGTCGCGGGACCAGATCGCGATGTCCTCGATCGGGAAGGCGGCGCGGTAAGCCTGGGCGAGGGCATGTGCCACCTTGCCGCTGCCAAGCAGCAAGAGGCGCCGGCTGTCCGGCCGCGCCAAATATCGTGCGGCGAGGACGCTGGCCGCCGCCGTGCGCCGGTCCGTCAGGGCGCCGCCATCCAGCAAGGCCAGCGGAGCACCCGTCGCGGCGTCGGAGAGCAGGAAGACGGCGTGCACGGCAGCGTCTGTATTGCCCGGCGCGACATGGACGATCTTCACGCCGGTGTAGCGGCCTGCCTGCCAGGCGGGCATCAGCAGGAGGCTGTTGCGCTCCGCACCTTCCTCCCAGGCATGGGCGTGACGCAGCGGCGCCTCGCAGCCTGTGCGGAACATGCCGGCCAGGGCGTCGAAAAGGGGCTCCCAGGGCAGGAGCGACTCCACTCGGGCATGGTCGAGATGTAACAGGGCGGGCCTCCCGGGGATCGCGCCTTCATAGCGGCACAGCGTTTGCCTGCGGGGCCGAGGTGAGCCCCGCATGCCTCATCGTGCCCCCCGCAGCCGCTGGCGCAAACCCCGCCAGGGCCGAATTGCCGCGGACCCGCAGGAGGGCTAAGGGCCTGCTCTGCGGTCTGCGCAATACCGCGTTGATCCAGGCACAACCCTGGCGCAGCATGCTGCCGGGGACGTCCCCGTAAGTTTCAGGGAGAGCTTGATGACTCTGCAGCCCTTGCGGCGCGCAACCTTTGGTGTCCTCGGTGCGGTCGCCATGACCGCGTTCGGTGCGCTTTCTGTGGCCGCCCAGGCCCCGGCTCCAGCGGCTCCGGCCAATGGCGGCGCGTCCATGCTGGACGCGATCAAGGCGCGCGGCACTCTTGTTTGTGGCACGAACACCGGCCTGGCGGGCTTCGCGCAGCCGGACAGCCAGGGTGTGTGGCGTGGCTTCGACGTGGATTACTGCCGCGCGGTCGCTGCTGCCATCCTCGGCGATCCGAACAAGGTTCGCTTCGTGCCGACCACGGCCCAGAGCCGCTTTACGGCGCTGCAGTCGGGCGAAGTGGACATGCTGGCCCGTAACACGACCTGGACGCTGTCCCGCGATACGAGTCTCGGCCTCGACTTCATTGGCGTGAATTTCTATGACGGCCAGGGCTTCATGGTGAAGACCTCGACCGGCGTGAGGACCGCCAAGGAGTTGGAGGGCGCCACGATCTGCGTTCAGCCCGGCACCACCACGGAGCAGAACCTGACCGACTGGGCGCGCGCCAACAATATCCGTTTCACCCCTGTTGTGATTGAGCGCCTGGAAGAGGTTGTTGGCGCCTACGCCTCCGGCCGCTGCGATGCCTTCACCACGGACGTGTCGGGCCTCGCCGCCACCCGCGCCAGCCAGCCCAACCCTTCCGAGCACACGATCCTGCCGGACGTGATCTCCAAGGAGCCGCTTGGCCCGCTGGTACGCCATGGCGACCAGCGCTTCGCTGACCTCGTCCGCTGGGTGCACTACGCCCTTGTGGGTGCCGAGGAGATGGGCATCACCCAGGCGAATGTTACACAGATGGCTGCCAATGACACGCGGCCGGACGTGCAACGCATGCTCGGCAAGAATGGCGGCCTCGGGCAGATGCTGGGCCTCCCTAATGACTGGGCCGTAAACGTCATCAAGGCCACCGGCAATTACGGTGAGATCTTCGCCCGGCATCTGCAGCCGATCGGTATCCAGCGGGGCCCGAACGCGCTCTGGACCACGCCGGGCGGCCTGCAATACGCAATGCCCTTCCGTTGAACCAACCCTCGCGGGGGCCTGTTCGCAGGCCCCCGCGGACCTAAGTGAAGAACAAGAGTGAGGCCTTCACCGGATGTCGCAGACCACCATTGACACGCGGCACCTCCGCGCTCCCCCGAAGAAGCGGTTCCGCCTGTCCTGGGCGGATGAGCGCGTGCGCGCCATGGTCTGGCAGGTGCTGATCGTCGGAATCGTGATCGGCATCGTCTGGTGGTTGGTGCGCAACACGCAGCACAACCTTGAGGTCCGGCGGATCGCGACCGGCTTCGGCTTTCTAAGCCGCGAGGCGGGACTGCCGATCGGCGAGCACCTGATCGAGTACACACCGGCCAGCACCTATCTTCGCGCCCTGACGGTGGGCGTCCTGAACACGCTCAAGGTGGCGGTGATCGGCATTGTGCTGGCCACCATTCTCGGCACCCTGATCGGCATTGCACGGCTCTCGAAGAACTGGCTGCTGGCCAAGCTCGCGGCTGTCTATGTCGAGGTGATCCGCGACATCCCTCTGCTGCTGCAGTTGCTGTTCTGGTACACTTTGCTGCAGAGCCTTCCGGCACCGCGGCAAGCCCTGCATCCCGTGGCCGGCGTCTATCTCTCCAACCGCGGACTGAGACTGCCTTTCCTGGATTGGCAGCCGGCGCATAGCTGGGCGCTGCTGGCCTTCGTGGCCGGATGTTTCGCGACCTGGCTCTACGCTAAGGTTATGCGCCGGAAGCAGATGCAGGACGGCCAGCCGCGCCGGGTCTGGCCGGCCGCGCTCGGCTTCCTCATCGGCCTGCCGCTGGTGGTCTGGGCGGCGGGCGGTGCGCCCACCGCCGTGGATTGGCCGGCGCTGCGCGGCTTCAACTTCCAGGGCGGCTTCACGATCAGCCCGGAATATTTCGCCCTGCTGATCGGCCTGACCACCTACACCGCCGGCTTCATCGCCGAGATCGTGCGCGCGGGCATCCTGGCCGTGCCGCAGGGCCAGTGGGAAGCGGCGCAGGCGCTGGGCCTGCGGCCCGGCACGGTGCTGCGCCAGATCGTGCTGCCCCAGGCGCTGCGCGTGATCGTGCCGCCGATGACCAGCCAGTTTCTGAACCTGACCAAGAACTCGTCACTCGCGGTGGCCATTGGCTACCAGGATATCGTCAGCATCGCCAACACGACCTTGAACCAGACGGGACAGGCGATCGAGGGCATTGCCATCATCATGCTGGTCTACCTGACCATCTCGCTGACCATCAGCTTTTTCATGAACTGGTACAACAACCGAATCGCGCTGGTTGAGCGCTGAGAGGGGAACCAGATATGAGCGACATCCCCCTCACCACCTCCGTCGCCGGCGTGCCGGAGGCGGCGCCGCGCCAGCCGCCGGCCCTGACCACGGGGCCGATTGCCTGGCTGCGGGCGAATCTTTTCTCCTCCTGGCTCAACACCGCGCTGACCCTGGTGCTGGCCTATTTCATCGTGCGCTGGGCGATCGGCTTCATCGACTGGGCCTTCATTAACGCCATCTGGTCTGTGCCGAACAGCCAGACCCAGGCCTGCCGTGCGCTGAAGACCTCCGACCATCCCGGTGCCTGCTGGGCGGTGATCACGGAGAAGCACCGCTTCATCCTCTTCGGCACCTATCCCTATGAGGAGCATTGGCGGCCGGCCCTGGTCTGCCTGCTCTTCACCGGACTTTATGTCGTCTCCGCCATGCGCCGCTTCTGGCGGCCGGCGCTGGCCGCCATCTGGGCCGTGACGCTGGTGGTGATCGGCGTGCTGATGTGGGGTGGCGTGCTCGGTCTGTCCTATGTCCCGCAGGAGCGCTGGGGCGGGTTGCCGATCACCCTGATCCTCGCGACCTTCGGGCTGGCTTTCGCGTTCCCGCTGGCCATCCTGGTGGCCCTCGGGCGGCGTTCCTCCATGCCGGCAATCCGGGTCCTCTGCATCGCTTATGTGGAGTTGATCCGCGGCGTGCCGCTGATCAGCCTGCTCTTCATGGCCAGCGTCATGTTCCCCCTCTTCCTTCCAGAGGGAATCAACATCGACAAACTGCTGCGCGCCCAGGTGGCCGTGATCCTCTTCGCCGGCGCCTATCTGGCGGAGGTGGTGCGCGGTGGCCTGCAGGCCCTGCCGAAGGGGCAGTACGAGGCAGCCGACGCGCTCGGCCTTTCCTACTGGCAGAAGACCGGGTTCATCATCCTGCCGCAGGCGCTGCGGCTGGTGATCCCGCCGCTGGTCAACACCTTCATCGGCTTCTTCAAGGACACGTCGCTGGTGCTGATCATTGGCATCTTCGACCTGCTGACGGCCGGCAAGACCGCCATCGTGGAGCCGGCCTGGCAGGGCTTCGGCGTCGAGGTCTATGTCGCGATTTCCTTGATCTACTTCATCTACTGCTTCGCCATGTCCCGCTACAGTCAGAAGCTGGAGGCGGAACTGAACCGCCACCGGCACCGCTAGACCCCGGAAAGGACCCTGTAATGAGCGCTGCCCTCGACACCGGGACACACATTGCCTCGTCCATCCGGACGGACGCGCCGCCGGCCATCCTGCTGGACAAGGTCAACAAGTGGTACGGCTCGATGCATGTGCTGCGGGACATCTCGCTCCAGGTCGCGACCGGGGAGCGGGTGGTGGTCTGCGGGCCTTCTGGTTCCGGCAAGTCCACTATGATTCGCTGCATCAACCGCCTGGAACAGCACCAGGAAGGCCGCATTGTCGTGGACGGCCATGAGCTGACCGACGACGTGCGGGCCCTGGACACGATCCGGCGCGAGGTCGGGATGGTGTTCCAGTCCTTCAACCTCTTCCCGCACCTGACCATTCTCGAGAACTGCACCCTGGCCCCGATCTGGGTCCGCCACATGCCGAAGAAGGAGGCGGAGGAACTGGCCATGCATTACCTGACCCGGGTGAAGATTCCGGATCAGGCGCGCAAGTATCCCGGCCAGCTCTCGGGCGGTCAGCAGCAGCGCGTGGCCATTGCCCGGGCGCTCTGCATGAAGCCGAAGATCATGCTCTTTGACGAGCCGACCTCCGCTCTCGACCCCGAGATGATCAAAGAGGTGCTCGATACCATGGTCGGGCTGGCCGAGGATGGCATGACCATGATCTGCGTCACCCACGAAATGGGCTTCGCGCGCCAGGTGGCGGACCGGGTGGTGTTCATGGACCAAGGCGAGGTGGTGGAGCAGGGGGCGCCGGAGCAGCTCTTCAGCAATCCCTCCACGGATCGCCTGCGGACCTTCCTCTCGCAGATCCTGCGGGGGCACTGAAGCATCCTCGCGCCGATTTCGGCGTGCCCCGTCCCAGGCATCGTTCTGAGCCCAAACGCATGACGGCTCTGCAACCGGGAGGCCGGGACGGGGGTTGCAGCGTCCGGGGCTGCGGTCATATGCCGCCGCCCACCAACCAGTGCGGGCAACGGACGTGACATCCCAGGTCAACCACGGTGACCGGCAGCCTCTGAATGCCGCCGTTCTGCTGGGTGTGCTCGGCATTGTTTATGGCGATATCGGGACCAGCCCGCTCTACGCCATGCGAGCGGCGCTGCTGCATTTTTCGTCAGACGGGCTGGAGCGCTGGGAGATCCTGGGGATCCTCAGCCTGATCATCTGGTCGCTGATCATCGTCGTGACCGTGAAATATGTCTGGCTGGTCATGCGGGCGGACAACAAGGGCGAGGGTGGCATCCTTGCTCTGATGGCGCTGGCCCAGCGTGTCGCCCGGACGGAACGGGGCCGGTGGGCCATTGCCCTGGTGGGCATCGCCGGGGCTGCCCTGTTCTTTGGCGACGGCGTTATTACGCCCGCCATCTCCGTGCTCTCGGCCATTGAGGGCCTGAGAATCATCTCGCCCGCCTTCGACGGCGCGGTCGTGCCCATCTCGCTCGCGGTGCTGCTGGCGCTCTTCCTCTTCCAGTATCGCGGCACAGGCAGCATGGGCGCGATCTTCGGGCCCATCACCGTCGTCTGGTTCGGCGTCATCGGGCTGCTCGGCCTGATTGAGGTGGTGCGGGAACCGGGGGTGCTTGTTGCCTTGTCGCCTCATTACGCCGTGCGATTCGTTCTGGCCTATCACCTCGCGGCCTTCATCGCACTCGGCTCCGTCGTGCTGGCTGTGACCGGGGCGGAAGCGCTCTATGCCGATATGGGGCATTTCGGGCGGCGCCCGATCCAGCTCGCCTGGATCGCCTTCGTCCTCCCCGCCCTGGCACTGAACTATCTCGGCCAGGGTGCGCTCATGCTGGCGGACCGGGCAGCGCTGGAGAATCCCTTCTATCTGCTGGCGCCCGATTGGCTGCGCCTGCCGCTGGTCATCCTGGCCACCGCGGCCACCATCATCGCCAGCCAAGCCATGATTTCCGGTGCCTATTCCATCGCGCGGCAATGCGTGCAGCTCGGCTTCCTGCCCCGCCTGTCCGTGCGGCACACCAGCGAAACCGAGGAGGGGCAGATCTATCTGCCCCAGGTGAACTTCGCCCTTCTGGCCGGAGTCGTGGTTCTGGTCGTTGCTTTCCGCAACTCGGACAGCCTGGCGGCCGCCTATGGGCTGGCCGTCACGGGCACCTTCGTCGCAACCTCCACCCTGGCCGGGCTGGTCTTTCGCCGGACCTTCGGCTGGTCCCTGCCGCTGGTGATCGCCACCTTTGCCCCGCTTTTCGTGCTCGACCTCGCCTTCTTCTTCTCCAATGTGCTGAAGATCCCGGATGGCGGCTGGGTGCCACTGCTGCTGGGTGGTGCGCTCTTCACCATGATGGTGACCTGGCGCCGCGGCCGTGACCTGCTGTTCAGCCGCTTCCGGCAGGACAGCCTGCCCCTGAAGTCCTTCCTGGCCCGCCTGCCGCAATCCCGCACCACGCGTGTGCCGGGAATTGCCGTTTTCATGACCAGCCAGGCCGATTACGTGCCGAACGCGCTGCTGCACAATCTGAAGCACAACAAGGTGCTGCATGAACGCGTGCTGTTCGTGACCGTGAACAACGAGGACGTCCCGCAGGTGACCAACCGCCGGAGCGTGGAGGAGTTGGCGCCCGGCATCCACCGGATCACCCTCTGCTACGGTTTCCAGGAAAGCCCAAACATCCCGAAGGACCTGGAGGGGCTGCGCGAGTTCGGCGTGGATTACGAGCCGATGCAGGCCTCTTATTTCCTCGGACGGGAAACTGTGGTCGCATCCAGCGTGCCGAAGATGGCCCGGTGGCAACAGTGGCTCTTCGGCATCATGTCCCGCAACTCGGTTCCGGCCACCGAGTTTTTCCGTATCCCCAGCGACCGGGTGGTCGAACTGGGGGTGCGCGTCGCGATCTAGGGCGAAACCAGTTCCGCCCCAACCGCCTGGAGGTGTTCCATGCCGCTCGTCGTCCTTTCGCCGAGCGGCGGAACAGGTCTTCCCGAGGGCAGCCCGGAGCATCGCTACGAGTTCCAGCTAACGCTCGATTCCCAGGGTTTTCCGGATTCGCGGGCCTGGCAATCGGACCCGGCCACCTGGTCCGCGCGCCGCTTCTGGCCGGGGCAGGGGCTGATGGAGGGGGACGTGCTCTACGATCCCGATACCGGCTGGGCGCTACGCTTCTTCCGCCGTGACGACAGCCCCGTAGACGCGCCGCTCCATGCCTTTATCCGCGGCGCCGGGCCGTGCCGCCCAGGCGAGAATGTGACGATCGTCGAACCGGACGGCCAGGAATACGCCTGGCGCATTGTCGGCGTTGGCTGACGCGTAGGAAGGGGGCGGCCCAAAAGAGAGCGGGGCGCCCGTTTCCAGGCGCCCCGCATCATCCCGCTAAACTGGTGGAGCCAATCGGAATCGAACCGACGACCTCTTGAATGCCATTCAAGCGCTCTCCCAACTGAGCTATGGCCCCCCACCGTGCGGGTGCCGCGATATAGCCGCCGGCCACAGGCCAGGCAATCCCCCTTTCGACGCTTTCTCACCCCCTTTCTCACGCTGGGCCGGACGGCTAGCCTTCGTGGTGAAGAGACACTGGAGGGCGTCGCCGAATGAGCAGAAAACTCTACCCGGATGCGAAGGCGGCGCTGGACGGGCTGCTGCGTGACGGGATGCTCATCCATTCCGGCGGCTTCGGCCTCTGCGGCATTCCGAGTCTGCTGATCGAGGCAATCCGCGACAGCGGTGTGAAGGATCTCACCTTCGTTTCGAACAATGCCGGGGTGGACGATGCCGGGCTGGGGCTGCTGCTGAAAACCCGCCAGATCCGGAAGATGATCGCTTCCTATGTCGGTGAGAACGCGGAATTTGCCCGCCAGTACCTGGCCGGGGAGCTGGAGATCGAGTTCAACCCCCAGGGCACGTTGGCCGAGCGCATCCGGGCCGGGGGCGCCGGCATTCCGGCCTTCTTCACCCGCACTGGCGTGGGCACCGCAGTGGCCGAGGGCAAGCCCACCCAGGAATTCGACGGCGTCACCTATGTCATGGAACGCGGGATCATGGCGGATCTCGCGATCATCCATGCCTGGAAGGCCGATCCGGAGGGCAATCTGGTGTTCCGCAAGACGGCGCGGAACTTCAACCCGGTCATGGCCACCGCCGCCCGGGTGACCGTGGTGGAGGTGGAGCAGCTGGTCGGCCAGGGCGAGCTGGACCCGGACCAGATCCACACCCCCGGCATCTTCACGAAGCGGATGATCGTGGTGCCGCCAGGCACGGAAAAGCGGATCGAGCAGCGCACGATTCGTAAGCGCGCCGAGCCCGCCGCCCCGGCGGCGGCCGGCACCGACCCCCTTCCTGCCCGCTGAGCCGAGAGGAACGCGCCCCATGGCCTGGACCCGCGACGAAATGGCCGCCCGCGCTGCCCGCGAGCTGCAGGACGGCTTCTATGTGAACCTGGGGATCGGTATCCCGACCCTGGTCGCCAACCACATCCCGCCGGGCGTCTCCGTCCAGCTGCAAAGCGAGAACGGAATGCTCGGCATCGGCCCCTTCCCCTATGAGGGGGAGGAGGATCCGGACCTGATCAATGCCGGGAAGCAGACCGTCTCCGAGCTGCCGACGACGAGCTATTTCTCCTCCGCCGACAGCTTCGCCATGATCCGGGGCGGGCATATCGACCTGTCCATTCTCGGTGCCCTGCAGGTCGCCCAGAATGGTGACCTCGCCAACTGGATGATTCCCGGGAAGATGGTGAAGGGCATGGGCGGCGCCATGGACCTGGTGGCCGGGGTGAAGCGGGTGGTCGTGCTGATGGAGCACACCGCCGGCGGCAAGCCCAAGCTGCTGAAGCAGTGCACGCTGCCTCTTACTGGCCAGGGCGTCGTGGATCTGGTGGTAACAGAGCTCGGAGTCATGTCGATCGACAAGGCGGCCGGCCGGATGCGGCTCATCGAGCTGGCGCCGGGGGTTACCGAGGAGGAGGTTCGGGCCAAGACCGAGGCCGATTACGAGGTGGCCCTGCAGGCCGCCTGACGAATAGGGAGGCCGGGGGAGAGCCCTCGGCCTCCTACGGAATCGGCGCGGTGTAGCAGGCGCCGCGGCGGCCTGATCGGAGCCGAATGGGCTGACGCCAGCTCACTGGTAGCGCTGCTACCGCTGTAGCTCGATCTGCCGCTGAAGCCGTTCAATCTCCCGGCCGCGCTCCGCCAATTCACGCTCCAGCCGGTCGATCCGGCTTTCCTCGGACCGGCGGGCGACGGGCACCACTGCGGGGCTGCTACGGCGGCGCGTCTCGCGCGGGGTGGAGCTGCGCCGGGCCGGCCGGGCGGAGGCTGCGGGCGGGGTGATCGAAGGCTGGCCCACATCCACCGAACCCTCGGGGAGGTCCGACAGCAGGTCCGGCCTGAGGCGCCCGGTCATCTCGACCGGCGGGCGATCCAGCCGCTCGAACTGCTGAAGGGCGCCCCGAAGGAGGTCGCCCGATGGACCGCTGTCGCCCGGCCAGCTCTGGGCCTGTGCCGGGGGCACCATCAGTGCCATCAGCCCCAACAGGCCGATGCGCATCGGCGATACCAGCATACGCCCTCTCCTTCCCTGCGGTGCCGTTTCCGCCGCGCCGCGTGGGCCCCAGTCTTCTTGGTTCTACCGAAGGGTCAACCAGATCAGCATGACCCCGCCAAGGACGATCCGGTACCAGCCGAAAGGCGTGAAGCCGATTCTCGCGATGAAGGCCAGAACGACGCGGATCACCACCAGTGCCACGGCGCAGGCTGCGGCAAAGCCGACCATGATCAGCCCGAGGCCGGACAGGTCCAGTTCCTGCCGGGCCTTCCAGAGGCTGTAGACGGTTGCCGCCAGCATGGTCGGAATGGCCAGCAGGAAGGAGAACTCGGCTGCCGTCCGCCGCTCCACCCCCAGCAGCAATGCGGTGATGATGGTGGCGCCGGAACGGCTGGTGCCGGGAATCATGGCCAACACCTGCCCGAATCCGATCAGGACCGCAGCGACGGGCCCGATTTCAGGCACTGAGAGGATGCTGGGGGTCGGCCGGATCCGTTCGATCAGGATGATGGCTGCGCCACCGAGCACGAGGGCCACGGCCACCACCCAGGGATTGAACAGGAGCCGCGTGATTGGCCCGTGCAGCACGGCGCCGATGACGAGTGCCGGCAGAAAAGCGAGGAGCAGGTTGACGGCCGTGTAGCGCTCCACCGTCCGGGGGCGCCACATGCCCTGGGCGATGGCCAACAGATCCCGCCAGTAGGTCATGACCACGGCCAGGATGGCGCCAAGCTGGATGGCGATCTCGAAAACCTTGCCGGGTGGTCCCTCGAAGCCGATCAGATCCCCCAGCAGAATCAGGTGGCCGGTGGAGGAGATGGGCAGGAACTCGGTCAGCCCCTCCACCACGCCCATCAGCAGGGCGGACAATAGGCCGGCAAGGTCCATGGGGATCTGTCGCTCACGAAGGGGCGGAACGGGAAGGGGGGCAGGGCTCCCGGCCCTGCCTCCTTCCTTCTTTACGCGCGGCGGCGGTTCAGCGCACCGTCTGCGAGGCCGTGAAGGCGAAGTTGTCGAATGAATTCTCGCTCACGCGGTGCCAAGTATAAACCTCGTCGCGGTAGCGGCGCTGGCTTTCCATCACCTTCTTGAAGCGCTCGTTCTTGCTGGCCAGCTCATCCATGACCTCGTTGGTCGCGCGCCAGGCGGCCTCGAGGATCGGGCGAGACCAGAAGCGGAGCTGCGCACCGGCCGCGACCAGGCGGCGCAGCGCCTGCGGGTTCGCGATGTCATATTTCGCGACCATCTCGGCATCGGCCTCGGCGCAGGCCACCTGGATCGCCGCCTTGTACGAGGCAGGCAGGGCGTCATAGGCGCGCTGGTTGGAGATGAGGTGAAGACGCGCGCCCGGCTCCCAGAAGCCCGGGGCATAGTAGTTCGGCGCCACGCGGGCGAAGCCGAGCTTCTCGTCGTCATGCGGGCCGACGAATTCCGCGGCGTCGATCGTGCCACGCTCCAGCGAGGAGTAGATGTCCGCGGCCGGTGTCACGGAGGGGGTGGCGCCCATCTTGGCGAAGACCTGGCCAGCCAGGCCGGTAATGCGGAACTTCAGCCCCTTCACGTCATCCACCGTGCGGATCTCGCGCCGGAACCAGCCGCCCATCTGCGCGCCTGTGTCGCCGCAAGGGAAGGCGATCGCGTTATACTCGCGCATCATCTCGTTCATCAGCTCCTGCCCGCCGCCGAAGCGGAGCCAGGCGGTGTTCTGACGGGCATTCAGGCCGAAGGGCACGGCCGTGAAGAAGGCCAGCGTCGGGTCCTTGCCGATGTAGTAATAGGAGGCGGTGTGGGCGCACTCGACGCTGCCGGACTGCACGGCGTCCAGCGCGGCGAGGGCCGGCGCAATCTCACCACCCGGAAAAGGCTGGATGCGGAACTTGCCGTCCGTCAGCTCCCCAACCCGCTTCGCAAGGGCCTCGGCGGTGCCCCAGAGGATGTCGGTGTTGCGCGGGAAGGAGGAGGTGAGCCGCCAGCGCACCTCGGGATTGGTCTGGGCGATGGCCGGGGCGGCGAGCGCAACCGGCACGGCAGCGGCCGGAGCCGCCGTGAGCAGGGCACGGCGGTTCACGCGGGAAGTCATCCGGGGCGTTTCCTTTCGCTCAAGCGGACTTGATTGATGCTTCCTTACGCCAGGGCCGGTTGTGACGAAAGCGGCTATTCCGCGGCCTGGGCTTGTTCACGCCGATAGGGGTGAGCGGGGTAGCAGCCCAGCACATGCACCTCCCGCGAGAAGAAGCGCAGCTCCTCCAGCGCCCGGCGAAGCGGGGGCTGGTCCGGGTGGCCGTCCACGTCGCAGAGGAACTGCACGGAGTTGAAGCGCCCATCCAGCATGTAGGACTCGAGCTTCGTCATGTTCACGCCATTGGTCGCGAAGCCGCCGAGCGCCTTGTAAAGCGCGGCCGGGACGGAGCGGACGCGGAAGACGAAGGTGGTGATGCTGTCCGGCGCCGTGACCGGCGGCAGAACAGGCTCACGCGCCATGACATAGAAGCGGGTGGTATTATGCGCCTCGTCCTCCACGTTCCGCTTCAGGACCTGGAGGCCGTAGATCTCGCCAGCGAGCGAGGAGGCGATGGCCGCATCCTCCACCCCGCCGCGCTGGGCGATGAGCTGGGCGGCACCGGCCGTATCGGCCTCGATGACTGCCTGCCAGCGCATGTCCCGCAGCAGGTTCAGCACCTGGCCGAGGGCGACGGGATGGGAATGGGCGCGGCGGATCGTCTCCATCGTCGCACCTGGGGGAGCGAGGACACAGTGTTCCACGCGTTCGAAATGCTCGCCGACGACATGCAGGCCCGAATCGGGCAGCATCCGGTGAATGTCGGGCACGCGGCCGGCCAGGGAGTTCTCGCAAGGCAACATCGCCAGATCGGCCCGGCCTTCCCGCACTGCCGCCATCGCCGCCTCGAAGGAGGGGCAGGGCAGGGTGGTCCAGCCGGGATAGGCGGCGCGGCAGGCGAGGTCGGAATAGGCGCCGGGGACGCCCTGGAAGGCGATGATCTGGGTCACGGAGTTTCTCTTTGGGCGGCGAGGCCGGGATGCAGCACGGCGCGGGCGCGGGCGAGGTCGGCGGGGGTGTCCACACCGAAGGGGGCGTGGTCCACCCGGGCCACGGCGATCCGCATGCCCGCCTCCAGCGCGCGGAGCTGCTCCAGCTTTTCGCGGGCCTCCAAGGGGCTGGCGGGCAGGGCGACAAAGCGGGCCAGCGCCGCGCGGCGATAGGCGTAGAGGCCGATATGGTGCCAGAGCGGCCCCTCGCCTGAGGGGATAGGATGGCGGGAGAAATAGAGGGCCGGGGCCACATCCACCCCGGGCCGAAAGGCGCAGGCGCATTTCACCACGCTCGGTGCGGCGGCTTCCTCGGCGCTTACGACCGGGGCGACGAGGGTGGCGATATCGACCGAGGGATCCGCGAGCGGGGTGAGCACGGCGCGCAGCAGATCGGGGGGGATGGCCGGCAGGTCGCCCTGCAGATTCACGACCACGTCATGCGCGCCGCCCGGGTCCAGGATGGCCAGGGCCCGCTCAATCCGATCGGTGCCGGAAGGCAGGTCCTCCGTTACCATCACAGCCGTGCCGCCGGCGCCGGTCACGGCTGCTTCGATCGCCGGCGTATCACAGGCGACCGCCACGGGGCCGATCCCGGCGGCGCGGGCGGCCTCCAGCACATGCACGATCATGGGTCGACCGTGGATATCGGCCATGGGCTTGCCCGGCAGCCGGGTGGAGGCCATGCGGGCGGGGATGAGGACGATGGGGTTCAAGGCAGGCCCTTCGCGCGAGCGCCCCGGCGGGGGCGGGCGGCCACGGGTTGTCGTGGAAGCCCGGGAACATTATGGTCCGCGCGCTTCTAGCCGCGTCGGCGGGGCCGCGCAAACGCGCGTCTCGCGGGGCGTTTGGATGCCGCACAACACGGGATTCGGGCAAGTCGGATGAGCCTGGAAGCTAACAAGGCGTTCGCGGCGGTACTGACCGCCGGTATCAGCTTCATGGTGGCCGGGCTGATCGGCGGGCTGGTGGTCCATCCCCATCGGCTGGAAAAGCCGGCCATCGAGACCGGCGAAGTCGTGGCCGCTGCTGCCCCGGCCGCGCCCGCGGCGCTGGAGCCAATCGGCCCGCTGCTGGCGAGCGCAAACGCCGAGAACGGTCAGACCATCATGGGTCGCGCCTGCGCCGCCTGCCACACCTGGACCGAGGGTGGCCGGAATGCGGTCGGGCCGAATCTCTACGGCGTGGTCGGCGGGCCGCATGCGCATCGTGACGACTTCAACTACTCCCCGGCAATGAAGGCGCTCCACGACAAGACCTGGGACTACGAGGCGCTGAACGCCTTCCTCCACAGGCCTGCCGCTGCAGTGCCGGGCACGCGCATGGCCTTCGCCGGCCTGAACCAGGCGCAGCAGCGGGCGGATGTGATCGCTTATCTGCGGACGCTCTCGGCCAACCCGGTGCCGCTTCCGCAGTAATGGACAAGCTGATCGCTTCGGCCGAGGCTGCGGCGGATCTGGCGGGGGCGGTCATCCGCCCCCTTTTCCGTTCAGCCCTGCTGGTTGAGGCAAAGGGCGATGCGAGCCCAGTGACCGAGGCCGATCGCGGCGCCGAGCGTGCTATCCGCGACCATATCACCCGCCACCATCCCGATTATGGCGTCATCGGGGAGGAATACGGGCCGGACCGCCCGGATGCCGAATGGGTCTGGGTATTGGACCCGATCGACGGAACCCGCGCCTTCGTCACGGGGCGGCCGATCTTCGGCACGCTGATCGGGCTGCTGCATCGTGGCCGGCCCGTGCTGGGGATCATCGATCAGCCCGCGACCGGGGAGCGGTGGATCGGAGTGGAAGGGCGCCGTACCACGTTCCGCGGTTCCTTTGGCGGCACGGCCGGGTGCCGCGCCTGCCCGGAGATCGGTCAGGCCGAGCTCTCCTGCACCACTCCGGATATGTTCCCTCCGGGCCGAGATGCCGGCTTCCAGGCCCTGCGCCGTGCTGCCCGCCGGGTGACCTGGGGCGGGGACTGCTACGCCTACGGCCTCATGGCCCTGGGGCTGGTCGATATCGTGGTCGAGGCCGAGATGAAGCCCTGGGACTGGGGTGCGCTGGTGCCCGTGGTGGAGGGCGCTGGCGGCCGGGTGACCGACCATGCGGGACGGGCGCTGACCCTCGAATCGGGCGGCGACGTGCTGGCCGTGGGCGACCCGGCGCTGCTGCCAGCCTGTGTCTCGTTGCTTTCCGTTTGATCGCGGGCGGTTGAGGGATTGGGTTTGAACCCCCAATCTTCCCCCATGCGCCGCCGCACCTTCCTGTCCCATGGCCTTGCCACCGGACTCGCCGCCGGATTGCCGGCCCTTCCAGCACTTGGCCAGGGGGCGCCGACGGCGCCCAGGCGGGTGCATGCCCTGTCGCTGCTGGGGGAGCCGGTCCTGCCGGCGGACTTCACGCATTTTCCCTGGGTCAATCCGGATGCGCCGAAGGGGGGCGAGATCACCCTTTACGCGCTCGGCAGCTTTGACAGCTTCAACGCCTATATCCTGCGCGGCACCCCGGCTGTGGGCAGTAGCCTGCTCTACGACACGCTTCTGAAGGAGAGTTCGGACGAGGCGAGCGCCGAATACGGTCATCTCGCCGGCATGATCGAACTTCCCGCGGACAAGCGCGGTGTGACCTTCGAACTGCGTGAGAACGCGCGTTGGCATGACGGCCGGCCGATCACGGCTGAAGACGTGGTCTGGACCTTCAACACGCTCCGCCAGCACGGCCGCCCCTTCTACCGCGCCTACTGGGCGGATGTGTCCGAGGTGGTGGTCGAAGGCCCGCGCCGCGTCACCTTCCGCTTCTCCACGGACCAGAACCGGGAACTGCCGCTGATCCTCGGCCAGCTCGCCGTGTTGCCGAAGCACTGGTGGGAGGGACGCGACTTCGCCCGGCCGGCGCTGGAGCCGCCGCTGGGCTCCGGCCCCTACAAGATCGAGCGCTTCGAGGCAGGCCGTTCCATCGCCTATCGCCGCGTGGCCGATTACTGGGGCCGCGACCTGCCGACGATGAAGGGCACCAACAATTTCGACCTGATGCGCTACGAGTATTACCGCGACGCCACGGTATCGCTGGAGGCGTTCAAGGCCGGACAGATCGAGTTCCGGACGGAGAATGTCGCCCGCGACTGGGCGACGGCCTATGACTTCCCCGCCGTGCGCCGCGGCTGGGTGAAGCGCGACGAGATCCGGCATGAGCTGCCGACGGGCCTACAGGGCTTCGCCATGAATGAGCGGCGTCCGCTCTTTCAGGACCGCCGCGTGCGAGAAGCTCTGGGGCTGGTCTTCGACTTCGAATGGATGAACGCCAACCTCTTCTACAATTCCTACACGCGCACGAGTTCCTATTTTTCCAACTCCGATTTCGCGTCGCAGGGCCTGCCGGAGGGACGGGAAAAGGAGATCCTGGAGCGCTTCAAGGACAAGCTGCCGCCAGAAGTCCTCACCCGCGAGTTCAAGGTCCCCGTCACCGATGGCAGCGGCAACAATCGCGAACAGGCCCGCCGTGCGCTGGAATTGCTGCGGGAGGCCGGCTGGACGGTGAAGGACCGCCGCCTGACCAACGCGCAAGGCCAGCGCTTTGAATTCGAGATCCTGCTGAACGGCCCGAGCTTCGAGCGCGTGGCCCTGCCCTATATCCAGTCGCTTCAGCGCCTGGGCATCGAGGCCCGCGTCCGCACCGTGGACCCGCCGCAATATCAGGTGCGGATGGACAGCTTCGACTACGACATGACGGTCGATGTGTTCGGTCAGTCCTCCTCCCCCGGCAATGAGCAGCGGGACTACTGGACCAGCGCCAAGGCGGACGAGAATGGCAGCCGCAACACCATCGGCATCAAGGATCCGGTGGTGGACGAGATCGTGGAGATGATCGTCAATGCCCAGGACATCACGGAGCTGACGGCGGCCTGTCGCGCGCTGGATCGCGTGCTGCTCTGGGGCTTCCACACCATCCCGCAATGGCACAGCCGCACCTTCCGCCTGGCCTGGTGGGATAAGTTCGGACGGCCGGAGCGCAATCCGAAGCGCGCCCTCGGCCTGGACAGCTGGTGGGTTGATCCCGCCAAGGAACGGGCGCTGGCCGAAGCGCGGAGCGCCGGCTAGACCTTGGGCGCCTATATCCTCCGCCGGTTGCTGCTGCTGGTGCCGACTTTGTTCGGCATCATCCTCATCAACTTCGCTGTCACGCAATTTGCGCCGGGCGGCCCGGTGGAGCAGATGATCGCGGAGATGCGCGGCCAGGGCGATACGGCCCTCGGCCGCATGACCGGCGAGGGTGGCGGCGAGACGCGCGCACCCCGACCGCAGGATCAGACGAGCGGAGAGGGGCCGCGATCCGCTTATCGCGGCGCGCGCGGGCTGGACCCGGCCGTGGTGGCGGAGATCGAGAAGGCCTTCGGCTTCGACAAGCCGGCGACCACGCGATTCTGGGAGATGATCACCAGCTATCTGCGCTTCGATTTCGGCCGGTCGCTGTTCCGCGACCGTCCGGTGCTGGACCTGATCCTGGAGCGGCTTCCCGTCTCCATCTCCCTTGGCCTCTGGTCCACACTGATCATCTATCTCGTCTCCATCCCTCTTGGCATCCGCAAGGCCGTGAAGGATGGCACGCGCTTCGACGCCTGGACCTCCGGCGTGGTGCTGCTGGGCTACGCCATTCCCGGCTTTCTCTTCGCTATCCTGTTGGTGGTGCTCTTTGCCGGCGGGTCCTTCGTTCAGTGGTTCCCCCTGCGCGGGCTCACCACATCAGGCAGCGAGAATTGGCCCTTCTGGCAGCGCGTGGGGGATTACGCCTGGCATATGGTGCTGCCCACCATCGCCCTCGTGGTCGGCGGTTTCGCCGGGCTGACCATGCTGACGAAGAACGCCTTCCTGGACGAGATCAACAAGCAATACGTGCTGACGGCGCGCGCCAAGGGGGCGGGGCAGAGCCGCGTGCTCTACGGCCATATCTTCCGCAACGCGATGCTGCTGATCATCGCCGGCTTTCCGGCCGCCTTCATCGGCATCCTCTTCACCGGCGCATTGCTGGTGGAGATTGTGTTCAGCCTGGACGGGTTGGGGCTGCTCGGCTTCGAATCGGCGATCCGGCGGGACTATCCGGTGATGTTCGCCACCCTCTACATCTTTACCTTGCTCGGCCTCGTCATGCAGATCGTGGGCGATATCAGCTACACGCTGGTGGATCCCCGAATCGACTTTAGCGCCCGCCGTTGAGTCTCTCGCCCCTTACCCGTCGCCGCCTGCACAACTTCCGCGCCAACCGGCGGGGATGGTGGTCGCTGTGGATTTTTGCGGTGCTCTTCGTGCTCACCCTCTTCGCCGAGGTGATCGCGAATGACCGGCCGATTGTCGCGCGGGTTGAGGGCCACTGGTTCTTCCCGGTGGTGGTGGACTATGCCGAGAGCGACATCCTGAGCGACGGCTTTCCCACCGATGCCGACTGGTTGGACCCGGTGCTGCGGGAGGAAGTGGAGAAGCGCGGCTGGGCCATCTGGCCGCCCATTCCCTTCGATCATCGCACCATCGTGCGGGACCTGGGGCGCCCGGCGCCCTCGCCGCCCTCAGCCCGGAACCTGCTGGGCACGGATGACCAGGCGCGGGACGTGCTGGCGCGGGTGATCTACGGCTTCCGCATCTCCGTCCTGTTTGGCTTCACCCTGACCATTCTCTCCTCTCTCATCGGCATCGCGGCCGGGGCGGTGCAGGGCTATTATGGCGGCTGGGTGGACCTGATCTTCCAGCGGGTGATCGAGATCTGGTCGGGCATGCCGCAGCTTCTGCTGCTGATCATCCTGGCAAGCGTGATCGAGCCGAGCTTCTTTTCCCTGCTCGGCTTCCTTCTGCTCTTCTCCTGGATGGCGCTGACGGGGGTGGTGCGGGCGGAGTTCCTGCGCGGCCGGAACCTTGATTATGTCCGGGCGGCGCGCGCCCTGGGCGTCTCCGACACGCGGCTGATGATGCGCCACATCCTGCCCAATGCCATGGTGGCGACCCTGACCATGCTGCCCTTCATCCTGGCTGGCTCCGTGACCGTGCTGGCCAGCCTCGACTTCCTGGGCTTCGGCTTGCCGCCCGGCTCTCCTTCGCTGGGCGAACTCGTCTCCCAGGCCAAGAACAATCTTCAGGCACCCTGGCTTGGCATCACCGCCTTTATCGTACTGGGTGGGATGCTGACCCTGCTCGCCTTCATCGGGGAGGCGGTGCGCGACGCCTTCGACCCGCGCAAGCAGCCCGGAGGAGGCCGATGAGCACGCCGCTGCTCGATGTGCAGAACCTCTCCGTGGCCTTCCGCGGACATCAGGTGGTGGACGGCGTTTCCTTCTCCCTGAACCCGGGTGAGACCCTGGCCCTGGTGGGGGAGAGCGGCAGCGGCAAGAGCGTCACCGCGCTGTCCTGCCTTCGCCTGCTCGGCCCTGGCGGCAGCAATCCAGTGGGACGCATCACCCTGGATGGCGTGGATGTGCTGAAGGCCGGTCCCGACGAACTCCAGCGCCTGCGCGGCGGCGTGGCGGGCATGGTGTTCCAGGAACCCATGACCTCTCTCAACCCGCTGCACACGATTGGGCGGCAGGTGGCGGAGGCCGTCACCCTGCATCGCCCCCTGCGCGGCGCCGCCCTGCGCGCGCGGGTGGTCGACCTGCTGCACCGGGCCGGACTGGCCGCGGGTGCGGACCGGCTACATGCCTATCCGCATCAGCTTTCCGGCGGGCAGCGGCAACGGGTGATGATTGCCATCGCGCTGGCCAACGACCCGCGCCTGCTGATCGCGGACGAGCCGACCACGGCGCTGGACGTGACAATCCAGGCCCAGGTGCTGGATCTGCTGGCGCGGCTGAAGCGGGAGCTCGGCATGGCCATGCTCCTCATCACCCATGACCTCGCGATCGTGCGGCGCCATGCGGACCGCGTGGTGGTGATGAAGGATGGCGCGGCCGTCGAGCAGGGACCGGTTTCCCAGGTGTTTGCCTGCCCGGCCCATCCTTACACGCGTATGCTGATCGAGACGCAGCCGCATGGCCGCGCCGTGCCGCTGCCATCCGATGCGCCCGAGATCCTGCGCGCCAAGGGGGTGAAGGTGCATTTCCCCCTCCGCCGCGGGTTACTGCGCCGGGTGGTCGGCCATGTGAAGGCGGTGGATGGCGTGGATCTTACGCTGCGGCGGGGCGAGACGCTGGGTGTGGTGGGAGAGAGCGGCAGCGGCAAGACAACACTCGGCCTGGCCTTGCTGCAATTGGAGCCCTGCCAGGGCGAGGTGGCGCTGGATGGCCAGCCGATCCACGCTCATTCCCGCGCCGAACTGCGCCCGCTGCGGCGGAAGATGCAGGTCGTCTTCCAGGATCCCTATGGCAGCCTTTCCCCGCGCATGAGCGTGGGGGAGATCGTGGGGGAGGGACTGGAGGTGCATGAGCCCAGCCTGTCCCGCGCGGCGCGCGATGCGCGCGTGGCCGATGCGCTGCGCGAGGTCGGGCTCGATCCCGCCACGGCCAATCGCTACCCGCATGAATTCTCCGGCGGGCAGCGCCAGCGCATTGCCATCGCGCGGGCCCTGGTACTCGGGCCAGAGTTGGTGGTGCTGGACGAGCCAACCAGCGCGCTCGACGTGTCCGTGCAGGCGCAGGTGGTGGACCTGTTGCGGGATCTGCAACAGCGGCGCGGGCTGTCCTACATCTTCATCTCGCACGACCTGCGCGTGGTGCGGGCACTCGCCCACCGGATTGTCGTCATGAAGGATGGCAAGCTGGTGGAGGCGGGCGACACGGAGCAAGTGGTCGCCGCGCCAAAGGCGGCCTACACCCGCGCCCTGATGAAGGCGGCGTTTGAACTACGCGCCGAGCCAGGGGCGGACCAAGAGGTGGAGACGTGAACGAACTCGAACGCCTGAAGGTGTTGATGGACCGGGAGCAGGTTAAGCTTGGGATCAACATCCGGCAGATGAACGCGCCGGGATCGCCGGTTTATCGCACCTGGGAGAACATCACGGTTCCCGCAATCCTGCTGGGCGCCAGCCTGCTGGCCACGATGTTCATTCACACATGGGTAGGCTTCGCCATCCTGGTCGTGGGGGCGGCTTGGTGGATCCTGAAGGTGCTGCCGACGATCCGGGATGGAGTCTTCGACCGCAGCGCCGCCTTCGCGCTCTCCAGCGAAGCCGCCTTCGACGCGCTCTGGGCGCGAGGCGTGCTCAGCCTCTATGCGAAGCTGCCGGATGGGACGGAGCGGGCCGCGGCGAAGCGGCAGGATTGGCGGGCCTTCGTGCGCGCCCTGCCGGAGGGGTAGGGCGGAACCGTCCCGCCCACTCCGGCTTAGCGGTGGCGATCAGCTCGCGCGCCTGGCCTGTACCTGGGTGTTGGCCGGCTGCGCAGCCGCCGGCGCGGCCTCCTCAATGTCCTCGGCGCCAGCGGCGGCCTCGGCCATGATGCTGCGGATCTCACGCAGCAGGGCGGCGCCCTTCACGGTGCGCTGCACGAGCACGGAGCGGCGGTCCTGCGGATCGGTCTTGCGGCGTGCGAAGTCCAGCTCGCCCAGACGGTCCAGCGCGCGGGTGATGGCGGGCTTGGAGACGTTGAGCGACGCGGCCAGGCCACGCACGGTATGCGGACCCTCGCCGAGATAGACCGTCAGGAACACGCCAAGCTGACGGGCGGAGAGATCGGGACCATCGCGCCGCACGAGCGCTACAACCGTGTCCCGCAGGACGCCGACAAGCTGGTCCGGTGTGCCTTGAACGGGCATCGGAGACTATTCCTTCTCATGGGGCGGCCCCGGAACGGGACGCGCCGTATCAGATCAACCGCCGGGCTGCATCTTGCGGAAAGCAGCCCAGGCCGGCCCTGCGGATCACCCGCTCATGGCTCGGCCCATACGGGCAAAAGCGCCATCAAGCCGGCGTGGAGCGCACGAAGGCCCGATGCCTCGCCGCCTTCGGGACGACCCGGTCTTGCCGTGTCGTTCCACGCATAAACGTCGAGATGGGCCCATCGTATGCCGCTCGGAACGAAACGGCTAAGAAAGAGCGCGGCCACGATGGATCCAGCCATCGGTCGGCTGCCGATGTTGTTGATGTCGGCCGCCGAACTGTCGAGCCACGAAGCGTAACCTTCATGCAACGGCAGTCGCCAGACCGGGTCCTGGCATGCTTCGGCCGCCGCTGAAAGGGCATCAGCAACAGCTTCGTCATTCGTGAACAGCGCTGGTAGATCAGGTCCCAATGCCACACGCGCGGCGCCGGTCAGCGTCGCTGCATCCATGATCAAGGCGGGACGCTGCTCTGCGGCGAAGGCAAGTAGATCTGCCAGCACCAGCCGGCCTTCCGCATCGGTGTTGCCCACTTCCACGGTCAGCCCCGCGCGGGTACGCAGCACATCCAGCGGCCGCATGGCGGTGGAGGAGACCACGTTTTCCACCGCGCCAATCGCGACCAGCAATCGGACCGGCGCGCGCAGCCGCATCAGGATCTCGGCGAGGCCGAGCATGATGGCGGCACCACCCATGTCCTTCTTCATTCGCTTCATGCCTTCGGGCGTCTTCAGGTCCAGCCCGCCCGTGTCGAAGCACACGCCCTTTCCGCAGAGGGCGATCAGCGGTCCGCCCGCCGCGCCTTCCCAGCGCAGCACAGCCACGCGTGGTGCGCGATGGCTGCCGCCACCCACTGCTGCGACCGCGGGGAAGCCCTGTTGCAATTCTTCCCCGGCAATCTCCTCAAAATCCGCTCCGCAGCGCTCGGCGAGTTGGCGCGTCGCATCCGACAGCTCGGCTGGGCCGAGATCGGCGGCGGGAAGGTTGATCAATTCGCGGGCTCGAAGAATTGCCTCCGCCTGCACTCGCGCCGTCTCTGTTCCGGTGGGGGGCACGAGGCGGGCCGGGGTACGGGGCGGTGCCTTGTGGCGGGTAAAGCGGTAAGCTCCGAGCATCCAGCCCAGCATGGCCGATGCCGCATCGCAGCCCTCGCCCAATTGCCAGACCGTGCCCTCGGGCAGCCCGAAGGGAAGGGCGCCATAGGGCCAGGGCGACGAGGCCGAGCGGCCCAGGCCGAGCACCGCCGCGGTGATTCCTGACTCACCGGGCAGCAGGATGATCTTGCCGCTCTCGGCCCTGAAGCCGCTCGCCCGCAGGAACGCCGCGGCAGCCGGCTCCAGCCTCTCGCAAAGGCTGTCCAGCCCGTCCTGCGTGGTCGCGTGGACGGGGCGTGTCGTGAAGCCAGGCTCTGCGAGCGCCCAGCAGAGGTCAGGATCGAGCATCGCTACAACCACGAATTGTATGTTATCCGAAAGGATCGCGCCAAGCTCGGAATGCAGGCCCAAGGCCGGCCATGACGCCGGATGCATGGCCTTCATCGCTCACAGGCTCGCGATATGAGCCAAGCTGCTGGCCGTCAATCGTCCCAACTCGGGGAGCCATGCTCCGCCTTGCCGCAGCCCGGCCCGCTTTCCCCACCTCCACATGGGTGTTACGCGCCGCCGCATGCGGATCCTGCTTTGGTATTGGGGGCGGCGCGGCGGTGGGGCCCAGTTTGCCCTCTGCCTCGCACGTGGGCTGGCCGGACGGCCCGGGGTGATGCTGGGCCTCTCGCTGGCATGCCGGAATAACCTGCTCCCGGAGATGCGCGCGATCGGCGCGCCCCTGGACGAGGTGGAAACTTTCGGAGGGCCGGCCGGAGCGCTGCTCGGCCTCGCGCGCCTGCCGGCGCTGCGGCGGCGGCTGGTGGAGCAGGCCAGAGTCATGAAGGCCGATGCGGTGGTCTCGGCCATGACCCATGTCTGGACGCCTCTCGTGGCTGACGCCCTGCCGCGGGCGGGAATCCCCTTCGTCAGCATGATCCATGATGCCCTGCCTCATCCGGGTGATCCGGCCCTTGCCTGGGACTGGCGCCTGCGCCGCGAACTGAATGCTGCCTGCGGTGCCGTCGCCTTCTCGGACGAGGTGGGCCGGGCGGTGGCGGCGCGCCGGCCAGGCCTACCGCTTCTCCGCCTGCCGCTCGGTGCCCATATCCCTGCCGGGAGACGTAGTTCGGGCACCGCCCAGCCCGGACCTTTGGCCGACTTCCTCTTCTTTGGGCGGATACGGGCCTATAAGGGGCTGGACCTTCTGCGTGATGCATTTGCCGCCCTTCGCGCGCGACACCCGAGCGTCACGCTGCGTGTCGTGGGAGAAGGCGATCTCGAGGCCTGCGCTCCCGGCTTGACCGCTCTGCCCGGCGTGGTGGTGGAGTCGCGCTGGGTGCCGGACGACGAGATGCCTTCCCTCGTCGCGTCGGCGCGGGCCGTGGTGCTGCCCTATCGCGAGGCCAGCCAGTCCGGTGTGCTGCCGATCGCCTTGGCCCTGGGCGTGCCCGTCGTGGCAACCCCAGTCGGCGGGTTGTCCGGCCAGCTTGAGCATGGGGTGACGGGCCTGTTGGCGCGGGATGCCTCTGCCCCGGCCCTGGCGGAGGCCATGGGGGTGATGCTGGATCCGGACCGCCGCGCCGCGCTCTCGGCCGGAGCCCGGGCCGCGGGGACACGGCTGACGGACTGGGATGCGCAGGCGGCCAGCCTTGTGGAATGGCTGCGCGGGCTGCCGGAGGTGGAACGATGAGCTTGCTGCACCGCCTTTGGTCCCGCCTGCCGCGCTCGGCACGGCGGGAGGCGCTCTTCTCCCTGACCGCCGCACTGGCACCCCGCATCGCGCGGCCAGCACCGCCGTCGGCCCTGCCATTGACGGTCGCCGGCTATTTCGGAGCCACCACTGGCCTGGGCGCCGCCACGCGGCGCCTCGCGGCGGGCCTGCGGGACCAAGGCTTTGCCGTTGGGGAGGCGGACCTGACCGGGCCGTTGCGCCAGGGGCCGGCCGGGCCGCCCCCCGTGGTGCCGCCGGGGCCGGGAACGCTATTGGTCCATGTGAATGGGCCGATGCTGCCCTGGGCCCTGCTCGCCCTCGGGCGCCGGGCGATCCGAGGCAAGCGGGTGATCGGGGTATGGAACTGGGAACTTCCCGCCCTGCCGCCAGACTGGAACCGCGGCTTCGCCGCCTGTCACGCCATCTGGGTTGGAACGGAATTCGTGGCCCAGGCTTGCCGCCGCCCAGATGGCCCGCCTGTGCATGTCGTGCCCTATCCCCTGCCGCGGCCCACCCCATCCGCCCTGGGGCGCGCCGATTTCGGCTTGCCGGAGAAGGCTTTCGTCACCCTCTCCGTCTTCGATGCCGCCTCCTCCCTGGCGCGGAAGAACCCGCTGGGCGCGATTGAGGCGCATCGCAGGGCCTTTGGTGACGATCCAGGCCATCTTCTTCTGCTCAAGACCCATGGCACGGACCGGGCAGGCCGTGGCTGGGCCGAAGTGGCCGCCGCCGCGGCGGCGCGGCCGAATGTGCGGGTTATGGACGCAGTGCTTCCGCGCGGTGACCTCTGGGCCTTGATGGCGGCCAGCGACGCGCTCCTCTCCCTGCACCGGTCAGAGGGCTACGGCTTCGCCATCGCGGAAATGATGGAACTGGGCCGTCCCGTCGTAGCGACCGGCTGGTCCGGTAACACAGATTTTATGCGGGGGCCGGGCTGCTACCCCGTGGGTTGTGCCCTGGTGCCCGCCCGTGACCCACAGGACACCTATGACATGCCGACGGCATGCTGGGCGGAGCCGGACCTGGCCCAAGCGGCCGCGGCGCTGCGCCGGATCGCCGGTGATCCCGCCTTGCGCCGCCCGCCGCCGGTGCGCCTGCCGCCTCCGGATTATCGCCGGGCGCTGGGATTACCCTAGCGCCGGGGCGAAGTGCCGAAAGCGTTCGAGCCTGTCCTGCCCATGTGGTCTAGTAAGGCCGGGCCAAGGCCGCTAAAGGCACCCGGCCTGACCACCAGACGAAACTGGAACCGATGCCGCGCGCGCTCATCACCGGTGTGACCGGACAGGACGGGGCTTACCTGTCGCAACTCCTGCTCGGCAAGGGCTACGAGGTCTTCGGGCTTCTGCGCCGCTCCTCCTCGGGTGACGTGATCGACGAGCGTCTGCGCTGGCTCGGCATCGCCGGGCAGGTGCGGATGATGGACGGCAACCTGATCGACCTGTCCTCGCTCTTGCGCATCCTGCAGGAGGTGAAGCCGGACGAGGTGTACAACCTCGGCGCTCAGTCCTTTGTGAAGACTTCGTGGAATCAGCCGCTGCTGACGGGCCAGGTGACCGCGCTGGGCGCGGGCAACATGCTGGAGGCGGTGCGCCTGGCGGCCCCGAACGCACGCTTCTATCAGGCCTCCTCCTCCGAGATGTACGGCCTGATCCAGGAGCCCGTGCAGAGCGAGAAGACGCCCTTCTATCCGCGCTCTCCCTATGCCGTGGCCAAGCTCTACGCCCATTGGATGACGGTGAACTACCGCGAGAGCTTCGGCCTGCACGCCTCCTCGGGCATCCTGTTCAACCACGAGAGCCCGCTGCGCGGCATCGAGTTCGTCACCCGTAAGGTCACCGATGGTGCGGCCCGCATCAAGCTCGGCTTGGCGAAGGAGTTGCCCATGGGCAATCTCGACGCCAAGCGCGACTGGGGCCATGCCCGCGACTACGTGAAGGCCATGTGGATGATGCTGCAGCAGGACGCGCCCGACGACTACGTCGTGGCCACCGGCCGCACCGTCACCGTGCGCGACATGTGCCGCATCGCCTTTTCCCATGTCGGCCTGAACTACGAGGATTTCGTGAAGGTCGACCCGGCCTTCCTGCGCCCGGCCGAGGTGGATGTCCTGCTGGGCGATCCGTCTAAGGCGAAGGCGAAGCTTGGCTGGTCGGCCGAGACGAGTCTCGAGGAGATGATCACGGAGATGGTCGAGGCCGACCTCGCCCGTCACCGGGCGCGGCTGCGCTAGGCTCTTCCGGTGCAGCCGGCCCGCATTCTTCTCACGGGCGCTGGTGGCTTTGTTGGTGGCCACCTGATCCCGGCTCTGCGCGCCGCCTTCCCGCAATCCGTGCTGATCGGCGCGACGCGCCGTGCGGCCGAAGGCTCGGCCCGTGGCGTGGATGAGACGCTGGAACTCGACCTCGACGTCCCGGCTTCCTTGCCGGATGTCGTCTCCGCGGCCCGGCCCGATGCCGTGCTGCACCTAGCGGCCAGGGCTGAGGTTGGCGCCTCCTTCCGCGACCCGCTGGCCACCTGGCGCACAAACCTGCTGGGAACGGTCGCGCTCGCAGAGGCAGTGCTGCGCGCCGCACCCCAGGCGGCTTTCCTCATGGCCTCCTCGGGCGAGATTTACGGACTGGCTTTCCAGGCTGGATCGCCGGTGGCGGAGGATACGGCCCCGGCTCCCGCCAACCCCTATGCCGCCAGCAAGGCCGCGGCCGACCTGGCCCTAGGCGAGATGGCGTTGCGCGGTCTGCGCGCCGTGCGGCTGCGCCCCTTCACTCATACTGGCGCCGGTCAAACGGATGCTTATGTCGTCGCGGCCTTCGCGCACCAGATCGCGCGGATCGAGGCGGGGCGACAGCCTCCCCTGTTGCGAACTGGCGCGCTGGATCGCTGGCGCGACTTTCTGGATGTGAAGGATGTCTGCGCGGCCTATGTGGCTGCTCTGGCCCGAGCAGACTCCCTGCCGGCTGGCATCGCCCTGAACATTTGCTCGGGCACTCCGCGCCGCATCGGCGACATGTTGGCCACCTTGCTCCGCCTGTCCGGCGTCACGGCGGAGGTCGAGCAGGAAGCCGCGCGACTGCGCCCGACGGATGTTGTTCGCGTCCAGGGCGATCCCAGCCGGGCCCGCGAACTGCTCGGTTGGGCGCCGGTGGTTCCCTGGGAGGAGACGCTGTCGGATGTACTGGCCGACTGGCGTGCGCGGGTGGCGGCCGGGGCATAGGCCGGGCTCGGTTTCCCGCCGGACCGGGGTGCCGATCTACATGTTCAGGCGGTGCCGCCCTTTCGTGCTCCGCGCGATTCCCAGGTGATCAGCCAACGCCTCCGCAGAGCGTTTCCATGATACCGGCTGGAAGCCGTCCCGGATTGCCGCTTCGCGCTCCGCAATCAGCATGTCGTCGATACAGGCGCGCCGGATTGTCTCGGTAGCCCCTGTGATGTCCTCGGGGTCAATATACAGGCAGAAGGGACCGCCTGCCTCGGGAACCGAGGTGCGGTTCGATGCGATGCAGAGCTTTCCGAAGGAAAGGCTCTCCGTCACCGGCAGGCCCCAGCCCTCATAAAGGGAGGGAAACAAGGTGAAACGGCACGACCTGTAGAGCGCGACCAACTCCGAATCCGTGGGGTCCGGAACCACCATCACCTTGCCCCCGAGATAGGCGCAATTCTCGAGCTGCTGCATGAGATCCTGCACGAGCCATCCGACCCGCCCGGCGAAGACGAGGGGCGGGACGGTTTCGGGCGGCATCTCCTCCAGCATCCGGCGCCAGGCACGGAAGGCGAGAAGATGGTTCTTCCGGGCCTCGATGGTGGAGACGATCAGCGCGTAGGAGCCTGGCTGCAGCCCGGCCGGAAGGGCTGCCGCGGCATCGACAGGAGGCCCGGAAAAGCCCGTGCCGATGGGCAGCGTGCGCACGGGCAGGTTGAGATGAACTTCCTCCCGCCCGGCCCAGCGCTCCACGTCCCGAGCTGTGGCCTCGGAGATGGCGAGAAGGTGGTCGGCCTGCGGGGCAAAGCCGCTGAACCAGCGGGTGAACACCCGAACCAGACCGGCATCGCACCATTCTGGCCGCAGCAGCGGGATCAGGTCGTAGACCAGCAGCGCCGTTTGCATGGAGCGGCCTGCAATCGCCCGACCAATGAAGCCGGAATAGTCTGTATGGAACCAGGGCGAGCCGAGTACGCCGAGCACGTCGCCGGGTCCGGCGAGATCCCGGATGTCCGGGCCCAGGGGATGCTCCGCCTTGTGCGAGGACGGGCTGCGCACAAGGCTCGGGGTAGCGCGCAGAACTTGGCTGCCATGGCGCAACGCGGAGCGCTGGGCGGAAATCGCCGCGCGCTGGGCCGCGACCGCCTGCATCAGCGAATCGCGCATTTCCAGTGGCAGGCGGCCGACCATGGATCTGAGAAGGCCGGCCCTCCGGCCGCCGCCATTCGTCGCGGCTGCTCCTGCCCCGCTGGGCCGGGGTGGTTCCTGGACTGGCTCCAGCATGCCGGCAAAGAGCTGCTGAACAGCCTCCCAGGGCACGCTGCGGAGCCGGTCCCCGACCGGATCATGGCGGCAGAACCGCACATCGTCGCCAAGGAGATCTTGCAGTGCAGCATAGAGCTCGAAGGATAGGCGCTGGATGCCGCTGGGGCGCGGGTTGCGGAGTGCGTAGTGGAAGAGATCCTCCACATCGAGCCAGAGGGTCATCGGACCGGTCGTTCCATTCTGCTCAGCGGTAGGCCAGTTGGAGCAGGGCGACAAGCACCGACGGCGCGTGCGAGAAGAGGGTTGAAGCAAGTTTTACCCGCATCAGACCACCGGACATGCGGGGGTGTTACGGAGCCAGCCTTTGTCTGACCTGCCTGAGGTACTGATCATCGGAGCAGGCGGCCATGCCAAGGTGGTGATCGAGGCCCTGCGGGCGGCCGGATTTCCTGTTCCCTTGGGCTGCATTGATCCGGATCCGCCCGGTCCGGCGGTGCTCGGCGTGCCCGTTCTGGGTGGGGACGCGATGCTGGGCCGGTTGCGGACTGAGGGTGCATCCGCCGCCGTGGTAGCGCTCGGGGGCAATGCGCTGCGGCTTCGGATCGGCGACCGCCTGGCGGCCATGGGCTTTGCTCTTCCGGCGGTGCTGCATCCGGCCGCGCAACTCTCCCCAAGCGCCGAGGTGGCGGAGGGGGCCGTCATCATGGCGCGTGCCTGCCTGGGCCCGGATGCCCGGATCGGCCGGCTGGCCATCGTCAACACCAATGCGGTGGTCGAGCATGACAACCTGTTGGGGCAGGCGGCCCATGTCGCCCCGGGATGTGCACTGGCGGGCAATGTGATCGTGGGGGACCGAGCTCTGGTGGGCGTGGGATCGGCGGTGCGGCCCGGCGTCGTTATCGGGCCGGATGCGGTGATCGGCGCGGGTTCCGCGGTGGTACGGGATGTGCCGGCTGGTGCCCGTGTGGGAGGCGCGCCGGCCGCGCTATTGCGAGGGGCGGCCTGAGCTTCTCCGCGCGGAATTGGCTGGCGCGTTGTCAGGGAATGCCGTGTATGAGGTCTTCAGATTTGCCGGCGAGGAGCCGGTGCGGAGGCGTGGACAGGATGAGCGGTGCGATGAATCCGGCGCAGCCCGAGCGGCCGGCCCGCGCGGCGCAGCCCTTCATCCCGGTCTACCGCCCGGACCTTTCCGGCAATGAGCGTGCCTATGTCCTGAACTGCCTGGACAGCAGCTGGATCTCCTCCATCGGCGCCTATATCGGCAAGTTTGAGGCGGCGATCGCCGGCATCACCGGGGCGAAGCACGCGGCGGCGGTGACCAACGGCACCATCGCCCTGCATCTGCCGCTGCACTGCATGGGGCTGGGTCCCGGGGACGAGGTGATCGTTCCGGCCTTCACCTACATTGCTTCGGTCAACACCATCGCCCAGACCGGGGCCAAGCCGGTCTTCGTGGAGAGCCGTGCGAGCGACTGGCTGCTGGACCCCGAGGATGTGGAGCGCCGGATCACGCCGCAGACCCGGGCCATCATGCCCGTGCATCTCTACGGTGCCGCCTGCGACATGCCGGCGATCATGGAGATTGCCCGGCGCCGTGGCCTGCGCGTGCTGGAGGATGCGGCCGAGGCGCTCGGCACCACGCTGCATGGCAAGCATGTCGGCACCTTCGGTGATGCCGGCAGCTTTTCCTTCTTCGGCAACAAGACCGTGACGACCGGCGAAGGCGGGATGGTCGTGACCGATGACGACGACTTCGCCGCCCAACTCCGGCAGGTGAAGGGACAAGGCCAGTCCCTGACCCGGCGCTACTGGCACGAGGTGCTGGGCTTCAACTACCGTATGACCAACATTTGCGCGGCGATCGGCTTGGCGCAGACGGAGCGGCTTCCGCAGATCCTGACGGCCAAGCGCCGCGTCGCCCGCCTGTACAAGGACCTCCTGGCCTCGGTGCCCGTGACCTTCCAGAAGCCCATTGAGGGCGTGGAGAGCGCCGACTGGCTGGTCAGCCTGCTACTGCCGCAGGGCACCGACCGCGACCGGGTCATGGCGGAAATGCAGGCCGCGGGCATCGAGACGCGGCCGGTTTTCTACCCCGCCCACCACATGCCGATGTACCGCCAGGACCTGCATGTTCCGATTGCCGAGGACATCGCCGCCCGCGGCGTGTCCTTGCCGAGCTTTCCGGCGCTGACCGAGGACGAGATCGGCCGGGTGTGTGAAGCGCTGCAGGCGGCCCTGCGGGCCCAGGGCAAGGCCTGAGGGCAAGCTCCTGCTGCCCTGGCTGGGGAATTAGCCCGCCGGGGCCAGTCCTGGCTGCGGCTGCATCGTTCCGATCACCTCCTCGACTGGCCCGTCCGCCATGATGCGGCCGGCCTCCAGGCGGATGGCGCGATTACACCAGCGCCGCACGATCGCCATGTCATGCGTGGCGATCACCAGGATGTCCGCGCCGGAGACGAGGTTCGCCAGCCGGGCTTCGGCCTTCTGCATGAAGGCAGCGTCGCCGGCCAGGAACCACTCGTCCATCAGCAGGATCTGCGGCTGCATGGCGGTGGCGAGGGCGAAGGCCAGGCGGACGGACATGCCGGCGGAGTAGCCCTTAATCGGCACATCGATGAACTCGCCGAGACCGGCGAAGCTGACGACCTCCTCCTCGAGTGCTGCCTGCCCGGCGGCATCGAGGTTCCGGTACAACCCACGCAGACGGATATTCTCTCGCCCGGTGCTGTCCTGGTCCATGCCGGCGGCTGGGTCGATGAGAGAGCCGATGGAGCCGTCGATGGTCAGGCGCCCGCCCACCGGCTCGTAGATGCCGGCGAGGGAGCGGAGCAGCGTCGTCTTGCCGGCGCCGTTCTGGCCGATCAGCGCCACCCGCTCCCCGGAGTCGATGCGGAAATTGAGGTCCCGCAGGGCGCTGACGACAACGCGGTTCGCCGCATCGGTCGTCACGCGCATGGTGGCGCGTGCCAGCAGCCGCTTTTTCAGGCTGCGGGCGGCGAGATGGTAGAGCGGGAACTCGACCCGCATACCCTTGGCTTCGATATAGGCCATCGGATCAGACCCAGAAGGCCAGCCGCCCGCGGAAGCGGACGAAGAAGGCGAAGGCGGCGGTGCTGAGCGCGAGCGTGTAGAGGATCGCGGCCAGCCAGACGAGCGGATCGCCACCGCCCTCGACCAGGGGACCCCGGATCGTCTCCAGCACGGCGTAGAAGGGATTCAGCGGCAGCCACGCCGCGAGGCCCTTCAGCAGCTCCGGCTTCCACAGGATCGGCGTGAGGAAGAAGGCGAGCTGGATGACATTGGCCACGATGGGCGCGATATCCCGGAACCGCGCGCAGATCATGCCCAGCAGCATGGCGGCGGAGAAGGCGTTGGTCAGGAGAAGGGCGAGGCCGAGCAGGGAAAGCAATCCCTCCGGCCCCGGGACGTGGCCGAAGATGACGAAGACCAGTGGAATAAGCGGCAGGCTGTGCGCGGCGGTGAGAGCGTTCCGGAAGAGGGTGCGCAGCGCGTAGACGGTGAAGGGCAGGCGGATCTGGCGGATCACGCCCTCGGCACTCGTCATCGTGTTGCAGGCATCGGTGATCATGCCGGCGAGGGTCGTCCAGATCACCAGGCTCACAGTCAGGTGCGGCAGGTAATCGGCCAGGCTGAGGTTGAGCAGCCGCGAATAGAGGAGGCCCAGCCCGATCAGCATGAGCAGGGTGGAGAGCGTCATCCAGAAGGGACCGATCACCGAGCCCCGATAGCGGTTCCGCAGATCAAGCCGCGCCAGGGCCCAGGCCAGCCGCCAGGAGGCGAAGCCCTGCCGCAGATCCTCGCATGCTCGCTGCATGCGCCGCGGGGCCTCCGCGTCGAAGCTGTAGGTGTCGGAGAAAGTGATCGGGCCAACGAGCATCGGGCGGCCCTATACACCGGACGACGCCCCGCCTGCCAGCGGCGGGCGAGGAATCGCCCGGGAGCGAAGCGTGGAGCGTCGTGGCCGGGCCGGAAATTGGAGCGCGTCAGCGATCCACCTTAGGCCGGGGGCGGGCTGGCCTGTGCCGGAACGCCTGGCCGGGAAAGGGCGGACTGCGGGGCCGCTGGGGGCGGCCCGCCAGCCGCGCGGCTGAGCCGGGTGCGGTCCCCACGGGATATGACGACGCGGTCGCCGGCCCGCAGCCCCTCCTCATTGGTCTGGACCACCTGAACCTCGGTACCGGCGTCCTCGCGGACGGTGAACTCAACGGCCTGGCCCGTGCTGGCTGCCTGGCCGGTCGCATTCCCCGCCAGCCCGGCCAAGGCTGTTCCGCCCAGCTTGCCGCCCTGGCCACGCACGACCAGCGGGCGCGGCGTCCCGATGATGGTGCCGTAGGTCGCTGCCGATGTCCGGCCGGGATCAGCGGGGCTGTGGGCCGTGTCGCTATTCTGCGGCCCACAACCTGCCGGGCCGACCGCCAGTAGGGCCGCGATCAGGCCGGCGCGCAGGATCGAGATGGCGGGGTGGCGGGCAAGCATCGCTGGAACTCCGGGCGGCGCATTCTGGGGCGGACGGACCGGTCTAGGTTCGGCCGCCAGTCAGACCACTCAACAATTTGAGATAGGGCAGCGGCGCCGCTTTCTTGCGGCCCTGCCGCCACAGCGCCGTAAAGTCTCCTTGCCGCGGCCGCAAGCTTCCGTTAGCCCTGGCGGTGCGACAATTGATCGCAGCCGGCACGGGCCGGCGATGCTGCGTGGGGACGCACATCGCGGGCTTGATGCACCGGCCGGGCAACCGGCCGGGCACAGGACAGGGGGTTAAAGGGGGATGATCCTGATCGCTCGGGGCGCATGCGCACCTGGCCTGCGACGTGGTGCGCGGGCCTTGGCTGCTATGTCTGTGATGGCCGCGCTGGCCGCCTGCGGAAGCCAGCCCCAAACGGGTGGCCCGGTGACCAGCGCGCGAGTCTCTCCAGCTAACCGGCCTGCGAGCTATGACCCGCCCGGTCCATCCTCTGACCCCTGGGGCCCCTATATCCGCGAGGCCTCTGCGCGTTTTGACGTGCCGGAGCGCTGGATCCGCGAGGTGATGCGCCAGGAGAGCGGCGGGCGCGTTACCGCGACTTCCCGCGTCGGCGCCATGGGGCTGCTGCAGCTCATGCCCGGCACCTATGCCGAGATGAATGCCAAGTACGGGCTCGGGGACGATCCTTACCATCCCTGGGACAACATCATGGCCGGCACGGCGTATATCCGCGAGATGTACGACCTCTATGGCTCGCCGGGCTTCCTGGCCGCCTATAACGGCGGGCCGAAGCGACTGGAAAACTATCTCTGGGCAGGCGGCCGCATGCCGGAGGAGACCCGGAACTACGTCGCCCGCATCGGGCCGCGCATCACCGGGGCGGAGCCGCGGCGGCGTGCGCCGGAAGAGGTTTATGCAGCGGCCGATATCGGCCTCAACCCGCCGCCCCGCCGCACCGGCGACCCGGGCACCATGCTGGCGCTGCGCGAGCAGCGGCGCGCGGTCGATCCGGGCGTGCAGGTCGCACGGCTCTCGGGCACCGTCATCCGGATGGAGCCGATTCCGGATGGCTCGACCTACGCGTCCAGCCCGCCGGCGGCTGCCCCGGCGCAAACCCAGCTCGCCTCGCTCGGCCCGAATGTGATCAGCATGGAGCCGATCCCGGACGGCTCCACCTATTCGCAGGAGCCGGCCTCCACCGTGGTTGCACGGATGGACCCGATTCCGGACGGTTCCACCTACTCACGCGAGCCGGCCTCCACCGTGGTCGCGCGGATGGATCCGATTCCCGACCCGCCCTCGACCCCGCCGCAGCCGCGCTCCTACGCCGTAGCCTCGGCCGAGGCCCGCCCGACGCTCTCGGCGCCCGAGCCGTCTCCGCGTCGTGGCTTCTTCCTGGTTGCTCCGGCGCAGGCCGGGACGCTGCCGGCGCCGATGACGCGCCAGAACGGCCTGCCGCCTGGCGTGCTGCGGGCTGGCGTTCCCTCGGCCGCCGCCGCCTCGGCCTCCGGGGGCTGGGCCATCCAGGTCGGTGCTTTCGCGAGCGAGAACCTGGCGCGCGACGCCGCCGGCCATGCGCGCAGCGGCGCCGGCAATGGACGGCCGGTGGTGACCGCCGTGTCCCAGGGCCGCAGCACCCTCTACCGCGCCCGCGTCACCGGCCTGTCGCGCGATGCCGCGCACAGCGCCTGTGATCGCCTGAAGGCGCGCGGCGCCTGCATGGTGATCTCGCCCGACGCCCAGAGCTGAGAAAAGGCCCGGGGAGAAGGAATTCTCCCCGGACCCCTCATCTTTTTCTTCGAGTTTCGAGTGCGCCGGTTCTGCCGGTGCGCTGGGTAAAGAGAGCCGGGGACTTTCCCCGGCTTTTTTTTCAGACGCCCAGGACGACGGCGCCGCCGAACTCCTTCTCCACGAATTCCCGCACCGAAGGATCCGTGTAGCCGGCGGCCAGCCTGGCGGCCCAGGCTGCGTTCGCATCGGCGCGGCGCACCACCACCAGGCAGGTATAGGGGTTGGTCTTCGCGCCCTCGGCCGATTCCGCGACCAGGCTGTCGCGCCCCGGCTGGAGGCCGGCGGGCACGGCGTAGTTGCCGGTGATGGCGGCCGCGTCCACATCCTCCAGGGCGCGGGCGATCGTCGCCGCTTCCAGCTCCACGATGCGGATGCGCTTCGGATTCTCGGTGATATCGGCGACGGTGGCGCGGAAATCGGCGCCTGAGCGGAGCTTGAACAGCCCGGCCTGGGCCAGCAGCACCAGGGCGCGGCCCCCATTGGTCGGGTCGTTCGGAATGGCCACGCGGGCGCCGTTGGGCAGCTCTTCGACCTTCTTGTACTTGCGGCTGAACACGGCCATGGCCGTCAGCACGGTCTTGCCCACGACCACGAAGTCATAGCCGCGCTGCTGCTTCTGTGCCTCCAGGAACGGGGTGTGCTGGTAGACGTTCGCGTCAATTTCGCCGGCCTGCAGGGCGACATTAGGCTGGATGAAATCGCTGAACTCGGTGATGCGGATCACGAAGTTGTCGCGGGCCAGGGCGTCGCGCACGCGCTCAAGCACCTGGGCATGAACGCCGGAGGTGACGCCGACGCGCAGCGGGCGGGCGGCGGTGCCGAAAGTCGCGCCCTGGGCAAAGGCACCGCGCGCGAGGATCAGCGCGGGGCTGGCGAGGAGAAGGGAACGGCGAAGCATGGCGGGGTGATCTCCTGCGATCAGAAGGCGGGGACGACGGAGCCCTGGAAGGTGGTCTCGACGAACTTCTTCACCTCGTCGTTCTGGTAGGCGGCGAGCAAACGGCGCACCCAGGGGGCGTTCCGGTCCTTCTCCTGCACGACGATGACATTGGCATAGGGGCTGTCCTTGTCCTCGATCGCGATGGAATCGCGCACCGGGTTCAGGCCCGCATTGATGGCGTAGTTGGTATTGATGGCGGCCAGGTCGACCTCTTCCAGCGCGCGCGGAAGCTGGGCGGCCTCCAGCTCGACAACGCGGATCCGGCGCGGATTGGCAGTGATGTCAGCCACCGTGGCGCTGTGGTCGGCGCCTTCCTTCAAGGTGAAGAGGCCGGCCTTGGCCAGCAGCACGAGCGCACGGCCGCCATTGCTCGGATCGTTCGGGATGGCGACGCGGGCGCCATTCGGCACGGCATCGGCCGATTTGTGGCGGCGGGAGTAGAGGCCCATCGGGAAGATCATGGTCTTGCCCACGGAAACCAGCGGCAGGCGGCGGTCACGCACCGCGCCATCCAGGAAGGGCTGGTGCTGGTAGGAATTGGCATCCAGGTCCCCGGCGGCGAGCGCCGCGTTGGGCTGGATATAGTCGGTGAACTCCACGATGCGGATCACCAGCCCGTCGCGGGCCGCGATCTCGCGCACCTTCTCCATGGCCTGGGCATGCGGGCCGGCGGTGACGCCGATGCGGAGCGGGCGCTGCGCCGTGCCGATATCCTGCGCCATGGCGGCAATCGGGGCGAGGGCGGCGAGCGCCGCCAGGGTGCCCAGGCTGCGACGGGTGGTGTTCATTGTTCTTCTTCCGTGTGTCAGCGCCGGCTGAAGCGCCGGACGAGCCAGTCGCCCAGGGATTGGAGCGCCTGGACGAAGAGGATGAGGATGATGACGACGGTCGCCATCACCTCGGGCATGAAACGCTGATAGCCGAAGCGGATACCGAGATCGCCGAGCCCGCCGCCACCGATGGCACCCGCCATGGCGGAGTAGCCGACCAGGCTGACCAGGGTGACGGTGATGGCCGCGATCAGGCCGGGCAGGGCCTCGGGCACCAGCACGCGGGTCATGATCTGGATGCGGGTCGCGCCCATGGCGCGGGCGGCCTCGATCACGCCACGGTCCACTTCCCGCAACGCGTTGTCGAAAAGGCGCGCAATGAAGGCGATGGCGGCGAGGGAGAGCGGAACCAGGGCGGCGGTGGTGCCGATCGAGGTTCCGGCGACCAGCCGCGTGAAGGGTACGATTGCCACCATCAGGATGATGAAGGGCGTGGAGCGCACCGCATTCACCAGCAGCCCGATGGGCCGGTTGATCCAGCCATTGGGTGAGAGCCCGCCAGACCCCGTGGTGTGCAGCAGCAGGGCCAGGGGCAGGCCGATGATCACGGCGATGATCGCGCTGCCGAACGTCATCAGCAGAGTCTCATAGGCCGCATCGACCATCAGGTCGTTCAGGGCGGGTGGCAGCCAGGGGATCATGCCGGGTCCTCTCCGATTTCGGAGACATCGAGGCCGAGGCCGCGCATCCAGGCCGTCGCCTCCGCGATGGCGGCCGGCGCGCCATAGGCGGCGAAGGCGATGAGGCCGTAGGGCTCGCCAGCAATGGCGTCGATCCGCCCGGAGACGATGTTCAGGTCCAGCCCGAAGCGGCGCGAGGCCTCGCTGACCACCGCGCGGGTGGAGGAGGGGCCGGCGAAGAGCACCTGGAGAAGGCGGCGCTCCTCCCCCGGGTTCGGGGCGGGCAGCAACGCGACCGTGCCTGGGGGCACGACATAGCCGATGACCTCGGACACGAAGCGCCGGGTGGTCGGATGGGCCGGGCGGGTAAAGACCTCGAAGACGCGGCCCTGCTCGATGACCGTGCCCGCCTCCATGACGGCCACGCGGTCGCATATGGCCTTCACCACGGCCATCTCATGCGTGATCAGCAGCACCGTCAGGTCCAGCCGGTCGCGGATGGAGCGGATGAGGGTAAGGATTTCCTCCGTCGTCTCGGGGTCGAGGGCGCTGGTGGCCTCGTCGCAGAGCAGGATGCGGGGGCGGGAGGCGAGGGCGCGGGCGATGCCGACGCGCTGCTTCTGGCCACCGGAAAGCTGGGCCGGGTAGTGGTCGCGCCGCGCCTCCAGACCGACCAAGGGCAGCAGCTCCGCCACGCGAACCTCGCGCTCGGCACGTGGCATGCCGGCAATTTCCAGCGGAAAGGCGATGTTGCCGGCGACGGTGCGGGAGGAGAGCAGGTTGAAGTGCTGGAAGACCATACCGATGCCGCGGCGGGCCTGGCGCAGCGCGGCCTCGTCCAGCCGGGTCATCTCCTGGCCCAGCACCTGGACGGTGCCGGAATCCGGGCGTTCCAGCAGGTTCACGCAGCGCAGCAAGGTGGATTTACCCGCGCCGGAGCGGCCGACGATCCCGAAGATCTCGCCTGGAGCGACATCCAGGGAGACGCCGTCCAGCGCCCGCAGCGGCGTCCCGCGGCCGCGGTATTCCCGGACAAGATTCTGCAGCGAGATGGCCGGCGATGCGCCGGGATGATCAGACATGATGGATCCCGGAGGGGGAAGGGGGGCGGTCAGGCCCGCCGGGTCTGCCACGGATGGAAGCGGCGCGTCATCCGGCATGCCGGGACGCCGTCCTGCGTGCCGCTCAGGGCCGGGGTGCTTTGCCGCTCGCGATGTCGCCGTGCGGAGCGCACCGGCTTTTCTCCTTAATGAGAGCGTGATTTTCAGATTGGCACCTAGGGGCGTCGTGCAAAACTGTCAATGTGGTGGACCGGGTTGCCCGCATCCGGCCAGGGCCGCACCATGCCGCGCTTCGAAATCCGCCGCTTCGATGCACTGCTGATGGTGCCGAGGAAACCGCATGACCACCCTGCCGACCTATGATGATGTCCGTGCCGCGGCTGAACGGCTGAAGGGGCGCGTGGTTCGCACGCCGACGCTGCGCCATCCCGTGCTGGATGCAGCCGTGGGTGGAACCGTTCTGGTGAAGCCCGAGCCTCTCCAGCGCACCGGATCCTTCAAGTTCCGCGGCGCCACGAATGCCGTGCTCCGCCTGCCCCAGGAGAAGCGCGCAGGCGGGGTGGTGACGCATTCCTCGGGCAATCACGGCCAGGCCATCGCCTGCGCCGCTGCCTCGGAGGGTGTGCGGGCGCTGATCGCGATGCCGCAGGACGCCCCTGCCATCAAGGTGGAGAGCACGCGCCGCTGGGGCGCCGAGATCACCTTCTTCGACCGCCTCACCACGGATCGCGACGCGCTGGGCAACCAACTCGCCGAGCAGCGCGGCGCCGCCCTGATCCCGCCCTTCGACCATCCCGACGTGATCGCGGGCCAGGGCACGGTGGCGGTGGAGTTAATCGAGGATGCGGAGGCGGCCGGGTTGCACCTGGATGCGCTGGCCGTCTGCACCGGCGGCGGCGGGCTGGTCGGCGGCTGTGCCCTGGCGGTGGAGGGGATGAGCCCCGGCACGCAGGTCATCGCGGTGGAGCCGGAAGGCTGGGACGACACGGCGCGCTCCCTTGCCGCCGGGCACCGGGTGCGGGCGGATGGCAAGGGATCGACCTTCTGCGACGCGCTGCTTTCTATGGCGCCGGGGGAACTCACTTTCGCGGTGAACCAGCCGCGCCTGGCCGGTGGCGTGTCGGTGACGCCGGATGAGGTGCTGAAGGCCATGCGCTTCGCCTTCGACCATCTGAAAGTGGTGGTGGAGCCCGGCGGCGCCGTGGCACTGGCCGCCGTGCTGGCCGGTCATGTCTCCGCCAAGGGCCGGACGGTCGGCGTGGTGATCAGCGGCGGGAATGTCGATCCCGCCGTCTTCACACGCGCCATGGCCTGACCTGATCGGAGGGGGTGCAGCGGCGCCCCCTCCGGTGCTCAGGTATAACCCTTGGTCCGGTGATCCTTGGCCGCCTCTTCCTGGGTTTCGGCACCGAGCTGAGTGCTGCCCGAGCCGGAAGTACCGCCCGCCGGATCACTGCTGCCGGAGGCTGCGCCCTGATCGGCCGGGCGGAAGTCGAATTCCCCGCCCTCACTCTGCCAGGTCTGGACGGTCAGCACCTTGGCGCCACCCTTGCTCTCATGCGGGCCATGGACCACGCCCTTGGCATGAGTGAGGAAGGCACCGGCACTTAGGGGCTGGCCGGCCTCGATCAGGTCCCCCTCCAGCACATAGTGCATCTCGGACCCGGCCTCATGATAATGCGCGGGAATCACCCCGCCCGCCGGCAGGTGGACGATGGAGGTGACGACGCCCTTCGCCCGATCCTCGTTGAGGATCTGGATCTTGAAGTCGCCCTTCGCGCCGGGGATCTCGAAGGGAACCGCCTCGCCCGCCTGGGCCATCCGCAAGCCGTCACCCGCCATGTCCTGCCTCCGTTCGCTTGAGCGCAACGAACGTGGCCCCAAGGCGGGAAGTTGCCAGGGGAAGCGTCGGCTGGTTCGATGCGGCGGCAGGGAAGCGCCGCGGCTTGCATTCGGGGCAGCGCCCCGAAGCCTGGATCTTCCATCTGTTGCACGCCGAGGGACCATGGCCCCTCGGCGACGGTCAGCATCGCCTTCATGCCCCAGGCCAAAGGCTTGCGGCGCTGGTCCGGTTACTGTTCCACGGGAAACAGTTCATGGATCCCAGGCAGAAAACCCTTCAAATACAACACAAATCAGGCCGCCCGGAGGTGTTCCAGCAGCCGTGGCATGAGTTCCACGAGATTGCAGGGGCGGAAGCGGGCATCAAGCTGGTGAACGAGGATGTCGTTCCAGGCATCCTTCACCGCGCCGGTGCTGCCCGGCAGGGCGAAGAGATAAGTGCCGCCCGAGACACCGCCGATGGCGCGTGACTGGATCGTGGAGGTGCCGATCTTCTGATAGCTGAGCATGCGGAAGAGTTCGCCGAAGCCGGTGATCTCCTTTTCCAGCACGCGGGCAAAGGCTTCGGGCGTCACGTCGCGGCCCGTTATGCCGGTGCCGCCCGTGGTGATGACGCAGTCCACCTGCGGGTCCGAAATCCAGCGGCGCAGGCGGGCCTCAATGGCGTCGGCATCGTCGCGGTCGATGGCGCGGTCAACCAGGCGGTGGCCAGCGGCCTCGATCCGGGCGGCCAGGGTGTCGCCCGAGCGGTCCGTGGACAGGTCGCGCGTGTCGCTCACCGTCAGGATGGCGATGTTCACGGGCAGGAAGGTACGGCTTTCGTCGATCGGCATGGCTGAGGGCCTCCTTGCCGGTCCATATAGGGCATCCCGCCGCGCAGAGGCCCCCTTCGCGCAGCGTTTCGGGCGTGGCAGGGTCCAGCAGCCCGGACAGAAGAGGACATCGGATGCCACGGCTGCTGAATATCCTCGGCTTCCTGGCCTTCGTGCTCGGGGCCGTGGCGGTCGCTGTTGGTATTTATATCCTACTAACGAGCGTGCTCGGCTGGAATCCCTTCTACCGGGGCCGGCCCCTGCCCGCCGCGATGGAGGCGATGCTGGCGCTGCTCGGGGGCGGGGTGGTGCTGCTGTTCCTGGGCTCGCTGCTGGCGCGCGCGGCTGCGAAGGCCGCGTGGCACCGCGATCTGCAAGCAACCGTCGAGCACTGAAGCGGGGAGGGCGAGCCCTCCCCGATCCGTTCAGTCCGCCTTGATGCCGGCGGCGGCGATCACCGGCTTCCAGCGGGCCAGCTCGTCCCGCACCAGGGCGGTGTAGCCGGCGCGGTCCAGCGTGCCGGGCGTGACGCCGATCCTGGCGAAACGGTCCTTCACGAAATCGGTTTTCAAGGCGCCGCCGATCTCCGCCTGCCAGCGATCCGACACGGCGTCCGGGATGTCGGCCGCGGCCGAGAAGCCGAACCAGCTAATGGTTGTCACACCGGGGAAGCCGGCTTCGGCGAAGGTGGGCACGTCCGGCAGGGTGGGATCGCGTTCGGAGCCGGTCACAGCGATGGGCCGCAGCCGGTTTGCCTGAAAATGCGGCAGGATGATCGGCAGGCTCTCGAACAGGCAGGGAATCTGGCCACCCATCGTGTCCGTCATGGCAGCGGCCGAGCCGCGATAGGGCACATGCTCCAGCGTGATGCCGGCATCCCGCGCGAGAAGCTGACCGGAGAGGTGGTTCAGCGTGCCATTGCCGCCCGAGCCGTAGGAGATGGGCTGCTTCTTCGCCAGGGCAACAAAATCCGCCACGCTGCGCACGGGCAGGTCGTTGTTCACCGCCAGCACGCAGGCAAAGGTGCCGACCAGATGCAGGTGGGTGAAGTCGTTCAGCGCGTCATAGGGAACCTTGCTGTAGAGGACCGGGCCGGTGCCATGGGAGGCGCCGCTGGACATCATCACGACATGGGCGTCGCCGCGCGCCTTGGCCACGATGTCGGCCCCCACCATGCCGCCGGCGCCCACGCGATTTTCCAGCACGATGGGCTGGCCGAGGCGGTTGCCGATCTGCTCCGCCAGCACGCGCGAGAGAGTGTCGGCTGCGCCGCCCGGTGGGAAGTTGATGATCCAGCGGATGGGGCGCACGGGCCAGGCGGGCTGCGCCCGGAGAGCGGGCGCCGCGAGGAGGGAGGCGCCGGCCCCGAGAAGCAGGCGGCGCGAGAGAGCGTGGGAGGGAGTTGTCATTCGTTCTTCCGACGGGCAGGCGATTGCCAGACCGGAGGGGTGGCGATATCGCTACTGACTGTAGGCATATTACGTGCCAAGATCGCCTCGTCCGTCATCAGGAATCGCCATGAATTTCGACCTCCTCTTCCGTCAGGTCCGCCTCGTGGATACCGGGCCGGAGGGGGCGCCGGTGGATGTGGCGGTCTCCGGCGGGAAGATCGCGGCCATCGCACCGAGCCTGGCCTGCGAGGCGGTCGAGGTGGTGGACGGCAGTGGAAGGCTGCTGGCGCCGGGTTTCGTCGAGACGCATATCCATCTGGACAAGACCTGCATCATCGACCGCTGCGCCTGCGAGACCAGGCGCAACCCGCATCTCGCGATGGAGCGCGTTTCCGACGTCAAGCACAGTTTCACAGTAGAGGATGTGGCCCAGCGCGCACGACGCACGCTGGAGAAGTGCATCCTGCATGGCTGCACCACGATGCGGACGCATGCCGAGGTGGACCCGAAGGTCGGGCTGCGCGGCTTTGAGGGCGTGAAGTCGATCATCGACGAGTATCGATGGGCGATCGACATCGAGATTTGCGTGATGCCGCAGGAGGGGCTGCTCAACAATCCCGGTACGGATGAGCTGATGGTCGCGGCGCTGAAGAACGGTGCCAAGGTGGTTGGGGCTGCGCCGAATTACGACACGGACCGCGCCGGGCAGATCCGCCGGGTCTTTGAGCTGGCGCGCGAGTTCGATGTCGACATCGACATGCATCTCGACAGCGGCAACACGCCGAGCGACCTCGACACGCTGCTGGTCTGTGAGCTGACGGAGAAATATGGCTGGGGTGGGCGCGTGGCGGTGGGCCATGTCACCAAGCTCTCGGTCATGCCGCCGGACGGGCTGGACGAGGTGGCGAAGAGGATGGCGGATGCCGGCGTGGCGCTGACGGTGCTGCCCTCAACCGACCTCTATCTCGGCGGCCGCGATCAGACGGAAGGCGTCCGCCGCAACGTGGTGGATGCGAACCGGCTGGTGAAGGCGGGCGTGACCTGCTCCCTTTCCTCCAACAACATCCTTAATCCGTTTACGCCGATGGGCGACGGGCAGCTCATTCGGCAGGCGAATCTCTACGCCAATATCGTGCAGCGTGGCATGCGTGACGATCTGCGCGACACCTGGGACATGTTCACCGCGGGTTCGGCGAAGCTGATGCGCCGCACGGATTACGGTGTGGCGGTGGGCAACCCGGCAGATCTCGTGCTGGTGGATGCGCCGAGCCCGGCCGATGCGCTGCGCGAGATCAGCCCGGTGCTGGCGGCGTTCAAGAACGGGAAGCGTACCGTGACGCGGGCGGTGCCGGTATTGCATCGGCCCGTGTGAAAGCCTGGGGGAAGAATCTTTTCTTCCCCAAGTTTTTCACGCCGGCACCCAGGCCGCGATCCGGTCCGCCGCATCCTCCCACCCCGCATCCAGCATCAGCAAATGCCCGGCATCGGGCAGGAAGTGAGCGGGAACGCCGTGCCAGGCCGCGCAGCGCTCCACGGCAGTGCGCGGAATCAGCCGGTCGTGCTCCGCACCCAGCACCAGCACCGGGCGGCCATGGATCCAGCCGGGGGCGACAGGCTGGGGCATTTGCGCCTCCATCAGGGCCTCGGCGGATTCATCGCCGAGGCGCGCGGCGTCGCGCAGGGCCGTGGCCTGGTCCATCTTTGGCCCGAACAACCCGCGCAGCACGATGGGGGAGGGCTCGCCTGGACCGGTCATCCGCGCCACCTCATGCCAGAGAGTGGGGTCGCGTAGGGCGAGATGGGTGTTGGACCACCACAGGCCTTCCGGCGGCACGGGCGCGAGAAGGGCGGCGCCGTGGACCATCGGATGGTCCAGCAGCCGCTGCGCGATCAGCGCGCCCAGGGAATGGCCGACCAGCAGCGCCGGGCCGTCCTCCAACTCGGCGCGGACGGCGGCGGTGCGGTCGGATAGCGTGCGGCCGGAGAGCGAAACGGCCACGGAAGGATGCCCCGCCGCTGCCAGGCGCTGCGCGAAGCCTTCCGCCCAGATCCAGGGGCCGCAGGCAGCGCCGTGAAGCAGAATCAGGCGCGGGCGGGTGGGGGTGCCGACGGGCGGGTTGAAGTGCAGGGTCATGCTCCCAGGCCGGCAACGGCGGCATCGGCCACGCGACGTTTGCGCAGCACGTCCACGGTTCCCTGTGCCGTAATGGGCGACACGCCCATGCGTTGCAGCGCGAAATCGGCGAGGCCCAGCGCGACCTCCCGCTCCCCCATGACCGCGAGGCCGGTGGAGTCCTGGTCATGCAGCCACTCCACCTCGGCGTCCTGGTGGGCGCGCACGGCAACCTCGATCCGGGGATTGGCGGCGCGGGCCAGTTGCACCACCCGACGGGCCTCCCAGGCCAGGGGCAGAGTCACGATCAGCAGCCGTGCCCGGGCGGCGTGAGCGGCTTCCAGCATCTCAGGCTGGGTGGCATTGCCCCAGAGTACGGGGACGGCTTGCTTCTGCAGCGATTCCACGCGCTTTCGATCATCCTCCACCACGACGAAGGGCAGATCGTGCCGCCGCAGGGCGGCCGCGACCAGCACGCCGACCCGCCCATAGCCGATCAGGATAGCGTGGCCCTCCAGCCGAGGCAGGCGGGCGGCGGAGCGCGCGGTATCGGGATGAACGGGTTGCGTCCGGGTGGGCATCCGCTTCGCCAGGAAGCCGAGAGCCCGGAAGGTCAGCGGCATGAGGAGGATGGCGCCGAAGCTGCCAAGCAGGATCGGCCCGCGCAGCTCGGCAGGCAGGATGCGCTCGCCGATCGCCAGTTCCATCAGCACGAAGGAGAACTCGCCGATCTGCGCCAGGGCAGCGGCAACGGTCGCGGCCGTTGCGGGGGGCACGCGCAACGCGACCAGAAGGCCGAAGCTGGCGCCCCCTGTGCCGAGCAGGACCACGACCAGGGCCAGAATCGAGGTGAGAGGTGCGTCCAGCACCGTCAGCGGGTTCAACAGCATGCCGACCGAGACGAAGAAGATGGCGGCGAAGATCCGCTGCAGGGGCAGGGTTTCGGCTGCGGCCTGATGGCCCAGATCGCTTTCCCCGAGCACGATGCCCGCGAAGAAGGCGCCAAGGGCAAAGGAGACGCCGAACAGGCTGGAGGCGCCGAAGGCAACGCCGAGGGCTACGACCACCACGGCCAGGGTGAACAGCTCCCGCGAGTTGGAGCGGGCGACCTGGCGCAGCGCCCAGGGCAGTACGCGGCGGCCGACGAGCAGCATCAGCGCCGCGAAGGTGGCGAGCTTCACCAGGGCAAGCAGCACCGCCTCCCCGATACTTTCGCCCTGCTCGCCTGCTGCGGCGGGCAGGAGCACGAGGCCGAGCACCACAAGCAGATCCTGCAGCACGAGCCAGCCCAGGGCGATCTGGCCTGCCTCCCCCGCAAGTGTTCCGCGATCCTCCAGCGCGCGCGTGGCGACGGCAGTGGAGGCGATGGCGAGAGTCAGGCCAAAGACGAGGGCCGGGCCCAGGCCCAGGCCCGGAAGTGCCATGCCGAGCGCCGCGCCGAGCAGAACGCCAATGGCCACCTGCGCCGTCGCCCCCGGCACGGCCACCCGCCACACCGCCAGCAGGTCCTGCGGCCGGAAATGCAGGCCGACGCCGAAGAGAAGGAGGCCGACGCCGACCTCGGCCAGGGTGCGGGTGAAGGCGCCGTCAATGATGATGCCGGGCGTGTTCGGGCCGATGGCCACGCCGGCGACGAGATACCCGACCAGCGGCGGCATGCGCAGGGTCCGCGCGGCCAGCCCGAAGGCGAAGGCGAAGGCCAGGCCGAGGACCAGGCTGGCGAGGAAAGGCGGCGCGTGTTCCATCTGGGGTGGATTGTCGCAGCCGGCCGGATGCAGGACCAGGGCGGAACCGTGCCGTTCCCGTGGCAAAGTTGCGAAGCGGCTCAGCTCAGGACCACGAGAACCACGCTGAATACGATCAGCAGCGCGCCGAGGACGTCGCGCGTCTTCAGCGGCTCCTTCAGATACCAGCGGCCGAAGGCGAGGGTGAAGAGGATCTCCACCTGCCCGACCGAGCGCACCAACGCCACGGGGGCCAGGGCGAAGCCGGTGAACCAGCAGGCGGAGCCAAGCGCCGAGAGCAGCCCGACCGGGGCCGCACTGCGCCAATTGCGGAAAACCTGGCCGAGGGAGGCGGGTTCCCGCAGCAGGAGCCAGCCGCCCTGCATCACCGTCTGCATGGCATTGGTGACAACAAGGGTGCAGAGCGCGCCCAGAACCGGGTCCGGCGCGGCCAGGGTTTGGTTTGCCGCGCGGATGGCGATGCTGGTCAGGCCGAAGCAGGTGCCGGCTGCGATCCCCCAAAGCGCCGCAGGCTGCGTCGTGGCCCGCAGCGCCTGCCGCAAGCTGGTGACCTGCCCGGCCAGCGATAGCCAGAGCACGGCGCAAACGCCGATGGCGACAGCCACCCAGGCCAGTGGGGCGATGCGGTCGCCCAGCAGAATCACGGCGAAGATCGCGCCCTGCAAAGCCTCGGTCTTGGAATAGGCGGTGCCGACGGCGAAGCCGCGCGGGGCGAAGGAGGAGATGAGGAAGACCGTGCCGAAAATCTGGAACAAGCCGCCCAGGGCGCAGAGCAGGATGGCACGGGTGCCGAAGGCTGGCAGGGTGCCGCCTGTCGCCCACCACCAGGTGGCGACCATGATCAGGCCCGGTGGCACGCCATAGAGGTAACGCACGACGGCGGCAGCATTGAGGGAGAGGGTGCCACGCAGCTTCTGCTGAAGGGCAGTGCGCCAGCACTGGAACAGGGCGGCGGAGATAGTGGCAGCGAACCAGAGGGGCATCAGTGTGGGCGCGTCCGATCGGCCGGTGCGCGGTCGGGGACGGCGCGTTCCGGAAAGTTGCGTCAGGGTCGGCCGGCAGCTTCTGGGCGTCAATCCAGGCCGGGAATGGCCAGGAAGACCTACTTCCCCCAGACGCCCTTTTATCCGTGTCTGTAGCGCTGGCGCGCCGCATGGTTGACGCGGGTGATCGGAGGCGGGACGATTCGGGCAAAGAACCAGAGGAATCGTTCATGCCGCGCATTGTCGCGTCTGCCCTTGCGGCCCTTGCGCTGCTCATGGCCCTGGCCGTCGTCGCCGTGCTTTCCGCTCCCAGGGCCCGGGCACAGACTCCATCGGGCCAACCGCCCATCCGCCTGATCGTGGGCTTTCCACCTGGCGGCGGGATCGACCTTCTTTCCCGTGTGATGGGCGAGGGGCTCGCGGCTCGGCTCGGCCGGACGGTGGTGGTGGAGAACCGCACGGGCGCGGGCGGCAACATCGCCACGGATGCGGTGGCCAAGGCCGCGCCGGACGGCAATGTGCTGGGTGCCGTGCCGGCCGGGCCGCTGGTGATCAACCGTCACATCTATCGCAGCATGCCCTTCGACCCGCTGAAGGATTTCACGCCGATCAGCCGCTTCGCGGCGATCCCGGTCGTGTTCCTCGCCACGCCGAATGCGGGCATCACGGACATTGCCTCGCTCCGCAGCGTGCTGGAGAAGGGACCGCTGCCCTGCGGCACGCCGGGGGCCGGCACCACGCAGCACCTGGCCGTGTCGTTGCTGATGCGGGAGATCGGGCGCAAATGCACCATCGTGCATTACCGCGGCACCGGCCCGGCCCTGCCGGACCTGCTGAACGGCACCATCGCGCTTTATACCGATACCGTCGTCACCGGCCTGCCGCCGACGCGGGACGGCCGGGCGCGGGCCATCGCGATCGCTTCCCCCGCCCGCTCCGCTCTGGCGCCGGATGTGCCGGTCGTGGCGGAGTCCGTGCCGGGCTTCGTCGCCGAGACCTGGCTGGCCCTGGTCGGCCCGCGCGGCCTGCCGGAGGCCCAGGCGGCCCGGCTCGAGGAGGCCATGATCTCCCTGGCGCGCGACCCCGCCGTGGCGGCGCGGCTGCGGGAACTCGCCTCCGAGCCGGTCGGTTCCACCCGTGCGGAGCTGGCCGAGACGATCCGGGCGCAGGACGCGGTCTGGGGGCCGGTGGCGAGGGCGGCCAATGTGACGGCGGACTGATTCCGGGGGGGGCGCCTGGAGGGACGGGGCAGGCTGCGCATGCCATAACCCCGCCCGATGTCGCCCATCCTCTCCGGCCTTCTGCTCCAATTCCTGGCCATCGCGCTCTTCGTCGCGCTGGACACGGTGACGAAGATGCTGACGGCGCAATATCCCGTGCCGCAGATCGTCTTCATGCGCTTCGTCTTCCACACGCTGGTGGTGGCGCTGGCGCTGCAGCTGGTCACCGGCCGGCTGCCCTGGCGTAGCCGCGCACCCGGGCTGGAAGTGGTGCGGAGCCTGGCGCTGCTGCTGGCGAACGGGTTGTTCGTCATCGCGCTCTACCACATCCCCTTGGCCGACGCTTCAGCCGTCACCTTCGCCTCGCCGATCTTCACCGCGGGCCTTGCCGCCCTGGTGCTGGGGGAGGTGGTGGGGCCGCGCCGCTGGGCTGGCATCGGCGTGGGGCTGGTGGGCGTAATGATCGCGCTGAGGCCGCCCTTCCTGACCGGCGAAATGCCGCACTGGGCGCTTTTTCTGCCACTCGGCACCGCCGCCAGCTTCGGCGTCTACCAGATCCTGACGCGCAAGCTCTCCGCGGTGGATGGGCCCAGTACCATCATCCTGCACACGGGCCTCGCCGCCGGGGCGGTGGCGGGGCTGGCGCAGCCCTTCGTCTGGCAGGCGCCGACAGCCTGGGCCTGGCTGCTGATGGTGCTGGCCGGGGTGTTCGGCTCCGCCGGGCATTACCTGCTGATCCAGGCCTATTCCCGGGCCCCGGCCAGCATCCTGGCGCCGATGACCTACACGCAGCTGATCTGGGCGACCCTTTCCTCGGCCCTGATCTTCGGGGACCCGCCAGATGGCTGGACACTGCTGGGCGCGGCGGTGATCGCGACAGGCGGGATCGTGACAGGATGGCCGGAGCAACGGCGGAAAGAGGTGGAGCGCGGGGGCGGGTCCTGAGCGGCCCTGCGTCGTCAGCGCAGCACATACCGGGCCGGGCGCAGGGGCTCCGGCCGTTCCGCCTCGCCCAGGGCTTCCAGCAGATCGATCTCGATGACGCGCACCATGGCGTCCAGGGCAAGGTCGTTGGTTTCCGTGCCGAAGGGATCCTCCAGCTCGTCCCCCAGGGCGTCCAGGCCGAACAGGGTGTAGGCCAGGATCGCGGCAACCACTGGTGTCCCGAGTCCGAGCACGCCGACGAAGCCGAAGGGCATCAGCAGGCAGAAGAGCCAGGCCGTGCGGTGCAAGAGCAGGGAATAGGCATAGGGCAGGGGGGTATTGTGGATGCGTTCGCACCCCGCCTGGACGGAGGTCATGCCCGCCAGCGGCGCGGATAGGGTGGTGTAGAGGATGTCGCTGATCCGCCCCTCCCGCAGCAGGGCGGCGAGGTCCCCGGACTGCCAGCGCAGCACCGCATCCGCACGGTTCCGGCAGCCCCGCAGCGCCTCCGCCTCCTCCGGCGGCAGCCAGGGGCGGGCGCGGTCCTGCCCGTCCAACTCCCGCAATCCGGTTGCCAGAAGATGCGCGAAGGCGGCCGTGCGACGCAGCAGCCGGGCGCGGATCGCCGGATCGGGAAGGAGGGCGGCGGCCTCCCGCGCGAAATGGCGGTTCTCGGTGATCAGGCGGCCCCAGAGCTGCCGCCCCTCCCACCAGCGGGCGTGGCAGGCGCTGTTGCGGAAGCCCAGAAAGATGGAGAGGGCGAAGCCGAAAACGGTGAAGGGCGCCGCCGTGAACTCGGGGAAGGTGCCGGGGTAGCGCCGGTCCAGGATCACCAGTGCCAGTGCCAGGGCGGCGATCACCAGAACGCGCGGGGCCACGATGGGCACCACGGATCCACGCAGGGCGAAGAGGAGGTCGAAGGCGCCGGGGCGCGGGCGAATGATCATGCAGCGGGAACCTGTGCCGGAACCGCGGAAGGAACCGCCGGAGGGCCGAGGGTTTGCCGCCCGGGAGGCTGCCCGGCCAGGTTTTCTACAGGGCGGGGCAGGAGGAAGGGAGTGATTCTGCCGGGCCGGGGGGCGGTTGACCTCCTCGGCGCCCCGCCACAGCCTGCGCCGATCAGACGGGAGGGCGAAATGGCCGAATACGGGATGATCAAGGCGGAGACGCGCGGCAAGGTGGGGCTGATCACGCTCAACCGCCCCTCGGCTCTGAATGCGCTCTGCGATCAGCTGACGACGGAATTGGGCCAGGCGCTGAAGGCCTTCGACGCCGATCCGGCCGTGGGGGCCATCGTGATCACGGGAAGCGAGAAGGCCTTCGCCGCTGGCGCCGACATCAAGGAGATGAAGGACCGCACCTACCCCGCCGTGCACTTCGAGGACTTCATCGGCAACAAGTGGGAGACGGTGCTCACCATCAAGAAGCCGGTGATCGCGGCGGTGGCGGGCTTTGCGCTGGGCGGCGGCTGCGAGCTGGCCATGATGTGCGATATCATCATCGCGGCCGAGAATGCGAAGTTCGGCCAGCCTGAGATCAAGCTGGGCATCATTCCCGGTGCCGGCGGCTCGCAGCGGTTGACCCGGGCCGTGGGCAAATCCAAGGCCATGGACATGATCCTGACCGGCCGGATGATGGATGCGGCCGAGGCTGAGCGGTCCAACCTGGTCACCCGCGTGGTGCCGGTGGAGAGCCTGGTGGAGGAGGCCCTGAAGATGGGCGAGGCGATCGCCGCCTTCTCCCAGCCCTCGGTCGCCATGGCCAAGGAGGCGGTCAATGCCGCCTATGAGCTGTCCCTCCGGGAAGGGGTCCGGCTGGAGAGGCGGCTTTTCCACAGCCTCTTCGCCACCGAGGACCAGAAGGAGGGGATGGCGGCCTTCGCGGAGAAGAGAAAGCCGGCCTTCCGGAACGCATAACGGGGGGCATCACGCCTTTCCTTGACTCTGGGGGGGGCTGTGGATAGAACGCCCCCCTTCCCGCGGCCGCCCCAGGCGGTGCGCGTCCCGCGAACATTTCGACTGGTATCCTCAAGGCCCATGGCGAACACCGCTTCCGCGCGTAAGCGCATCCGGCAGAACGAGAAGCGCGTCGAGCGCAACCGCGCCCGCCGCTCGCGCGTCCGCACCTTCCTGCGCGTGGTCGAAGACGCGATCACGGGTGGCGACAAGGCGAAGGCCCAGGAGGCGTTCCGCCTGGCCCAGCCGGAGCTGCAGCGCGCCGCCGACAAGGGCGTGACGCACGACAACACCGTGGCGCGCAAGCTGTCGCGCTTGTCCTCGCGCATCAAGGCGCTTGGCGCTACCGCCTGATTGCATGGGCGCCGCTCTGGCGTCCTGCATAGATCGTCTGAACGAAAATCGTGATGCAAGCGCGTCACGGTGCTCACGCGCCGTGGCGCGTCTTTTTGCGCGTCCCGTCTCGTTTGCCGGGAACGTGTTTGGCGTTTGCGGTCACCCAGGCCGCAAGTTACGCTTTGTGATGCAGTAACCGTCCAGGCGGCGACGCAGGACGGAACAGGGGGCTCGGTTGAATCGCATGCCGGAACAGCACGCCAATGCCGTGTCTGGAGCCTTCTCCTCGGTCAACGCCGAGGGTGATGGCAGCCTGGATGCGGCCTGGGCGCGCATCCGTGGCCGCCTGCGGGAGGAAGTGGGCGAGGCCGAGTACCGGACCTGGTTGCGCCAGTTGACGCTCGCGGGCGTGGAAGGCGACGAGGCCGTGGTGCATGTGCCCACGCGCTTCCTGCGTGATTGGCTGCGCGGACAATATGGAGACCGGCTGCGGGCCTTGTGGCAGGCCGAGTCGGTTGGCGTGCGCCGTGTGGATATCCGCGTGGCGAATGCTGGCAGCCCACGCGAATCCGCTCCGGCGGCGCCGGCTGCTACGGATGGCACGGAGCTGGCCGAGCCGCTTTCAGCCACCCGGCCGGCAGGGGAAGCGCGCAGCGAGGCGCCGAAGTCTGATCCGCGCGGGGAATGGGCCGCGCCGTTGGACCCGCGCTTCACCTTCGACACTTTCGTTGTCGGCAAGCCCAACGAATTCGCCCATGCCTGCGCGCGGCGCGTGGCGGAGAAGCCGAATTCACCGGGCTTCAACCCGCTTTTTCTTTATGGCGGCGTTGGGCTGGGCAAGACGCATCTGATGCATGCGATCGCCTGGGCAATCCGCGAGCCGCAGGCCGGCGGGCCCGGCCGCTCAGTGGCCTATATGAGCGCCGAGAAGTTCATGTACCGCTTCATCGCCGCGCTGCGCTCGCAGTCTACGATGGAGTTCAAGGAAAGCCTTCGCTCCGTCGATGTGCTGATGATCGACGACCTGCAGTTCCTGATCGGCAAGGACAACACGCAGGAGGAGTTCTTCCACACCTTCAACGCGCTGGTGGACCAGGGCAAGCAGATCGTCGTCTCCTCCGACAAGCCGCCCTCGGATCTGGCGGGGCTCGAGGATCGGCTGCGCACGCGGCTGGGTTGCGGCATGGTCGCTGATATCCACGCCACCACCTACGAGCTGCGCATCTCCATTCTGGAGTCCAAGGCGGCCACGGCGGGCGTGGACGTACCCGTGCGCGTGCTGGAATTCCTGGCGCACAAGATCACCTCCAACGTACGCGAGCTGGAAGGGGCGCTGAACCGCCTCATCGCGCATGCCAATCTCTTCGGCCGGCCAGTGACGCTGGAATCCTGCCAGGAGGTGCTGCACGACATTCTGCGCGCCCATGATCGCCGCGTGACGATCGAGGAAATCCAGAAGCGCGTTGCCGAGCACTACAATATCCGCCTGACCGACATGTCCTCTGCCCGCCGCGCGCGGAACGTGGCGCGGCCGCGGCAGGTGGCGATGTATCTCTCCAAGCAGCTCACCTCCCGCTCGCTGCCCGAAATCGGGCGGCGCTTCGGGAACCGCGACCACACCACCGTGATGCATGCCGTCTCCCGCGTGGCGGAGCTGATGCAGAGCGATGCGGGCTTTGCCGAGGATGTGGAATTGCTGCGGCGGATGCTGGAGACCTGAGGGATGTTCCTGGGGAAGGTTCTGTCTTCCCCAGACCCCGCATCGAGTTTCTGGGGAAGCAGTGATCGCTGACAGCATCACGGGCGGTTTGTTTCCAGCCGCGTGTCCTGCCCTTTCAAGTCACCAGAGGTCACGGACCTCAGGCGCACGCCCCTAAGCAGATGAAAGGTCCGGGAAAGCAGAGCCTTCCCGGAGGTGTCCTCACCACTCCACCCCGATCTTCCCGAAATGCCTGCCCGCCTCCTCATAGCGGAAAGCATCGGCCAGCTTCTCCAGCGGAAAGCTTCGGTCGATCACGGGACGCAGCGCCCCATCATCCAGCGCACGAACGAAATCCTGCTGCTGGCGCCGGTTGCCGACGATCAGGCCCTGGAGGCGGGCCTGCTTGGCCATCAGCAGCGCGGTGGGCACTTCGCCGGCGCGGCCGGTGAGGACGCCGATCAGGGAGATGTGCCCGCCCACCCGCACGGCCTGGATGGATTGTGCCAGGGTGCCCGGGCCGCCAACCTCCACCACATGGTCCACACCCAGGCCGCCGGTCAGCTCACGCACGCGGGCGCCCCAGTTCTCCTCGGTCCGGTAATTGATGGTTTCGTCAGCGCCGAGCGCGCGGGCGCGCTTCAGCTTCTCGTCAGAAGAGGAGGTGATGATGACCCGGGCGCCCATCCGTTTGGCGATCTGGAGGGCGTAGATGGACACGCCGCCGGTGCCCAGGGCCAGGATGGTGTCCCCCGCCTTCAGCCCGCCATCCACCACCAGGGCGCGCCAGGCGGTCAGGCCCGCGGTGGTGATCGTTGCGGCCTCCACATGGCTGAAGCCCCGGGGGGCGCGGGTGACGGCGGTGGCCGGAAGGACGACATGCTCCTGCGCGAAGCCGTCGATCCCGTCGCCGGGGGTGCGGCTGAAATCGGCGATGGTCGGTGCGCCGTCCTGCCAGTCCGGGAAGAAGCAGGAGACGACATGGTCGCCGGGGGCGAATTCGGTCACCCCTTCGCCCACCGCCTCCACCACCCCGGCGCCATCGGCCATGGGGATCCGGCCATCTTCCGCCCGCGCCTTGCCGGCCGCCACAGCATAGTCGTGGAAATTCAGGGAGCTGGCGTGGAGCTTCACCCGGACCTTGCCGGGGCCGGGCTGGCCGGGATCAGGACGGTCGGTCAGTTCCAGCCTGTCCAGCCCGCCGGGGGCGCGCACCACTATCGCTTTCATGGTAACCTCCAGATCAATCCTGGCCCGAACGCGCGGGCGGGGTGGGCGTTCAGGGCCGGGGTTCAGGAAGATCCGATTCTGCCCGAGTCTTCACGTCGCGTTTTCAGGATGATACGAGGTTCTTCCGGGGGCCTTGCGCCCCCCACAGCGTTGCGGGGATGGCGGCGATGAAGTTCACGGTGGACCGGGCGGTGCTCCTGAAGGCCCTCGCCCATGTCCAAAGCGTGGTGGAGCGGCGCAACACCATCCCGATCCTGGCCAATGTGCTGATGGATGCCGGCAAGGATGGGCTTCGCCTGACGGCCACGGATATGGAAATTGCGATCGTTGAGGAGGTCGCGGGGGTAGAGGTCGCGCGCGAGGGCCGCTGCACCGCCCCGGCCGCGACCCTGTTCGAGATCGTCCGCAAATTGCCGGAAGGCGCGACGGTGGAGCTGGATCATCGCGGCGGCGATGCCCCGCTGGCCCTTCGGGCCGGGCGCTACAACACCAGCCTGATGGCATTGCCGGTGGAGGATTTTCCCTCGATGACCGAGGGCAAGCTTCCGCACCGCTTCACCGTGACGGCCGGGCTGTTGCGGGATCTCGTGGACCGCACGCGCTTCGCCATCTCGACTGAAGAGACGCGGTACTACCTCAACGGCATCTATCTGCACGCGACCGAGGGCGAAGGCGGCAAGGTGCTGCGTGCGGTGGCCACCGACGGGCACCGCCTGGCCCGGGTGGAGGAGCCCCTGCCGGAGGGCGCCGAGGGCATGCCGGGCGTCATTGTCCCCCGCAAGACCGTCGCCGAGCTGCGCAAGCTGGCCGAGGAGGCGTCGGAGGAGATCGAGATTCGGCTCTCCGACACGAAGCTGCAGGTCAAGCTCGGCTTCGTGACGCTGACCAGCAAGCTGATCGACGGCACCTTCCCGGATTACGAGCGGGTGATCCCCAAGGGGAACGACCGGGTGATGACGGTGGACAAGGCCGCCTTTGCGGCCGCGGTGGACCGCGTGGCTGCCATCTCCTCCGAACGTTCGCGTCCGGTGAAGCTCTCGCTCGAGAGGAACCGCCTTCTTCTCACCGCCGCCTCCCCGGACCAGGGGCAGGCGCAGGAGGAGCTGGACGACGACACCGTCAGCTACGACGCCGCACCGCTCGAGATCGGCTTCCAGGCCCGCTACCTCAAGGACATCACGGACCAGGTGGACGGGCAGGTGGAGTTCCGCTTCGCGGATGGCTCGGCGCCGACCATCGTGCAGGACGCCTCCAAGCCCGAGGCGCTCTACGTGCTGATGCCGATGCGGGTCTGAACCCGCATCGCTTGATGGGGCGCCCGGAGGCGCCATCTGTGATGCCGTGCGTTGCCGGAGCGCCGGGTGGGCTGATGCCTGGCCTGCGGCCCGGCGCCGCTGCCCGCCCCGCTTATCCGGCCAGCCGCAAGGGCGGGGCCGTGCGGGTGATCCCCTCTTCTGGCACCCCCAAGACGTGACCCCTACCCTTCGCCTCACGCGTCTGCAGCTTCAGGATTTCCGGAATCACGCGCGCGCCGCCCTGCGCTTCTCCTCCGGAACGGTCGTGATCGCGGGGGAAAACGGCTCGGGCAAGACGAACCTGTTGGAGGCAATCAGCCTGCTCGGCCCCGGGCGCGGGCTGCGGGGCGCGAAGAACGCCGATCTGGGCCGCCATGTGGGCGAGGAAAGCCTGCCCTGGGCGGTGTCGGGCCGCTTCGAGGGGCCGGAGGGGGTCTTCGATCTCGGCACCGGGACTGCCCATGACGGGCCGGCGGACAAACGTGCCTTCCGCCTGGATGGGGAGCCGGTGAAAACCCAGGCGGAGCTGGGGCGGCTGGTGGCGGCGGTCTGGCTGACGCCGCAGATGGACCGGCTGTTTCAGGAAGCTGCCTCCGGCCGTCGCCGCTTCTTGGACCGCCTCGTCTGGGCCCTCGACCCGAACCATGCGCGGGAGGTCTCGGCCTACGAAAACGCCATGACCCAACGCAACCGCCTGCTTTCCGAGGGGCGCGAGGGGCGGCGCGTCGAGGCGGCTTGGCTGGACGGGCTTGAGGATGCCATGGCCCGCCACGGGCTGGCGCTGACGGCCGCCCGGCGGTCTCTGATCACCCGGTTGAACGGTGCCCTGGCCGAGGGCGTGGCGGGCGCCTTCCCGGCTGCCCTTTGTGCCCTGGAATGCGAGACGGCGGCGGCGCTGGAGACACGGTCGGCGCTGGAGGTGGAGGATGGGCTGCGCGAGGCCCTGGCCGCCCGCCGCGGGCGCGATGCCGCCGCCGGGATGGCCCTGGGTGGACCGCATCGCTGCGACCTCAGGCTTTCCCACCTTCCCAAGGGGGTGCCGGCCGAACTGTGCTCCACCGGGGAGCAGAAGGCGCTCCTGATCTCGACCGTGCTGGCCCATTCGGCGCTGATCGCATCCAGCCGCGGCTTCGCGCCGCTGCTTCTGCTGGACGAGATCGCGGCCCATCTGGACGCCGTGCGGCGGGAGGCGCTGTTCGCCGCTTTGGCCGCCCTGCCCGCGCAGAGCTTTCTGACAGGGACGGAGCCCGGGGTCTTCGCTTCGCTGCGCGGGGTGGCGGAGACTTTCTCGATCGGGGCGGATGGGATCGTGCCGGAGGCGGCGTAAGATCGCCGAAACTGGCCCTTTTAGCCCTTTTTCCTTTGAAGTCCTTGATCTTCTGGCGCCTCGCCCTGGCTTCGCGCGCGCGGAATCCTTATATTGGCGCCAGATGATTCCGTCTGCCGCGCGACCATCCGCCGCGGCCCGAGAGGTTCCCACACCGCATGTCCGAATCCGCCCGCGCCGCCCATGTCGCCGAGGTTGCCGCTGCCGGCGCCGATGGTGCCTATGACAGCGCCTCCATTACCGTGCTCCGCGGCCTGGAGGCCGTCCGCAAGCGGCCGGGCATGTATATCGGCGACACTGACGACGGCTCGGGCCTGCACCACATGGCCTTCGAGATCATCGACAACGCCGTGGACGAGGCTCAGGCCGGTTTTGCGACCACCTGCACGGTGGTGCTGAACGGCGATGGCAGCGTGACCGTGACCGATGACGGTCGCGGGATTCCGACCGACATCCATGCCGAGGAGGGCGTTTCCGCCGCCGAGGTGGTGCTGACGCGGCTGCATGCCGGCGGCAAGTTCAACCAGAACTCCTACAAGGTCTCCGGCGGTCTGCACGGTGTGGGCGCGGCGGTGGTGAACGCGCTGTCCGAATGGATGCAGGTCCGCATCTGGCGAGGCGGCAAGGAGCACCTGATCCGCTTCGAGTATGGCGAGACGGTGAAGCCGCTGGAGGTTGTCGGCCCGAGCGACCATCCGACCGGCACGGAGGTGACCTTCAAGCCCTCCTCCGAGACCTTCACCAGGATCGAGTTCGAGTTTGCCATATTGGAGAAGCGCCTGCGCGAGCTGGCCTTCCTTAATTCCGGCCTGAAGGTCCATCTGCGCGACGAGCGTCACACCCCCGTGCAGGAGGCCAACTTCCACTTCGAAGGCGGCCTCGTCGCCTTTGTCGAGTGGATGGATGCGGCGGAGGACCCGCTGTTCCGTCCGCCCGTCTCTTTCGCGAGCAAGGAGACCGACGGCATCCGCGTGGAAATGGCGATGTGGTGGAATCGCTCGCCGCGCGAGCGCACCCTCTGCTTCACCAACAACATTCCGCAGCGCGACGGCGGCACGCATCAGGCTGGCTTCCGCCAGGCGCTGACGCGCGTGGTGACGAAGTATGCCGCCGACCTGGCGAAGAGGGAGAAGGTGGAGCTTTCCGGCGAGGACATGCGGGAGGGACTGTCCTGCATTCTCTCGGTGAAGGTGCCGGACCCCAAATTCTCTTCGCAGACCAAGGACAAGCTGGTTTCGTCCGAGGTGCAGCCGGTGGTGCAGATGGCCGTTGCCGATGCGCTGAGCCACTGGTTCGAGACGCATCCGAAAGAGGCGAAGCTCGTCCTGGATCAGGTCGTGCTGTCCGCCGTTGCGCGCCGTGCGGCGCAGATCGCGCGGGAGAAGGTGGGGCGGAAGAACGCGCTCGACATCTCCACCCTGCCGGGCAAGCTGGCGGATTGCCAGGAGAAGGACCCGGCGAAGTCCGAGCTCTTCCTCGTTGAGGGTGATTCCGCAGGTGGCTCCGCCAAGCAGGGCCGCAATCGCGCGAACCAGGCGATCCTGCCGCTGAAAGGCAAGATCCTGAATGTCGAGCGCGCGCGGATGGACAAGATGCTGTCCTCTGCCGAGGTCGGAACGCTGATCACCGCCCTGGGCGCAGGCATTGGAGCGCGCGATCCGGACCGGCCGAATATGCCGTTCTTCGATCCGGACAAGCTGCGCTACCACCGCATCATCATCATGACGGACGCGGATGTGGACGGATCGCATATCCGCACGCTGCTGCTGACCTTCTTCTTCCGGCAGATGCCGGAGCTGATTGAGCGCGGCTATCTCTACATCGCGCAGCCGCCGCTCTATCGCGCCAAGCGCGGCAATGACGAGCGCTACCTGAAGGACGACCGGGCGCTGGAGGAGTATCTCCTCGAGAAGGCGCTGCATGGTGCGCGCATGTCCTTCACCGATGGCCGTGAGCTGGCCGGTGAGGAGTTGCGCGTGGCGGTGGACGATCTGCGCAACGTCTCGCGCCGTATCCGGCGTCTGGCAAACAACATCCCGGCGGAGATCGTGGAGCAGGCTGCCGTGGCCGGAGCCCTGGGCACCGAGCCACATCCGGAGGCCGCGCCGCGTCTGGCTGCCCGGCTGAACGAGCTGGCTGCGCCGACCGAGCGAAGCTGGATGGCGACGCTGAACGGCGATGGCCTGAAGGTCTTCCGTCAGGTGCGTGGCGTGACGGAGAGCCATCATCTGGAACCGGTGGCGCTGCGCTCGGCGGAGGCGCGCTGGCTGGAGGAGCGGCGGGATCGCCTCTCTGCTGATTTCGGTGAGCCGGTGACGCTGCATTTCGAGAGCCAGCAGCAGCAGGTGCGTGGGCCGATGGCGGCGCTGGACCGCATCCTGGCGCAGGGCCGCAAGGGGCTGACCGTGCAGCGCTTCAAGGGGCTGGGCGAGATGAATCCCGAGCAGCTCTGGAAGACGACGCTGGATCCGGAGGCGCGCACTCTGCTCCGCGTCGAGGTGGAGGATGCGGATGATGCTGGCCGCGTCTTCTCGACGCTGATGGGCGATGTGGTGGAACCGCGCCGCGACTTCATCGTCGGGAACGCGCTGAAGGTGGCGAATCTGGACGTGTGATAGTCCGGGGCATGTGGCAAGCCGCAGAGGGGCGCCGAGCCAGCTTGATGTGCTCCGGGCAAGCCGTCCTGACTCCAACGGTTTGCCGAGTTGCAGACTGGACGATGCAGGGCAGCAATAGCTGTTTTCTCGAGCCCAGGGCCTTCATGCAGTCGCGTGGCCCCTCCCGCTCAACCTGATGGTGGCTATGCGTCCCGGAAAGGTAATTCGGCCTGAGCGCCCGCCATGGCAGGCTGGGCGTCCAGCCAGCGTGCCAGCGCCGAGACGACATGTTCCCGCTCTGCCTCTGACAACTCCCGCCCGGCTGGGATGCCGTGCCACTTGGCGAGGCATCCACGGCAGCAGGTGGCGGTGGCGTGCTGCGCTACGAAGACTGGATGCCCGCGCATCGGGGTTTGCTTGCCGTCCCGGACTGGAGTCGCAGGCGCGAGCCGCTTTGCCACGAATCCTTTGGCGTGTGAGAGGACCACGTCTCTCCCGTTTCCGCGCAGGTAATCCGCATCGCGACCGTTGAGCCGGAAGCGCCGCCTGAAGGAGGAACGCGCGAGTTCCTCAAAGACTTGGTCCAGATCCCTCACTTGCCACCTCTCGGCTCGGGCTGATGGCTCCCTGTTACTGGGATGGCAACTTGCTCAAGCCCGGACAGGCGTAGGCGGCCCGAGCGGTTCTATTCCTACGGTGAGCGGATGACGCCGCTGCCCGGGCGCACTGCTGCCCCCGCCCATCGGTCATCCGCCTGGCATCGCCGCGTTCTCGAAAGCAGACGTGACCACTCGGGTGGCATATGGACGAAGTGGGTGGACAACAGAAATAGCCGGCGGACCGCTTTCGCCCCCATATACTTGAGCAAGCGCTCCGAAAACGCGGTTAAGCCGCCGAGCGTCTCTCTCAGGACCGTTCCGGGCGGTGCGGCCTTACCTCTGGACGATGCGCCTTGCGTTAAGGGTTGGCGATGAGGTCCGGCCGGGCCTGACGCTCCTGCTTCCATGCAGGCTGACCGGTGCGGGTGGGCCAGGACTCGATGCCGACAGGGCCAGTCTATCCGGGGAGCTGCGCGGCCTGCCCTAGGCGATGATGCGGGGAGCCTCGATATGCGTAAGAGCCTTCACCACCTTGGATGCGGTAAGCTGCTCCTGGCGTAGTTCGTGCCCGGTCTTTTCGCCGGAATCGAGGATCGGGTAGTTCCTGTCACGCCAAGTCGTGTCGGTCACCACCTTCTCCGCGAGCGCTTCCATGGGCATGTCGTTCGCCAAGCTGAGGGGAACAGCCACGACGACGAAGTTGCCCGCCCTGGCCGCATCTGAGGCGGTCGATGCGCTCGCCGACGGCCCTGGCTCTGCAACGAGCCTGCGCAGCGTGCCAAGTTTCCGCGAATTGCGATGACGACGTCGTAGCCGCTCGCGATGGCGGCGCGCGCGATATGGTTGCCGACTTCGCCCGCGCCGATGATGCCGATCGTTGCCATGGATGGCCGTACTTCAGGGCCTGGATGGCTGACGTAGACGATCCCTTGCCGCTGCTACGGATGTCCGGCAAGGCGAGTCCTCGAAGCCTCGAACTGGGCCGTGAGAACATGGCCGGGGCCGCCTGCGCCCCGGCCGCCCGTGTTCCGCCGGATCAGGCGCCAAAACCGCCGTCGATGGTGTGCATGGCGCCTGTTACGAAGCTCGCCTCCGGCCCCGCGAGCCAGGCCACCATCCCCGCCACGTCCTCGGGCCGCCCGTGGCGCTTGATGGCCATGACGGCGTGCTGGATGTCCTTCATCGGTCCGTCCGCTGGGTTCATGTCGGTGTCGATAGGCCCGGGCTGCACGACGTTTACCGTGATCCCGCGCGGCCCGAAGTCCCTCGCCAGCCCGCGGGCCATGCCCTGTAGCGCCGACTTGCTCATCGCGTAGGCCGACAGGCCCGGGAAGGGGATCCGGTCCCCGTTCACGGAGCCGATCACGATGATCCGCCCGCCCTCCGGCATTCGCCGTGCCGCCTCCACAGCCGCGTGGTAGGGCGCGTTCACGTTGATGCGGATCAGCCGGTCCACCGCGTCCGGATCTTGCTCCAGCGGGTCGCCAAAGGCGCCCACCCCCGCATTCACCACCAGCACGTCCAGCGGCCCGCTCTCCCGCACGCGCGCGATCACCGCATCGCGGTCCGCGCTGTCCGTCAGCACCGCCCTGCTGCCCGTCTCGCCGGCCAGCTGCTCGGCCGCCTCGCGCGATCCGGCATAGGTGAAGGTCACCGCCGCCCCTTCCCCGGCGAAGCGGCGCACGATCGCTGCCCCAATTCCCCGGCTACCGCCAAGAACCAGAACGGACTTACCCTGAAAACCGGCCATGAGGCCCTCCTTGAGGTCTAACCTAGTGATCGCTACATAAACCCTCCGAAGGCCCCGTCAAGGCATTTTGTATCGATGACTACAAATACACCGCGCCCCCGCGGCCGCCCCCGCCGCTTCGACCCCGAGCAGGCCGTTGCCACCGCGCAGCGCCTCTTTCACGCCCGTGGCTACGACGCCGTCAGCGTCGCCGACCTTACCGAGGCGCTGGGCATCAACCCGCCCAGCTTCTACGCCGCCTTCGGCAGCAAGGCCGGCCTCTATGCGCGCGTTCTCGGCCGCTACACCGGTATCAAGGGCGTCCCCCTGAGCGACATCCTGCGTCCTGGGCGCCCCGTGGCCGAAGCCCTCGCCGAAGTGCTCGAGGAAGCCGCTCGCCGCTACGCCGCCGACCCTGCCGCCGCCGGCTGCCTTGTTATTGAGGGCGCCCGCTGCAACGACCCGGAGGCGCGGGAGGCCGCCCGCGCCCTCACCACCGCCGCCGAGGATACCATCCGCCGCTTCGTCGCGGCCACCCACCCGGAGGCGGCCGGGCGCCTGGCTGATTATGTGGTGACCGTGATGACCGGTCTCTCCACCATGGCCCGCGAGGGTCACGGCCTGGATCGCCTGCTTGCCACAGCCCGCCTTGCCAGCCTGGTCCTCGCGCAGGCGCTCCGCGCCTGAGCGCCTCGCTGAGCGACGCTTCGTCCGTCGTGCGAGAGATGATTATCGGGCCGCATCATGAACCAGCCTCGCGTGAACCCCGCAAGGTAAGGCGAGAGAAGCGAAAAACTCGAAGCGGCGCCTGGGGCACCTGTTGGATCAGAAGGGGCCGCTTAGAACCGAGGCAAACCTGCTTCCGGCCGGGAAGCAGTCAAGCCCAGCTTGTCTCGTGACAGCTGCCATCCATAGATGGTCTGCCCGGATGCGGACGCGCCGCTATCGGCCAGCTTCGCCCATTCGGCTTAGGCGTCCAGTCCGGACATGCAGATCGCGCAGTAGCCTTCGCAGAAGCGGAGGTGGACCCCTGCCGCCAGGTAGGCGGGACGGGTGGCAAGCTCGCCTGTCTTCTGTCTCCACGGTCGGGCAGGGCTGCATCTGGCACTGGCGAAGCCCGCCCGGTGCATTTGGCCGAGATGATCACGTTTTTGTGAATATTTGGTTGAGAGGGATAAGCCCGGAAGGCTAAACGCTGACGTGCAACGCACCCGGGGGGCTCTCACCGTGACCACCATTGCCTGGGACGGCCGCCTCATGGCCGCCGACCGCCGCATCTCGATGGGCACGACAACCTATTCGTCGACCAAGATCCGTCGGACGGCAGACGGGCGCCTCATCGGTGCGACCGGGGACTGGCCGGTGGCCTCCGTTGTCCTCGATTGGCTGGAGCATGGCGGCCCCCGTCCGGACTGCCAGTCGAGCGACCGCTGGTGCACCGCGCTCGAAGTGATGCCGGACGGCAAGTGCTGGCTGCACCAGCGCGACGGCAAGTGGCCCGTCGAGGACGCTTTCACGTCGATCGGCTCGGGCCGGGAATATGCCTTGGCGGTGATGGCGGTTGGCATGGGTGCGGAGAAGGCCGTCGAGGTGGCCGCCCGCTTCGATCCTGGCACCGGCAACGGCATCGACGCGCTGGAGATCACTCCTGCCGCGGCTGCAGCTGTGCTGGTCGAGGTTCAGGCCGGGACGGCGCTGGCTGCCTGAACGGGTGAGGGTGGCCGCCTCGGCCGCACTGGAACGGATGCCCGCCGCGCCCATTCTGGCGGCTTGGCTACCGGCCCGGCGCATCCCTGACCAGCCGCACGAAGGTTCCGATGAGCCTCGGCATTTCCACGGCCTTGGCTGGCATCCGGTCCGCCGGAAGGGTCATGCTCTCCAGGAACCGGCCCCGCTCGGTGTAGAGCGATAGTTCCAGCCCATCGCCGACGACTTCCAGACGGCAGACAACCTCCTCATCCCTCGCATCACGCCTGGCTCTGGCGACGAGATCCACGATCTCCTCGAGGCCGCGGGTCTGCGCTCCGGCCTCGTCCAGGAAGTCCGCGATCTCGGCGTCCACCTCGGACGGCGAAACCAGGGCCAGTGGCACGCAGCCCCCGCTCGCCTCAAAGACCGCGCCGCGCCAGCTATCGAACAGGGCGGCAAGGCGGGCCTCCTCCGGCGTCTGGCCTTCATCATCCCCATTCGTGGCGAAAAGATCGTCTTGTGCAGCGATGTCGTCCCAGACAGGGATATCCCAGTCGATCTGCAGGCCGACGAGCACGCCGAAGCCGTCCCTCACCAGCTCGTCTACGTCGCCCGGTGGCAGGTCGCGGAGCTCGGAACCGGCGACCATGTCCAGGAGCACGCGCCGGAGGGTGCTTGGCGAGAGGCTCGCGAGGGTCTCCGGTGAGCGCCAACCTGCCAGGAAGCGGATCTCGAGCGTATCCGCCAGGGCTCCGGACGCGACCAGCCCGTCGCCGATCGCGGCCGCACTAGGCAATTGCTGCTGGGGGAGAGCCACGGGAAGGGCGACCAACTCGGCCCATCCGGAGGGCCCGACGGCGTCACCTGCCGCCACCGACTGCAGGGCCTTGGCGAGTTCGTCCGCGTTCTGGTCCCCATGGCGCTCGGCGGCCTTCCGGATCGCGAGATCAAGAACATCGTCCCGTCCGGCCGATAGAAGATCCTGGGCAAGAGCCTCAACTTCGTCATCCTCCCCCGCGACGAAGGCGGCAAGCAGCCGGTCGGCGACGGGGCTGGGCGATCTCTCAAAGCGGGGTGCCGAGTGAGGTGAACCCGCGGGCTTGAGGCCGAGCAGCTTGAGGGCGGCCTCACCCCTGAGCAGGCGGCCGCGATCGATCCAGGCGCGACGGTTCTCCGGTGTGTCCGTCCTCCCCTGCATCCAGCGCCGGAAGGCTGCCCTGTCTGCCCGCTGCACAAAGACCTCGACACCCTGGCCGATCATCTCGGCCGCGACGGCCCGGTTCACCGCCTGGACGGTCTCGATGTCGGTTTCGCCAGGCCGCAATGTGTCGAGCGTCTCGAGGTCGGAGTAATGCGTGAGGAGCACGGCATCGAGGTTTCCCGCGACGTCACGCGCCAGCTCCGCTGCTGCCGCTACCGCCTCGTCCCTTTGGTCTTTTACATGAGGCATGACGGGTGTCCTGAATTCAGGTGGGTTATGCCTCCCGCAACTCCTACCCTCAATCCGGCGGCAGCGTGCCGATGGCACCCTCCTCGATCAGGACGAGGCCGCCTGTGTTTCAACGCCGGCAGAATTCCACCCCCTGGCACGGCCGAAACCATTGTGTTTGTTTAAAAAATGGATGGCATATTGGGGCCCCGATCGGGCCCCACTTCTTGACCAAGTTTCGCAGCAGAATCGGGGGCGTGCCGCCAAGCTCGGGGGCTGGTTGGATGCTTATCGACAGCCTGGGGCTCCCCTCGCTCAAAACAGGGTGCCCCCGCCAGAAGCCGAATTCTCGACAGAAGCGGCCAAGAAGAGATCTTTGGCCTGCAATCGGTGGCGGTTGCTGCCGGTGGTTCCAGACGCCGTAGTCATATCGAAGGGCTGCTGGATGCTGCCCGCATCCGAGCCTCAGAGCGCGGCAAGACTCCGCCGCAGCCGCGCGATGGCACCAGGCAGGCCGCGCACCTTCAGCACCCGGCCAGCCTCGTCATACTCCTCGGACAGGACACGCGCGCTTTCATACACCTCGCCGATCAGCCCCTGCTTCGCATAGGGCAGCACCAGCACATCCTCGACCATCTCCGCCTCGAAGAAGGCGATGATGGTGTCCCGCAACGCGCTGACATCCTCGGGCGCATGGGCGGAGAGCAGGATGGCGTCCGGATGCTTCTCGACCAGGGCGGCGCGCCTCGCGTCGTCCACCCGGTCCATCTTGTTCAGCACAAGGCGGGACGGCACGGCATCCGCCCCGATCTCGCGCAGTACGCTGCGGCTCACCTCCAACTGCGCCTCATAGGTCGGGTCCGACGCGTCGACCACGAAGAGCAGCAGCGAGGCTTCCAACGCCTCCGTCAGGGTGGAGCGGAACGAGGCGACGAGGTCGTGCGGCAGCTGCTTGATGAAGCCAACCGTGTCCGAGATGAGCACGCGCGGCCGGGTTTCCGGCTGCAGGATGCGGACCGTGGTGTCCAGGGTGGCGAACAGCTTGTCCTCCACCAACACCTGACTGCCGGTGAGAGCCCGCATCAGGGAGGATTTACCGGCATTGGTGTAGCCAACCAGCGCCACCCGTAGCTGGTCCCGCCGAGCGGAGCGGCGGTGGTCGCTGTCGCGCTGCACGGCGTCCAGCTGTTCCTTCAGCTCCGCAAGCCGGTCGCGGATCTTGCGGCGGTCGAGGTCGAGGGTGCTTTCGCCCGCGCCGGGACCCTGCCGGCGTTCGCCGCCGCCCGAGGACTCCCGCAGGCGGGGCGCCACGTATTTCAGGCGCGCCATCTCCACCTGGAGCTTCGCCTCGCGGGTATTGGCGTGGCGATGGAAGATTTCGACGATGACGCCGGTGCGATCGAGCACCTGGGCGCCCGTGGCGCGTTCCAGGTTGCGGATCTGGCTGGGCGAGAGCTCGTGATCGACGATCACGAATTCGGGCCTGCGGGCCGCGTCGTCCTCCGGCTCCGCCATGGGCGCTGTCTCGGCGGCGCCGTCAAAGCGCTGCCGCGCCTTGGATCTGGACGGCGGTGCCATCGAGCCAACCTGGCCGGTGCCGCCCGTGAGCGCCGCCAATTCGGCCAGCTTGCCGCTTCCCAGGAGCGACGCTGCACCGGTGCCCTCACGCCGCTGTGAAACAGTACCCACTACCTCATAGCCCAGCGTTTTCACCAAGCGTCCCAGCTCCTCGAGGCTGGCTTGGTGCGCGACGTCATCGACCTCCGGCATCTGGATGCCGACAAGGATGGCGCGGGGGATGGGGGGCTTGGTCTCCATGGCGGTGACGTAGCACGGATCGAGCCGGGGCCCGAAAATCATACCTGTTCGGGCGAACCCGCCACTGCGTGAAGAGGCGCATCATCCCCGCCCGCTCTGATCCCGATTGCCTGATCCAGGGCAAGCACGGCTGGGCGCGGCGCTCTTCCCTCGTGGTCTGCTGGCTTGCAATCTGCGGCGACGTGCTTTGCAAACACCCCACTCAACCTAGTTGCCGCAGCAGGTCCAGCGCCTGTCCAGTTGCCTCGCCGAGGGCGGTATTGTCGAAGATGCACCAGCAGTCTTCAGCTTCCGCCGAGGCGGCGCGCAGGCGCCCGGCTGTGGCTTCGACCTCCTCGGGGGAGTAGGCGGAGTAGTAGACCTTCGGAGAGCCGTGCAGGCGGATGTAGAGGAGGCCCGGCCAGCCTCCCGGCTGCGCGGCTTGCGGCACAACGGCCGGATCGGCGGCGACCCGTGCCACCTGGTATTTGGTGAGCAGCGCCTCGGCGGCCTCGCTGAACCACGTCTCGTGGCGCGGCTCGCAGGCGAGTTGCCCATCGAACCGCTCTCGGAAGTCGCCGAAGAACCGTACGGCCGCAGCGTGGTCATAGCGCAGGCTGGGAGGAAGCTGCACCAGCAGGGGTCCGAGCGCGGCACCGAGCGCCCTTACCTCTCCGAGGAAGCGGTCTAGTGGCTCGGCCGCGTCCACGAGCCGCCGGGTGTGCGTGATCTCACGGGGCAGCTTGGCCGAGAAGCGGAAGCCCGAAGGCACGCTGGCGGCCCAGCGCTCGTAGGTGGCTGGACGATGCGGACGATAGAAGGACGAATTGATCTCCACAGCCGGTAGGCAGCGGGCGTAGCGCTCCAGATGGCTACCCTCTCCAGGGAAGGCCCCGGCATGCTGCTTCGGGATGCTCCAACCAGCCGTGCCGATAAAGTAGAGCCGCAGTAGGTGCCTCCGTCCCTTGATGCATCGAGCTAACGTCCTGCGTGCCGGGACGTCGCGTGAGCACCTTGATGATCGGGCCTTGGGCCGAGCTGACCGCCAAGGCTTCCTTCGCCCGCCGTTCCGGTCCTGGAGAAAGCGGCCCGGATCTGCCGCAGATCGCCCAATTGGCGCTGGTCACCTCGCGCCGTTTGAGATCGAAATCGCCTCTGGCCTGCGGGTCAACCTGTTGAGTAGAAGCAGCCACCCCCTTTCGCGCGCTCGGCACAACTCATGGTGTTCACGTCTCGCAATTCTGACGGCGTCGATCGGAACGCGCTGAGCTGAGCCGCGGCTCGCGTGAAGCTCTCCGACATGCGGGGATGGGGAAGTCACTGACGTCGGCCTGACGCATTCAGAAATTCTACTACTGGGTCTATTTGGGTTTTACCGCCTTACCTGTCACAGCCACCTCGGCTAGGTTTTTGCCCGCAGCACCGAGGGCCGTCGCGAGGCGGCCTGGGCTTTTCATAGTCACGGGAAATCGGCGATGGAGATCAAGCGCGCGGGCTCCCAGCCTTCCGGCAAGGGCCCTGCCGAGTACTTCACCGGCGCGGTTCGCATTGACCCGCTGTTCAGCCCGCCCGACCCGGCGCGGGTGGCTGGCGCCCTGGTCACCTTCGAGCCCGGCGCTCGCACCGCTTGGCACACCCATCCGCTCGGCCAGACACTGGTCGTGACCTCCGGCTGCGGCTGGGTGCAGCGCGATGGTGGGCCCATTGAGGAGATCCGTCCCGGCGACGTTATCTGGTTTCCGCCCGGCGAGAAGCATTGGCACGGCGCCACACCCACCACTGCGATGAGCCATATCGCCATCCAGGAGAAGTTCAACGGCTCCCCCGTGGACTGGATGGAGCAGGTGACGGACGAGCAGTACCGGCGGTGATCTTTCGTTGCTTTCGCCAATGAAGGCCAAGGGCGTGGGCGAGCTTGGCCTCTGCGGCCTGGGCGGCGCGGTGGCGAACACCATCCACAACGCCACCGCCATCCGCGTGCGAGACTACCCCGTCACGCTCGACAAGCTCATCGAGCGGCTGCCGGGGATGGGGTGATCATTCCAGGCCGGAACGGGTCAGTGCACGCTGCTTGTACCCTGAAGCAGGGTTCTTGAAGCGGCTCAGGCCCGCTTTGCCCCGGCGTGATGGAGGTGGCTGCGGCCCTCGGCGGCCTGCTCCGCTGAGGGAGAGGTCCACTCCGGCCAGCTGGGAATTTGACGGCGTCAGTCGTCGGCGCTCTCGCGCAGCGCCTCCACCAGGGCCGCGGCGGCCGGGGAGAGGGAGCGTCCGGCGCGGCGCACCACCATGATCTCCCGCACCAGATCCGGCTGAAGCGGCCGCCGGGCCAGCTCCGGCGCCATGCGCAACTCCACGGCCGTGGAGGGCAGGAGGGCGATGCCGAGGCCTGCCTGCGCCATGCCGATCAGCGTGCTCGTGTGCACCGCCTGCTGCAGGGGAAGGAGGCGGAGGCCCTTCGCCGCGAATGCGTCATCCAGCACACGCCAGACGGAGGTGTTGGATTCCAGCAGCAGCAGGGGTTCCCGTGCCAGGGCGTCCAGCGGGATGCGGCGGCGCGAGGCCAGAGGGTGGTCCGCCGGCAGGATGGCTTGCAGCCGGTCCTGGAACAGCGGATCCCGCGCCAGGTCCGGGCCAGGGGGTGGGCCGCTGGCGATGCCGATATCCACCATATCGGCCCTCACCATATCATGCACCCGGCCCGTCACCGCCTCCTGCAACTGCACGCGCAGTTCCGGATGGCGCTTGCGCATTCGTAGCATCGCGCGGGGCAGAAGGCCGGAAGCGACGGAGGGCAGCGCCGCCAGCCGCACCGTGCCCCGGCGGCGCGTGGCCAGGTCCCGTACGTTCTCCAGTGTGTGATCGAGGTCGCGGAGCTGCACCTCCAGCACCCGCGCCAATTCCGCCCCGGCCTCCGTCGGCTCCACCCCCTGCGGCGTGCGGTCCAGCAGGCGCAGGCCCAGCACGGCCTCGAGCTGGCGGATCTGCACGGTCAGTGCGGGCTGGGTGACATGCAACAGGCCGGCGGCGCGGGTGAAGGAGCGGTGGCGCGCGATGGTGAGGAAGGCGCGCAATCCCTTCAGCGTTACGTCCATAAAAAGATCTTATCGAGCGAGAACAAGTTTTCAATTGCCTTATCGCCCCTGCGCTTCCAGCTTCGTGGCACTGAATGCAAGAGCCCTCCGCAGCGGGCCGTTCGAGGAGACCGATCCAGTGTCAGAAGCCCCGGCCCCGGTGGCTGCGGCGCGCCGCTTTTTCCTGCGCGCCGAGGATGTTGCCCCCTACAGCCCCGCCAATCACACCGGCACCAGCAATCGCCGCGTGATCGCGCCGGAGACGGTGGGCGCCACGCAGATGGAGGTGCTGATCGGCACCATCGAGCGCGGGAATGGCGCGCTACCCCATGCCCATCCGGACCTGGAGCAGACCTGCTACATCATGGAAGGGCGCGCGCAGGTGGAGGTGGGCGGCGAGAGCCGCGAGGTCGGGCCCGGCGATTTCTGCTTCTTCCCGATCGGGGTGGAGCACGTCGTCACCGTGACCAGCGAGGAGCCGCTGAAGCTCATGGTGATCTACGCGCCGCCCTATGGCGAGGACCCGGCCAAGGTCACGCGCCGCGCGGGAGGGCATGGGTGATGCGTCGCCGCTCCCTTCTCGGCACGGCCGCCGCCGCGCTGGCCCTGCCCGCCATCCGCCCCGCCCTGGCGCAGGGCGGATGGCGGCCCACCCGCCCCATCACCATGGTGGTTCCCTTTGCGGCCGGCAGCGGCACGGATGCCGGCGCGCGCATCCTGGCGCAGGTAATGAGCGCGGAGCTGGGCGGCGCCAACATTGTGGTGGACAACCGCGCGGGCGCGAATGGTGCGATCGCCGCCAGCTACGTGGCCCGGGCGGAGCCGGACGGGCACACTCTCTTCGTCACCACCAACACCACGCATTCCGCCAATCCGGCGCTGCTGAAGCATCTCGACTACGACCCGGTGGCGGATTCCGCGCCCATCGCGCGGGTGGGGAACCTGCCCTTCATGCTGGTGGTGGGCGAGAGCTCGCCCGCGAAGGATGCGAGGGGGTTTCTGGAGATGGCGCGCCGGCGGCGCGGAGAGATGAGCTATGCCAGCGGCAACAGCACGGGCATCGTCGCCGGCGCCACCATGGCGCGCATGGCGGGTACGGAAATGCTGCACGTGCCCTATCGCTCCACTCCGCCCGCGATCACGGATGTGATCGCCGGGCGCGTGGACTGCATGTTCGTGGATATCGCGGCGGGCCTGGGCAATCTGCGCGCGGGCAAGCTGCGCAACCTCGGTATGTCGACCAGGGAAAGGTCCCGGCTGATGCCGGAGGCGCCCACGCTCTCGGAGGCGGCGCTGCCTGGCTTCGACATCACCTCCTGGAACGGTGTCTTTGCCCCCGCGCGCACGCCCGCCCCAGTGATCGAGGCGCTGAACGCCGCCATCCGCAAGCCAATCGAGCGGCCCGAGGTAAAGCAGCGCTTCGCCGAGATCGGCTTCGACGCTTTCTCCGGCACGCCGCAGGAGCTGGGCGACTTCGTGAAGCAGCAGCTCGTCGTCTGGCGCGAGATGGTCGAGGCAGCGGGCATTCCCAAGGAGTGATGGGTTTGCCTTCCCCCGGGCCGCTGGCCGGCATCCGCGTGCTGGACTGCTCCTCCGTGGTGATGGGGCCCTATGCCGCCCGCCTCCTGGCCGACCAGGGGGCGGAGGTGCTGAAGGTGGAGCCGCCGGAGGGCGACGTGCTGCGCCGTGCCGGCCAGGGCGGCGCCATGTTCGCGCATCTCAACCGCGGCAAGCGTGCCGTGGCGCTCGACCTCAAATCCGAAGCGGGGCAGGCCGCATTGCGGCGTCTGGCAGCCGGTGCGGATGTGCTGCTGCACAATATGCGGGCCGATGCGGCCGCGCGGCTGGGGCTGCGACGTGATGCGCTGCGCAATGTGAACCCGCGGCTGATCGTGGCCAGCGCGGTGGGCTACGGCGCGGGCGGCCCCTATGCCGCGCGCCCTGCTTATGACGACCTGATCCAGGCGGCGAGCGGGCTGGCCGAGATCATGGGGCGCGTCTCGCCGGACGGTGAGCCGCGCTACGTGCCGCTGACGCTGAGCGACCGGGTAGTGGGAATCCACCTCGCCCAGGCTGTCACCGCCGCGCTCTTCGCGCGCGAGCGGGGAGCCGAGGGCGCGGAAATCGAGGTGCCGATGTTCGAGACCTTCGCCGAGCTGGTGCTGGGCGACCATCTCGGCGGCCTTAGTTTTGATCCGCCATGTGGCGGGCCGCATTATCCGCGGCTGATGACGCCGCAGCGCCGGCCCTACCGCACCCGGGACGGCCACATCGCCGTGCTGCTCTACAATGACGCGCATTGGCGTCGCTTCTTCCGTGCTGTCGGGCGCGAGGCGGAACTGGATTCCGACCCTCGGCTGCGGGACCATGCGGCGCGCACCGCCAATTTCCATCATGCCTATGGCTTGGTTGGGAAGATCCTGGCGGGGCGCAACACGGCGGAGTGGCTGGATCTGCTTTGCGGGCTGGACATTCCCGCGGCGCCGGTGAACGGCGTGGAGGCGTTGCTGGAGGACCCGCATCTTCGCGCCGTCGGCTTCTGGCGCGAGGCGAGGCTGCCGCAAGGTGGTATGCTGCGCTCCACCGCGCCGGTGGGGCGATGGGCCGGGCAGGCGGAGTCCGCCCTGCGGCCCCCGCCCGAGCTGCCGGGTCCCGCCGATGAGGAGGTTGCATGGACTTCGCGCTGACCGAGGAGCAGGAGGCCGTGCGCGACGCGGTTTCCCGCATCTGTGCCCGCTTCGGGGATGATTACTGGCTGGAACGTGATCGCACGGGCGACTTCCCGGTGGAACTGCACCAGGCGCTGGCCGCCGATGGCTGGCTGGGTATCTGCATGCCGGAAGAATTTGGCGGTGCCGGGCTCGGCATTTCCGAAGCGGCCATCATGATGCAGGCCATTTCGCAGTCCGGCGCGGGGATGAGCGGGGCCTCCGCCGTGCACATGAACATCTTCGGGTTGCAGCCCGTGGTGGTCTTCGGCACGGACGAGCAGCGGCGCCGGATGCTGCCGCCACTGATTGCCGGGCGCGAGCGCGCCTGTTTCGCGGTGACGGAGCCGGACACCGGGTTGGATACCACGCGCCTGCGCACGCGCGCGGAGCGGCGCGGCGACCACTATGTGGTGAACGGGCAGAAGGTGTGGATCTCCACGGCCCAGGTGGCAGAGAAAATCCTGATTCTCGCGCGCACCACCCCGCTGGAGGAGGTCCGTAAGCCGACCGAGGGGCTTTCGCTCTTCTACACCGATCTCGACCGCAGCCGGATTGAGGTGCGTGCCATCGACAAGATGGGCCGCAAGGCCGTGGACTCGAATCAGGTCTTTTTCGACAACCTGGAGGTTCCCGAGGAGGACCGGATCGGCGAGGAGGGGCGCGGCTTCGAGTACATCCTGCATGGTCTGAACCCCGAGCGCATCCTGATCGCGGCCGAGGCGCTGGGGCTGGGCTTCGTCGCGCTGGAGCGGGCGACCCGCTATGCGCGGGAGCGCGTGGTGTTCGGCCGGCCCATTGGCCAGAATCAGGCAATCCAGCATCCCCTGGCGGAGTGCTGGATGCGGCTGGATTCCGCGCGGCTGAGCGTGATGCAGGCGGCCTGGCGCTACGACAAGGGCCTGTCCTGCGGGGCGGAGGCGAACACCGCGAAGTTCCTGGCGGCGGAGGCCGGCTTCGCGGCTTGTCAGCAGGCGGTGATGACGCATGGCGGCTTCGGCTACGCGAAGGAATACCATGTGGAGCGCTACCTGCGCGAGGTGATGATTCCGCGCCTGGCCCCGGTGAGCCCGCAGCTCATCCTCTGCTTCATCGCTGAGAAGGTGCTGGGCCTGCCGAAGTCCTATTAAGCTTTGCAGCAGTGGATCTGCTGCAAAGCTGAAGTGCCTGTTGTCTGGCGAAGCAGAGATGTTCCCGCGCAGCTTACTCCGAGCCGGCAAGCGACAAATCGGTGGGGGAACCGCCCGACCGGGAAGGGGCGGTGGCATGATCACCTGACGGAGCCGGCGACGGAGAGGCTCGTTGCGCAATCGTATCGGTTCGCCTGGCTGCCATGGCCAGCGGGCCGAGCGATCCCAGTCGCAAATGGCGCTCCGGCTTATGGACTTCCGGAGGGCGCCCTGTCCTTGTCAGAGGCTGGCTGCTCTGTGCCGCCTCCAGCGATTGGCACCACCCGGTCCTGAGATCTCTGACGATCGCGCGACAGCTCGTTGGTCCGTTCGGTCAAGTCGCGTTGCTTTTGGTCAAGCCGTGATTGAGCCTCAGTGATCTGCTTGGCCAACTCCTGATGGCGCTGCTCCAAGCCCGTGGCCTCGTTACGCAGGCTTTGGGAACGTTCCTGAAGCCGGGTTTGCTCCTGGCGTGCCAGATCTGCGGATGCGGAGATCTGCTGAGCCTGAGCCTCCAGGCCACGGACGCGGCTGCTGGCCTCGCCAGCGGCGCGGTTGGCTTCTGCCAGCTTCTGCTCAGCCTCATTCAGCGCTGTGCGCCGGGCTGCAAGATTTACTTCGGCCGCCTGAGCTTCGGCGCGCAAAGCCTGCAGGCGGCGTTCCTCGGCGGTGGTGCCGTCGCGCAGTTCGGCGAGCCGACGCTCAGCATTGCCGACATTGGTTCGCAATTCCTCGTTGCGCGCCTGCAGGCTGCGCAGCGTGGAGGCAGCCTCGTCGCGTGCTGTGGTAAGCCGGGCTAGTTCAGCTTGCGTTTGCGTGATGGAGGCCCGGCGCTCGGCCAGCGACGTCTCGGCAGTCGCCAGCACGCCACGCAGCTCGCTCAGGCGGCGCTCCGCTGCGCCGGTGGCCCCGGCCAGCTCAGCCGAGCGTGCTTCCAGTCCACGAACGCGCCCGGCTGCATCATCGGCAGCCTGGGTCATGCGGGAGAGACGGCCCTCCGTCTCAGCTATAGCCGCTCGTAATCCAGTCAGGCGCTGCTCTTCGGCCGCGGCCCGTTCGCCGAGCGCTGCCAGGCGGCCCTCCTGCGCCTCTGACCGGTCACGCAGCCCGGCGAGGCGACGCTCTGCCGCTGCCGCTTGTTCCTGCAGGCCAGCAAGGTTGCGCTCCGTCTCGGAGAGCGTGCCCCTTCGCTCCTCGGATGCCTGTTGGAGTTGCCCGGCTTCGGATTGGAGGCCGGCAAGGCGACGCTCCTCGGCCGCGACGCGTTCACGCAGGCTGCGCGCCTGCTGGTCCGCCATGGCCCGCGCCCGCTCCGTGGCTGCGAGCGATCCTCGGGCCTGCGCCAAGCGTTCGTCCAGGGTGGCCAGATCGCCTGCTGCACGGCGCTCCGTCTCCAACGTCGCCTCAAGCTCGCCGATACGCTGCTGAAGGACGCTACCATGCGTCTGTGCCTCCTGCAGGGACTGCTCGATGGCAGCGACGCGACTGGTGCGTTCTATCGTCAGGCCACAACCAGCCAGCGGCAGCAGTAAAGCGATATGCAGGGTCATTGGGACCGGCCAGCACCGGTTCGAGAGGACCATGGGACAGATCCCTTTCCCTGCCATCAGAGCGCATCATTGCACCCACTATTCCGGATCCGGTCAAGGCGGTCTTCCGGCACTGTATTTCGGCATATGGCCGGTGGCAGTGGGCAAGATCACGATCTGGGGCAGCCCTCAAAAGAGCAGATCGGGTTCAGCCAACAACCAGCGGTGGAAGAACTTTATCGATTCTGACTTGAAGCTACTGAAAACCGGCGCCCCATCGCTTTCTCGGCGCCGAGGAGCAGCATCAGTTCAGCGAGGCCGCCAGGATGATCCGCGTTGAAATCGAGAGGAAGCCGGCGATACGCCCCGTCAAATCTCGCCCAGCGGGGCGGCCCACGACCGGCCATCTCTGCCACGGAAGTGGTGCGAGCCATGAGGGAGCGGAAGATTGCCCTCAAGCCACGGGGCCGAGCCGGTAGCCAACGCCCGGCTCTGTCCGGATCAGCGAGGCAGCGTCACCGAGCTTCTGGCGAAGGTGTCCGATGTAGACGCGCAAATATTGCGGGCTCTCCGTGTGGCCTGGCCCCCAGACGGCGGAGAGGAGCTGGCGCTGGGTCACCACGCGCCCGGACCCGGCCCGGCCCAGAGCCGCGAGAAGGTCCCACTCGCGCGGCGTCAGCTTGAGGGGAGCCCCGCTCAGCGTCGCCGTCCTCGCGGCGAGGTCTATCTCCAATTCTCCCACCCGGATCAGCGCCGCCGGCGCGTCATGTCCCGTGGAGGCGGCCGCACGGCGCAGGGCCGCCCGGAGGCGGGCGAGCAACTCGGCCAGGGCGAAGGGCTTCTCCACGAAGTCGTCAGCCCCCGCATCGAGCGCCGCCACCTTGGCCATCTCCCCATCACGGGCGGAGAGCACGATAATCGGCGCCGCCGTGAAGGCCCGGAGGCGGGGTATCACCTCCTGTCCGTCGAGGTCGGGCAGGCCGAGATCGAGCAGCACGGCGGCGGGGGCGCGGGTCGCCGCGAGGTGCAGGCCCGCCATGGCGTTCTCCGCCTGCACCGGCTCGTAGCCGGAGGCAGCGAGGGCAGGGCTGAGAAAGCGGTGTATCTGCGGCTCGTCATCGACAACGAGGATGCGAGGCGGAGCGAGGTTGGGAGGGGCATTGTTCATGAGGGAAACCGGATGGTGACGCGTGTTCCTCGCCCCTCCCGGATTGGGCTCTCGGCCGTGATCTGCCCGCCCATCGCTTGGGCGAGCCCGCGTGCGATCGCGAGGCCCAGACCGCTGCCGGCCGCGATCCGATCGGTACGAGAGGCCCGGTAGAAGGGGTCGAAGATGCGGGCGAGGTCCTCGCGCGGGATGCCCGGACCGTCATCCTCGACGGAAATCGCGACATTTGCGCCCTCGCGCCGCACCAGGGCTGCGACATGGCCTGTTGGTCCGGAGAATTTCAGGGCGTTGTCCAGCAGGTTGGCAAGGATCTGGTCGAACAGCACCGGGTCCAGCGACGGCGTCGGCAGGCGCGCATCGATACGGCGTTCCACCCGCCGTCCCGTCGCCTGCTCCGCGCGTTCAATAGCGGCCTCCAGGGCGGAGGGCAGGTCCAGGGCTTCGCGCCGCAGGGGAACCTGCCCGCTCTCGAGCCGTACCATGTCGAGGATATTCGAGGCAAAGCGGGCGAGGCGCGCCGTCTCCTCCTCGGCCGCAAGGATCAAATCGGCCCGTGCCTCGGGCGGAAGCGCATCGCCCATGGTCCGCAGCGTCTCCAGCGAGCCGCGAATGCTGGTCAGCGGCGTGCGAAGGTCGTGGCCAAGCGAGGTAAGGAGGGTGGTCCGCAACGCGTCCGCCTCTGCTCGAACCGCGCCCCGCGCGCGCTCCTCCATCAGCTCCGCCCGCTCGAGCGCGATCGCCGCCTGGTCCAGCAAGGCATTCAGGGCGTGCTGCCGCTCCGTGTCGAGCGGCTCAGCCCGGTCCGCGAAGCGGAGGCCCACCAGGCCCGCGACACCCTGCGCCGTTGGCAGGGGCTGGAACTGCCAGGGCACGGCGGGCAGCGTGTCGGTGCCCCATCCCGTCGCGCGCCCCTTGATATAGGCCCAACGAGCGGCGGCCATAGAGGGATCGTCCGGCTCGGCGGTTATGGGGGCTGTCGCGCGAATGATCAGGTCGGTGTCGTCCGGCCGCCGCTCGCGCGGCAGGCCCAGGCCCGGCAGCTCCTCGCCCGAGAGCGGCATCAGGATACAGCAGGGGCATCCAGCGACCCGCTCGGCCTCCTCCGCGATAAGGGCCAGCAGAGCGGCACGGTCCATCGGCGCACCCAGGCGGCGGCTGAACTCGACCAGTCGCCGCAGTCCGAAGACGCGTGCCTGCGCGGCGCGGGCCGTGCGGCCCAGCCGCCCGGCCGTGCCTGCCAGCAGCAGGGCCACCAGGGCGAAAACGATGGCGCCGAGAACCTCCTGTGGTCCGTCAATGGTCAGTGTGTAGCGCGGCTTAATGAACAAGAAGTTCCAGAGCAGGAAAGAGAGAACGGCCGCGGCCAGTCCATGGGCGGCCCCGAAGGCGACCGCGGCCGCCACGGTTGCCGCCAAATACACCATGCCGAGCGAGCCCTCCGTTACCCGCTCGTCCAGGGCGAGGCCGACCGCCGTCGCCGCCAGGACAAAGGCCGGAACGCTCGCCCAGCCGACCCAGGCGGGGAGCTGGCCGCGCTCTGGCACCGCCTTTGGGCGTCCTACCGCAGCGGGGGCCGGAACGAGGTGCAGGGCGAAGTCGGATGCGCGGCGCACCAGCACGGCCGGAAGGGTGCGCCCGGTCAGGCGGCGCCAGAGCCTCGGTCGGCCGCGGCCGATAACGAGATGCGTGGCGTTCCGGGCCCGCGCCGCCGCCAGAATGGCCCGCGGCAGATCGGTGTCCACCACTGTCTCCGTCTCTGCGCCGAGCGTCTCGGCAAGACGGAGCGCGGGCCCCGGGTCACCGCCCGTTCTCCCGGGCTGCTCGACATGCAGCGCCACCAGCGGCGCGCGGAGCGCATCGGCGATGCGGCGCGCATGCCGCACGACCGCCTCGGCAGAGGGATCTCCTCCCACGAGCACCATCACGCGGTCGCCCGCCGGCCACGGGCCCGTGATCGCGTTGGCGCGCATGTAGTCCGTGACGTCGGCATCCACGCGGTCCGCCATGCGGCGCAGGGCCATCTCGCGCAGCGCGGCCAGGTTGCCCTCGCGGAAGAAGCCCTTCAGGGCCCGCGCCGCCTGGTCGGGACGGTACACCTTGCCCTGGCGCATCCGCTCCAGCAGCTCGGCGGGTGGAATGTCAATCAGCTCGACCGCGTCCGCCCCTGCAAGCACGTGGTCGGGCACCGTCTCTGTCACCCGCACCCCGGTGATGCGGGCCACCGCCTCTGAGAGGCTCTCCAGGTGCTGCACGTTCATCGCCGTCCAGACCTCGATGCCGGCGGCGCGCAGCTCCTCCACGTCCTGCCAACGCTTGGGGTGGCGGCTGCCCGGCGCGTTGCTGTGCGGAAGCTCGTCCAGCACGAGGATGGCGGGGCGGCGGGCCAGCGCGCCGTCCAGGTCGAACTCCTCCAGCACCTGCCCGCGGTAGTCCAGCCGCGCGCGGGGCAGCACCTCCAGCCCTGCAAGCTGGGCGGCGGTCTCCGCACGGCCATGGGTCTCCACCAGCCCGACCACCACATCGGCACCGCCCAGCGCGCGGCGGCGTGCCTCAATCAGCATCTCATAGGTCTTGCCTACCCCAGGCGCGGCGCCCAGGAAGACCTTCAGCCGCCCGCGTCCCTCCCGCGCCGCCATGGCGAGCAGCGCGTCGGGATGGGGACGGACTGGCTCGCCAGGACCCGTTCCGGGACGCGCGCTCAAGGAAAGGCCAGGCCTGGCGACGTCGTCACCTTGGATCTCACTCCCCCAAGCTCGCCCGAGCGAGCAGCCCGGCGGCCAGGCCCGCCACGGCGATGCCCAGCGCAATGGCGAGCCACAGGAGAGCAAGGCGCGGCTCCGCTGTCGGTGGGGTCCGCAGCCCCATGGCGAGTGATCCGGTGAAGCCCCAGAGCAGGAGCGCCGCGAGGGTGAGGGCTGCCACGGTGCACGAGCCCATCCGACGGAGAGGGGACTGAACCCGCCGGGCGATGCCCCGCCAGTGGGGCAAGGCCGGGGCCGCGATACGGCCTTCCAACAGGTGCGAGATGGCGGCGGACATGTCGGGCGTCTTCCCTCCACGAGCGTCCGATGCCTTGGTCTTGCACGCGTAAAAAGGCGATCATTCATTCGCCCCGGGTCTGTAAAAAGCGCATAAACGCCGGCGCTCCGCAGCGTGAGTTCGCGCCGCCTTTATGCGCTTTTTATGGGCCGTGCCCAAATCCGGAATGGCCCATTTACGCGCGCCTTTTCATTGAAGGCCCGATCGCCGGTAGTCCCCGGCGGAAGGGCTCACAATGATCGACATTCTTCTTCTCGGCCTTGGCCTCGGCGCCTTCGCGCTCATGGCCGCCTATGTCGCCGGCTGCGAGCGGGTCTGACACGCCATGCTCGAGCTTGTCCTGGGTGGCGCCGTATCCGCCGGGCTCCTGGCCTACCTTCTATGGGCGCTGCTGCGCCCCGAGGCTTTGTGAATTCATGAGCCTCATCGGTTGGGCGCAGATCGCGCTCGTGCTCGCGCTCGTGCTGATGGCTGCCGTGCCGCTCGGGCGCTACATTGCGGCCGTCGCGGACGGCCGCGTCACCTGGCTGCGACCCCTGGAGGCACTGCTCTACCGCGCCGGCGGTATCGATCCGGCGCGCGGGCAGGATTGGAAGGGCTATGCCCTCGCGATGCTCGCCGCGAACGCGACGGGCTTCGTGCTGCTCTTCGCTATCCTGCGGCTGCAGGGGATGCTGCCCCTGAACCCACAGGGCTTCGCCGGCATGTCCTCCTGGCTTGCCTTCAACACGGCGGTCAGCTTCGTCACCAATACAAACTGGCAGGCCTATTCGGGCGAGGTCGCGGCCTCGTACCTCTCGCAGATGGCCGGGCTGGCGGTGCAGAACTTCCTGTCGGCCTCCACCGGCATTGCGCTGGCGCTTGCCATCTCCCGCGCCTTCGCGAAGGGTGGGACGCGAGAGCTGGGTAATTTCTGGGCCGACTTCACGCGCATCAATCTCTATGTCCTACTGCCCCTCGCACTCGTCCTGGGGAGCGCCTTCGTGGCGCTCGGCATTCCCCAGACCTTCGCGGGTTACGTCAGCGCGACGACGCTGGAGGGCGCGGAGCAGATCATCCCGCTTGGCCCTGCAGCCTTCCAGATCGCCATCAAGCATCTCGGCACCAATGGCGGCGGCTTCTTCGGCGTGAACTCGGTTCATCCATTCGAAGGGCCGAACGCGCTGGCCACTGCCCTGCAGATCTGGGCACAGGCGGTCATCCCCTTCGCGCTCTGCCTCACTTTCGGGCGCATCGTTGGCGATATCCGCCAGGGTCGCGCGCTGCTGGCCGTGATGCTGGGCTTCGTGGTGATTGCCACCGCCGCCATCTACGCCGCCGAGGCTGCGGGCAACCCGGTGCTGGCCGCGATGGGCGTCGATCCCGCCATGGGCAACATGGAGGGCAAGGACCTTCGTTTCGGCCTGCCGCTTGTGGCGCTTTTCACCGCCACCACCACGGGCGCTTCCTGCGGCGCGGTGAATGCGATGCTCGACAGCTTCACGCCGCTGGGCGGGATGGTGCCCATGTTCCTCATCCAACTCGGCGAAGTCCTGCCGGGCGGCGTGGGCTCAGGCCTCTACGGCATGCTGGTCTTCGCCTTGCTCGCTGTCTTCGTGGCCGGGCTGATGGTGGGGCGCACGCCGGAATATCTGGGCAAGAAGGTGCAGGCACGGGAAATCAAGCTCGCGATGCTGGCGGTCCTCATCCTGCCGGTGGCAATCCTCGGCTTTACCGCCTTCTCGCTGGTGCTGCCCATGGCGGCCTCATCCATCCAGGATGCGGGGCCACACGGCCTGTCCGAGATGCTCTACGCCTATACCTCGGCTGCCGGGAACAACGGCTCCGCCTTTGGTGGCCTCGCCGCCGACACGCCCTGGCTGAACACCACTCTCGGCATCGCCATGCTGCTCGGCCGCTTCGCCTATGTGGTGCCGGTCATGGCCATCGCCGGATCACTGGCCGCCAAGGCAAAAACGCCCCCTAGTGCGGGCACCTTCCCCACCCACGGTCCGCTCTTCGCCGGGCTGCTGGCCGGCGTGGTCCTCATCCTTGGCGGGCTGCAATTCCTGCCTTCCCTGTCCCTCGGCCCGATCGCCGAGCACTTCGCCCTGCTCGCCGGCAAGACCTTCTGAGGCCAACCAAGATGCTCGACACCACCATCAGCGCCGGCGCAGCCGCGCGTGTCCGGCCACCCCTGTTCGGCGCCGCGCTTCTGCCGCGCGCGATCGGGGACGCCTTCCGCAAGCTCAACCCGGTAACGCTGCTGCGGAACCCCGTGATCTTCGTGACCGAGATCGTCTCGATCCTGGTCACCTTTCTCGCCGCCCGTGCGGCCTTCCGGGGGGAGCCCTGGGCGTTCCAGGCCGGGATCGCTCTCTGGCTCTGGTTCACTGTTCTCTTCGCCACCTTCGCGGAGGCGGTGGCCGAAGGACGTGGACGCGCCCGTGCGGAGAGCCTGCGCAGGGCCCGGACCGAGACGCAGGCCAAGCTGTTGGTCCGGCCCGATGACCGCGCACTCTGGCAGCCGCGCAGCGCTACCGAGCTGCGCGTGGGGGACCTCGTGCTGGTCGAGGCTGGCGATCTCATCCCCTCCGACGGCGAAGTGGTGCAGGGCATCGCCAGCGTAAACGAGGCCGCCGTGACGGGTGAGAGCGCGCCCGTGATCCGCGAGAGCGGCGGCGACCGCAGTGCCGTGACGGGCGGCACCATGGTCGTTTCCGACTGGATCATGGTGCGCATCACCGCCGCCCCCGGCTCCACCTTCATCGACCGCATGATCGCGTTGGTGGAGGGCGCATCCCGCCAGAAGACGCCGAATGAGATCGCACTCGACATCCTGCTGGCGGGCATGACGATCATCTTCCTGATCGCCGTCGCCAGCGTGGTGGGCCTTGCCTCCTGGAATGGCCAGCCGCCCTCCGTGCCCGTGCTGGCGGCGCTGCTGGTCACGTTAATCCCCACCACGATCGGCGGCCTTCTTTCGGCCATCGGCATCGCGGGCATGGACCGGCTGGTGCGCTTCAACGTGATGGCAACCAGTGGCCGCGCCGTGGAGGCCGCCGGCGACGTGGATGTGCTGCTGCTGGACAAGACCGGCACCATCACCCTGGGCAACCGCCAGGCCGCTGCCTTCCACCCCGCGCTGGGCGTGGAGGTGCGGGATCTGGCCGAGGCCGCCATCTTGTCCTCCCTTGCGGACGAGACGCCGGAGGGCCGTTCGATCCTCGCCTTCGCGCGGGAACGCTACGGCGTGATGCCACCCGCCTTGCCGCCCGAGGCGAAAGTGGTGCCTTTCACGGCGCAGACCCGGATCTCGGGGCTGGACCTGCCGACGGGAAGCTATCGCAAGGGCGCGACGGACAGCCTCGTCCGCGCGATGGGCGCCGAGGTGCCCGGAGCGCTGCGTGAGGTGGTGGACCGCATCGCCCGCGCGGGCGGCACTCCGCTCGTCGTGGCGAAGGACCGTCGCTTGCTCGGTGCCATCGAGCTGAAGGACATTGTCAAGCCCGGCATCCGGGAGCGCTTCGCCGCATTGCGCCAGATGGGCATCCGCACCGTGATGGTGACGGGCGACAACCGCCTGACCGCCGCCGCCATCGCCACCGAAGCCGGCGTGGACGACTTCATCGCCGAGGCCACCCCCGAGGACAAGCTGCGCTACATCCGCGACGCGCAGGGGGAGGGGCGCCTCGTCGCCATGGCGGGCGACGGCACGAATGACGCGCCCGCCCTGGCCCAGGCCGATATCGGGCTGGCCATGCAGACCGGTACCCAGGCCGCGCGCGAGGCCGGGAACATGGTGGATCTCGATAGCGACCCCACGAAGCTCATCGAGGTGGTGGAGATCGGCAAGCAGCTCCTTATCACCCGTGGCGCGTTGACCACCTTCTCCATCGCCAACGATGTGGCGAAGTACTTCGCCATCCTGCCGGCAATCTTCGTCGCGCAGTACCCGGAGCTTCAGGCGCTGAACGTCATGCGCCTGGCAAGCCCTGAGAGCGCCATCCTCTCGGCCGTGATCTTCAACGCGCTGATCATCGTGGCGCTGGTGCCGCTGGCACTGCGCGGCGTGCGCTACACGCCTGCGGGGGCTGCTGCCCTGCTGCGGCGAAACCTGCTGGTCTACGGGTTGGGTGGGGTGGTCGCGCCTTTTCTTGGCATCAAGCTCATCGACTTCGTCCTCCAGCTCCTGGGGATTGCCTGAACCATGTCCCTCATCCGCCCTGCCGCAGCCCTGGTCTGCGGCTTCACCCTTCTTCTCGGCCTCGCCGTACCGGCCGCCTTCACGCAGCTTGCGGGGGCGCTGGCACCCAGACAGGCCGGCGGCTCCCTGATCGAGCGGGAAGGGCGCGTCATTGGCTCGGCGCTCATCGGCCAGAACTTCACGCAGGACCGCTACTTCCACCCGCGCCCCTCCGCCACCAGCGCGGCCGATCCGGAGGACAGCAGCAAGACGGTGGACGCGCCCTACAACGCCGCCGCCTCTGCCGCCTCGCAGCGCGGTCCCTCGAGCCAGGTGCTGGTGGACGCGGTGCGGGAACGCCTGGCGGAGGCAGGCCCCGAACCCATCCCCGCCGACGCCGTCACGGCTTCGGGCTCCGGCCTTGACCCCGACATCAGCCCGGAGAACGCCGCCCGACAGGTCACCCGCGTGGCCCGGGCGCGTGGCCTGCCGGAGGAGCGCGTGCGCGTGATCCTGGCGGAGAACACCACCGCGCCTGCCCTCGGCTTCCTCGGTGCGTCGCGCGTGAACGTGCTGCGCCTCAATCTCGCACTCGATGCTGCGCGCTGACCGGACCATCCTGAAAGACCATCATTCCATGCCCATCCACCACATCCTCTGTGGCCTCGCGCTTCTCGGCACCGCTTCGGCCCAGGCCTTGGAACTTGAGAGTGCCGGCCTGACGGTGAACCTCACGCCCACGCTTTCGTCCGACTACCTGTTCCGCGGCATCAGCCAAACCCGGAACCGCCCGGCGGTGCAGGGCACGGTCGACGTCCAGCACAGCACCGGCCTCTACATGGCGGCCTTCGCCTCTAACCTGGCCTTCCTCGGGACCAACGCCCGCCAGGAGATCGACGCCCTGGCTGGCTGGCGTACCACAATCGCGGGCGTCAGCCTCGACCTGGGCGGCATCGCCTATATCTACCCGGGCTATAAGAACGCGTCCGGTACCGGGCTCTACGACCTACAGTATTTCGAGCTGGCCGCCAGGACCTCTTACGAGGTTCCGCTCCTGCCCGTGAGGGTGCTCGGCGCCCTCAACTGGTCGCCGAATTATCAGCTTGAGTCGGGTAACGGTTTCTACGTCGAGGGCGGCGTCGAGGTCGGCATGCCCTATGACCTGACACTGGCTGGCCGCCTCGGCTACCAGTGGATCCAGAACAACCCCCACTGGGGCTCGCCCGACTTCGCCAACTGGAACATCACGCTGTCCTACAAGCTCTCGGATTTCGTCCTCACCGCAGGCTACTACGACACCAGCCTCGACCGCAGCGAGTGCTTCGGCTCGCAGAAGATCTGCGAGGCACGCGGGATGGTCTTTCTCTCCCGTACCTTCTGACCTTCGCTGCGGGCCGCCAGAGGACTCCGGCCAAGCGCCCCCTGATCGCTGTGCAGCAGCCCGCGGGTTCCGCCGGGGATGCATGTCACCCTCGCGATGCTCCTGCGCCGCGGGGCACCCGGACGGCCAATCCCCATCCTGATCCACGAAAGGCCCGGATCTCCTCCACGGCGCCCATCACGCGGCCCGCTTCATGCGCCTTCCCGACCTTCGTCCTCGAGGGCACACTGGGGTCTGGCCGTGCCCAACCTTCCGGGACCTTACGGCCTCGTTCCGAGAGATATCCATGAGCGTCGTCGCGGCATTCTTTTACCAGAACGGCCGGCGGGCCCGGCCCGTCGCCATTGACGAACCCACGCCCTGCGTGGGCGATAAGTCGGAGTTCGTCTGGATCGGCTTGCTTGATCCATCCGAGCAGGAACTGAGAGTGCTCCAGGACAAGTACGGCCTGCACCCCCTTGCCGTGGAGGACGCGTTCAAGGCGCACCAGCTTCCCAAGGTGGACGTCTATGGCGACCAGCTCTTCGTCGTTGCCCGCACGGCCTATCTGGAGCAGGACCAGATTCACTACGGCGAGACCGCGGCCTTTGTTGGGAAGCACCACATCATCACGGTGCGGCACGGGTCCACGCGCGCGCATAGCGAGTTGCGAAGCTACCTGGAGGCGGCGCCGGCTCTGCTCTCGCAGGGCGTGGACTACGTGCTCCACGGCGTGATGGACTTCATTGTGGATGGATACCTGCCGATCGTGGAGGCGATCGAGGAGGAGGTGCTGGGGATGGAGCAAAGGGCGCTGAACACCTTCCTGGGGCGGGAGGAGGTGGCCAGGATTTTCCGGCTGCGTCGGGAGATGATCCGGTTCCAGCGCATTCTTGGCCCGATGAGCGAGGTGTGCAGCAAGCTGTCCCGCCTTGACATGCCCTGCGTTGACGCGGAGGCGCGACCCTATTTCAGCGACGTGCTGGACCATGTCAGGCGCGTCCAGACGAGGGTGGACGGGCTACGCGAGGTGCTGACCTCCGTCTTCGAGATCAGCACGCTGCTGGAGCAGCAGAGGCAGGGCGAGATCACCCGGCAGTTGGCCGCCTGGGCGGCGATCCTGGCCGTTCCCACGGCCATTGCGGGCATTTACGGGATGAACTTCGAAAACATGCCCGAGTTGAAGACTGAATACGGCTACTTCGTGGTGCTCGGGGTCATCGCCGTGCTGTGCGTCACTCTCTATATGCGCTTCCGGCGCGCGAAATGGCTGTAGGTTCATGCACCGGTGGCCGGTTGTTGCAAGGTCCATTTCGGAAAAGCGGCAGGACAGAGCTTAGCGCCTACTGATCCGCTTCACCCCATGCAAACGGATGGAGAGACGCTTTTCTGGCGGCGCGACGGCATGATCTGGCCGAAAGAGGTCCGTCCGCTCTCGGGTTGAGGATGACCGGCAGCTTGGCTCAGGGCGGAGCATCTTCGGCATGAGATGCTGCGAGAATACGATGATCGATGCAGCGTCCGCGCATGGTGGTCTGAGGACCGCAACCCATGTCGGTGCGAAAGGCGTAGGCGAACGCGGATGCCAAGCCGTAGCCGAGCTCCATCGCTGTCTGGGTCACCCCGAGGCCGCCACCCAGCCGTTCGATGGCCTCGCACACCTTCAGCAGCGTACCGCTGCGTGGCCAGGGAAGCGCACCCGGGAGGGACCTCGCACGCCGGAGTTGGTCGAGGATCAGGCCGGTCACGCGGCTTGCATATCCGTCGGAATCCTCCTGACCCTCAATCGCGGCGGCCTCGACGATCAGAGCTTGCCAGAGGCTGTGGAACTTCGCCCCGAGAGTGAGCCGACCCGGTGCGACAGGCCGGTCCGCAGCCACACCGCCTGCTCTGGGGAGATCACAAAAGAACGCCCCTCCAGGGGCACCGTCAGCACCCCGGAGATAGCGTAGCCCACCTGGTTCCAGCGATGCGCATGCTCCGGGAAGTAGTGGCGCGCCAGGATGGACTGCGCACGCACCGCCACTGGCCTTGGGGCAGCCAAACCAAGTTGACGAATGAATGTCACAAAACCGTGCATGAAGCGCCATTCATCGTCCGTTAACTCCCCCCGCCATCACACCCTTTGGGCGGAACCGGACACCATGGCCAGCATCAACGCCGACCTTCTGTGGACGAAGGACAGCTCCCAATCCGCAGCCGGCAGCGCCGAAGTGAGCGCCTATGACGCGGAGCGTGGTCTCGTGCTCGTCCTGGGGCCGACCGGCGTGGAGGCCCTGAATGCTGAGGATGGCGCGCTCCGGTTCAGCCTTCCCGCCGCTGATCTCGGTGCCCTGGGCACGGGAAACAGCGTCGCGGTCCATGGCGATCTCATGGCCGTGGCCTATGACGGCGCGGAACCCGGCAGCAACGGTACTGTCGCCCTCTACCGAATTGCCGCTGACGGCAGCAGCGCCTCCCTGATCCATCAGGTCGAGGTCGGCGCCGTGCCGGACATGGTAACCTTCACCCCGGATGGCAGCCGCGTGCTGGTGGCCATCGAGGGTGAGCCGAACGAGAATTACGGCGTGGACGCGTCCGGCGACCCGGCCGGCGGGGTGGCCGTGATCGACACCACGACCGGTAGCAGCACCATCCTTGGCTTTGGCGGCTTTGACACGGAGGAGCTGCGGCAGGCCGGCGTGCGGATCACCGGCGTCGACGGCGTCACCGCCGCGACGGATCTGGAGCCGGAATACATCGCTCTCTCCTCCGATGGCGGCACGGCCTACATCACGCTGCAGGAAAACAACGCCATCGCCGTGCTGGACCTCAGCACGCTGACCTATACCGGCGTCTTTGCGCTCGGCACCAAGGACCACTCCATCGAAGGCAATGGGCTCGACACCTCCGACCGCGATGGTGGCGTGAACATCCACACCGCCCCCGTCCAGGGCCTCTACATGCCGGATGGCATCGCAACCTTCGACTATGAGGGCAAGACCTATCTCGTCACCGCCAATGAGGGCGACGCGTCCGAGTGGGGCAGCTACAACGACGTGGCGCGGGTCAAGAACCTCAATCTCGACGCTGACAGCTTCGGCGGCGATGCCGGCGTGGCCGCGCTGAAGGGCGATGCCGCGCTCGGCCGCCTGAACGCCTCGACGGCGGATGGCGACACGGACGGGGATGGCGATATCGACGTGATCCACACGCTCGGTGCCCGCAGCTTCTCGATCTGGGAGGTGACGGAGAACGGCCTCACCCAGACCTTCGACTCCGGCGACATGATCGAGCGGATGCTTCAGGCCAACAACCCGGCGCGACTTGACGACGCGCGCTCCGACGACAAGGGGCCGGAGCCCGAGAGCATCACCCTCGGCACGATCGACGGCCAGCTCTACGCCTTTGTCGCGCTTGAGCGGTCGGATGCTGTCATGACCTTCGCCATCAACTCCCCGACCTCGGCCGAATATGCTGGGCTGATCGAGACGAGCGACGCGCCGGAGGTGATCCATTTCGTCTCCGCCGAGGACGCGCCCGAGGGCGTCGACGGGCCGATGTTGATCTCCCCCGCCGAGGGCTCTGGCATCACCACCGCGCATGAGCTGAGCGTGGAGCCGGCCGAAGACGGCACCTTCACCCTGCAGATCCTCCACGCCTCCGACTTCGAGGCCGGGCTGGCCGCCACCACCCGCGCGGCCCAGTTCGCGGCCATCGTGGACAAGCTGGAGGACAGCTACGCCAACAGCATCACCCTTTCCTCGGGTGACAACTACATCCCCAGCCCCTTCAACGCCGCCGGCACCGATCCGAGCGTCAAGAACGAGCTTCAGGACCTCTATGCCTGGCTGCTGGGCGTGCCCGCCGCTGATCTTGCCGGGCTGTCCCTGAACCCGGCGACGATCGACATCGCCATCATGAACGCGCTGGGCGTCCAGGCGAGCGTCTTCGGCAATCACGAATGGGACTTCGGTTCCAATGCCGTGGCGGCCGCGATCGATTTCACCAAGGGCACGGGCACCACGGCGGCGTCCGTTACCTCGATCGGCGCGATGTTCCCCTATCTCTCCGCCAATCTCGATTTCAGCGGCGACCCGGCCATGGCGGCCCTTTTCACCGCCGCGCTGCGCGATGCGGCCAGCTACGCCACGACAGCGGCCGATCTGGCCAGCCCGGCGGGGCTGACGGCCGAGACCGCTGACCAGCAGGTCGCGCCCTGGACCACGATCACCGAGGGCGGCGAGACGATCGGCGTGCTCGGCGTTACGACCCAGCTCCTGGCTTCCATCTCCTCCATCGGCGGGGTGACGGTGAAGGACCCCGCGGGCGACGGCGGCGTGAACAACACGAATGAGCTGGCGCAGATCCTGCAGCCCCTGATCGACCAGATGACGGCGCAGGGCCTGGATAAGATTATTCTGCTCAGCCACCTCCAGCAGTACCAGCTGGAGCTGGACCTGGCTTCCAAGCTCAGCGGCGTGGACGTCATCATCGCGGGCGGCAGCCATGCGGTCTTCGCGGACGGCACGGATGCCCTGCAGCCCGGCGACACGGCCAGCCAGGACTACCCGGTCTTCGTGACGGGTGCCAATGGCAAGTCGGTTGCGGTTGTGAACACCGGTGGCGAGTACTCCTATGTCGGCCGGCTGGTCGTCACCTTCGACGAGAACGGTGACATCATCCCCGGCAGCGTCGATCCGGCGGTGTCCGGCGCCTACGCGACCACGGATGAGACGGTCGCTTCCCTCTGGGGCAATGAGGATGCCTATGCCGACGGAACCCGCGGCGGCGAGGTAAAGGCGGTGACCGACGCCGTGGCGGCGGTGATCGAGCAGAAGGATGGCAACATCCTTGGCTTCACCAACGTGTATCTGGAAGGCCGCCGCGCTGAGGCCCGGACGGAGGAGACCAATCTCGGTGACCTCTCGGCCGATGCGAACCTCTTCGTGGCGAAGCAGGTGGATGCGGGTGTGACCGTCTCCATCAAGAATGGTGGCGGCATCCGGGCAGAGATCGGCGCCATCGGCACCGGCGCCGATGCGGGCGAGCTGCCCCCGCAAGGTAACCCAGCCGCCGGCAAGCCGGTGGGCGCGGTCAGCCAGCTCGATGTCGAGAACTCGCTGCGCTTCAACAACGCGCTGTCCATCGTGACCGTCTCTGCCGAGGAGCTGGTCCGGATCTTCGAGCACGCGGTGGCCGGCGTGGCGCCGGGCGCCACCCCCGGCTCCTTCGGGCAGGTGGGCGGCGTCTCCTTCAGCTATGACCCGGCCGCGACCTCCCAGATCCTGAACGCGGATGGGACGGTGCAGCGGGCCGGCGAGCGCGTGCAGAACCTTGTCATCCTCGGTGAGGATGGCTCGGTGCTCGACACGATCATGCGGAATGGGGAGCTGGTCGGCGACGCCTCCCGGGCGATCAAGATGGTGACGCTGAGCTTCCTGGCGGATGGCGGCGACGGCTACCCGATCGGCCTCTATGCCGACGGCCGGATCGACCTGCTGAACAATGCCGCGCTGTCCGATGGCGCCGAGACCTTCGCGGCCAAGGGTAGCGAGCAGGATGCCCTGGCCGAGTACCTGAAGGCGGAGCACGGGACGGCGGAGACGGCCTACGGCCAGCTTGATGTCGGCCAGGCCGGGGACGAGCGCATCCAGAACATTGCCGTGCGCGAGGACACCGTCCTGGGCACGCCCGTGGATGGAACAGAAGGCGCGGACAACCTCTCCGGCACGGCGGGCCGGGACCTGCTGCAGGGGCTGGGCGGCAATGACGTGCTGTACAGCCGGGGCGGCGACGACACGGTCGAGGGTGGCGCGGGCAACGACACGATTGTTTTTCATGCGGGCAGCTACACGGCGGCGGACAAGGTGGATGGTGGCGCGGACACGGACACGCTGCGCCTGCTGGATGGCCAGGTCCTGGCCGACAAGGCCTTCCAGAACACCGTGAACATGGAGGTGATCTCGCTCGGCGACGGGGCCTACAACCTGACGCTGGACGCCTTTGCCAAGGCGGCCTTCACGGGCG
>NZ_JBNBZS010000020.1:0-123840 GCF_049629625.1 Roseomonas chloroacetimidivorans | reverse complement strand
GGTTGTAGCGGCCAGCGGCATTGGCCTGCCACACCTCCACCATGGCATGGCGGATGGGGCGGCCATCCTCGTCGCTCAGCCGGCCGGCCACGATGATCCGCTCGCCCATCGCATGACCCCGGCCGTTCTCCAGCACGGTCAGGTCCGTGATCTCCGGGTATCTCGCCGGGGTGAAGACCGGGCTGCTCGTCTCCGTCAGCGTATGCGGCAGTTCCAGCAAGGGCTGCGTCGGGTAGCGCGCATGCGTGCTGCCATAAGAAGGCGAGTTCAGCGGCGGCTGCGTCGCCAGAGCCGGCCGGCGATAACCATGCACAACCTCACTCATGGGGATCCCTCTCCTCCTGGGTTGCTTGTGATCAGCCTGCCGCCTGGACCGGCGCGATCTCACGCCAGCCCGCCAGGCCCGCGGCATAGGCCAGAGGCAGGCCAACATAGTTTTCGGCCACCACCATCCGCGCCCGCTCCGAGGCGCGAATGTAGCCAAGCTCCGCCACCTGCATGCGGCGCGCGAAGTCGTCCATCTCAGGGAAGCGGTGTGTCAGGCTGGTGAACCACCAGGAAAAGCGCTCGGCCATCCAGACGCGGGCCAAGGCCCGGGCCGAGTAATGCTCCAGTCCGGCGTCAGAACGCCCGATGTAATGCTCAACCAGCGCCTCCGCGAGCATTCCGACATCGGAGGCTGCCAGGTTCAGTCCCTTGGCGCCGGTGGGTGGCACGATATGGGCGGCATCGCCTGCGAGAAAGAGGCGGCCATGGCGCATCGGCTCGGCCACGAAGGAGCGGAGTGGAGCAATGCTTTTCTCGATCGCCGGGCCGCGGGTCATACGGGCGGCCGCCTGGGGGCCGAGGCGAATGGCCAGCTCGTCCCAGAGCCGCTCGTCCGGCCAATCCTCCAACCGTTCGCTCAATGGCACCTGTACGTAGTAGCGGCTGCGCGTGTGGGAGCGCATGGAGGCCAGCGAGAAACCCCGGACGTGGTTGGAGTAGATCAGCTCCTCGTCGCAGGGTGGAACATCGGCCAGGATGCCAAGCCAGCCGAAAGGATAGACCCGCTCGAACACCCGCAGCACATCGGCCGGGATACTGGCCCGGCTGACGCCGTGATAGCCGTCGCAGCCCGCGATGAAGTCGCAGGCGATGCGGTGTGTGTCCTCCCCCAGACGATAGGTGACGGTGGGATGGTCACCCGTGATGTCGTGTAGGGTGACGTCCTCCGCCTCGAAGAAGAGAGGCGCGCCGCGGGACTGGTGGGCGCGGATCAGGTCCTGGGTCACCTCGGTCTGGCCATAGACGGTGACGGATTTGCCGCCGGTCAGCCCGTGCAGGTCGATGCGGAACAGCTCCCCATCCAGCGCCATCTGAACGCCGTGATGCGGCAGCCCTTCCCGGTGAAGGCGGTCGGCGACGCCGGCCTTCTCCAGCAGCTCCACCGTGCCCTGCTCCAGCACGCCGGCCCGGATCCGGGCCTCCACATAGGCCTGGGACTTTCGCTCCAGCACCACGCAGTCGATCCCGGCCCGAAAAAGGAGTTGGGACAGCAGCAACCCGGCCGGGCCTGCGCCGATGATGGCCACCTGGGTACGGTGTTCCACGACGTTCTCCCCTGGACTCTTGTATAAGAGATGGGGCCGATGCTTCTGTTTGATCCATGGATGATCAAGGCAAATCCTTGGACTTTTCAGGCAGGCTTGCCTCGCCCCCCGGCCGTTCCGCCAGGAGCCGCACCGGAACGCCGGTCATCCCGGTTTTCGATCTCTATGGTGAGACTCGGCCGCAGGCCCGGCTGGAGCCGGTTCACCTGGAGCCGCTGGTGACGCGCAGCGCCCGGCATGGCTGGAACATCCGGCCACACCGCCATCGCGAGCTGCACCAGATCTTCTGGATCCGCGAAGGCGAGGGCGTCCTCCTTGGCGGGAACTCCGGACCGTCCTTCCAGGCCCCGGCGCTGCACATCATTCCGGCCGGCAAGGTGCATGGGCTGCGCTGCGACCCGGCCAGCACCGGCCATGTCCTGACCCTCACGGAGGCGTTCATCGCGGATTGCAGCCGCCTGACCGGCGAGCCCTGTGTCCCGGACGACATCCTCACCCTCAGGCTGGAGCCGACGGATCCCCTCCTGGAGGAACTGGACGATGCCTTCACCCGTCTGGACCTGGCCTTCAGTAGTTTCGGGGGTGGGCGCCATGCGTCGCTCGCCGGCCATGTCCTCCTGCTTCTTTCCCTCCTGCGGCGGCTGGCGGAGGAAGCATCCGGTCCGGCGGCGGTGAGCGCACAGGCCGCGCTGGTCCGGCGCTTCCGCCAGCAGATCGAACAGCGTTACCGGGAGCATGCCGGGCTGGACACATACTGCCGGGAACTCGGTGTGACCCAGAGCACGCTCACACGGGCCTGCCGAAGCGTCACGGGCCGCTCCCCGATCGCGATGGTCCATGAAAGGCTTCTGGCCGAGGCGCGACGCATGCTGATCCATGGGTCCCGGAATGTCTCCGGGGTCGCCTACAGCCTCGGCTTCGAGCCCGCCTATTTCTCGCGCTTCTTCACCCGTCACGAGGGCGTTCCGCCCGCCATCTACCAGCGGCAGCACGGCGACGAGCCCCGGCCGCGCAGGCAGAGCAGGGCCGCATCATGACGGTTTTATCCGGTCTGGCATTACTCACTCAGCACTTCGCCAACGCCGGACCAGGATGTGGTGACACGGGCCGCCGAACCGGCTCCAAAGGCTGGACCGCCGGCGCAACAACCCGAAGTAAAAAGGAAATCCGATTGGCGGATTGGGCGCAGGATTCCCAACCAAGCGCGCCTTGGATCTGCACAGGCCTTCCCAGGCGCCCTCCCCGTCGGTGCTGCCCAACTCGCCCCCGCGCTCACTGTCGATCTCCGCTCCTTGAAGTCGCCGGTCACGCCTGTCGTCGGTATCCGTAGGGCCCATGTCGATCACACGGAGTTCGTGGCCTTCCAACTTGAAGCTCCCGCTGTCGGGAATCTGTGCCACGATGAGGTGTTCAGGGACCTGCCCGGGGAAGCGAAATTCCGGTAGCGTTCGCCGCGCGAGGCCGGTCGGGATGGCGAGGTCCGGTTCGTAGGCGGGGCTCCCGATACACCGGCAGCCCTCAAAGCAGAGGACAGGCCGCCGGGCCCACCAATGCAACTCAGTCGTGCTTAACGCTCGCGTATGAGCCGCGCAGCCGCAGCCTTCAGCGGTATCGCCCGTCGGTACAGACGTGGTGCGGCACTTCGCAGCACGTCCCGCACCTGCCGCGCAGTGTCTTTCAGTTTGCGGAGGCTTCGCTCCCGCGCTGCCAGCAGCGCAATGCCGGGCCCGCCGTGCGGTCGTAAATCGATCAGCATGTCCACGAGTTCATGCCGCTCCGGCCAGCGCTCGGCCTGGAATCCGACGTCGCCGCTGTTGCAGGAGTCAGTCACCGCAACTGCAGGATCAGCAAGTAGCGTGCGCGTCGTATCCTCCAGCAGCAGAACGCCGGGTGAGGCGCGCCGGTGGCCCTCATCGAAGGCCGTCCGCCATGTGAAGGCGCTGGCACCGGAGTAAAGGATTATGCCCATGGCCAGCGGCTCACCGTCCAGGCGGAGCGCATGGATCGCCGCTTTCCCGTCCTTTGCCAGTCCTTCAATCATGCGCCGGGCCAGCGCCGCAGTCGCCGGCGTCGAGCCTAGCGCGGTTCCGCGCCGGGCCTTCCAGCCGGAAGCCTCCAGAGCGAGGAACTCTTCGGTCATCGCCGAGATGGCCTTCGGCTCCCGTGTTACCGAAAACGCCAACTGGCCCGCCTTCGCAAGCTGCCGGCGCTGGCGTTCCAGCCCCTGCCGCCGGGTCTTCGACATCGAGGCCGCCCAGAAGGCCTTCGCGTCGGGGTGTGGTAGAAGTCGGGCGCGCGAGCGCCCCCCGATGATGGCGGTCTGCATCTGCTCCTCGCGCAGGACGGTCCGGAAATCCGGCAGGAGCTCTGTGTTCAGGTCACAAAGTTGCACTAGGTCAGGCAGTGTGGGGTCGGTACGCGCCACAATGAGCATGGCGCGCAGGGCCGGCTTCAGCACATCGCGGTCGAGGACTGGTGTGCCAAGATAGGCCACAGGGCTAACCGGGCTAATGAGCGCCTTCCGTGGCCATGTCGGGCGCGAGCGGCCCAGCAGCACGAGCCAGACGCCGACAAGACGTCGCGCCTCCGCCGAACCTTGTTCACCTTGCCAAGCGAGCAGGACGCGCAGCTGCTGGCCGGACTGGTTCGGCACGGCCAGCGCGAAGGCCGGCTCCATGAAGACGTTCGGCACCGCCGCGCGGGCGCAGAGGGCGCGCCATGGCGCATCGAGGCAGGCAAAGGCCGGCGCGTCCACCACTTCTGCCCAGTAGCTGGTTCCGATATCCGCGGCTTCCGCTCTCATCCCACTGCGCGTGGTGGCCACTCGCGCCATGCCTGCCCGATCCAAGGCTCCGAATATCGCGGTCATGCGGGCCCCCAGAAGGAAGGCCCAAAGCTAATCGGGGAGCGCCGCATCTAATATTGTGCATGAGAGCTACCTCTGATGAGATGTGCAGCGGCGTTGGTGCGGGACGCCGTGGCGGGTAGCCCAGCTCTGGTTGTCGTTATCGTATCGGAAATGGCATTTACGCATGACGCCGCCCAGCATCATCGCACCGAAGGTCCTGCTGCCCGGTCCAGAACTGGCCGGCCTCTGAGGCTGAGCTGAAGTGCGTGGGGATCTGACGCTGCGGACGGCGCGTATGACGGTGAACCCGTCTACAGGTTGCGTCGCAAAGTTTGCGACGGGCCGCAGATGGCCTGGATAGCAGGCGAATCAGGCAGCAATCTGGAACAGCTCGGCGATGAAGATAGCTTGGGCCCGCATGTCGTGCCCGTCAATCTTCCAAAGTTGCCCCTTCCTCACCATTGCCATCACCACCCAGCCTGCCAGTGTTCGTCGCGCAGTGTGGAAACTGCCGAGCCTAGCCGCGAGCGTCGCCACAACTCTCCGGCCTCTTTCATCTGCTCGACAGCGCAGGGGCAGGTCGGGTTCTTGTCCACCGTGATGTTGCGCGGGTTCACCCTATGCGGCTGCCCCAGCGCCTTGCGAAAGGTCCGCTTCGCGGCCTCAGCATCCCGCTTGTCCGAGAGCAGGAAGTCGGTAGTCTGGCCGAGGCCGTCGACTGCGCGGTAGATGTACACTTAGCGGCCCTTCACCCGAACGTAGGTCTCGTCGGCCAGCCACGAGCCGTTCGAGGCATGCAAGTGCGGCCGGATCCGCTTCTCTACTTCTGGCGCGTAGGCCTGAATCCAGCGAAAGGGGATGATGTGCGCGATCTCCGCGCTGCGGCCGGCGAGCCTCAGCTCGAGATCGCGGTGATTGATTGGGAATATCAGGTACTAGCGGCACCGCCCAGAGGATCACCTCCGCAGTAAACTGCCGTCCCTTGAGGGCTCAATCCGGACTCACCGAAGTCACTCGCCACCGTCCCGCATAGCGCCCTTCGATGTCGAAGTTGCCGTTCATGACGAGGACGATCAACTGATCGGTTGTCGGTGCGGTGACTAGGCTGTCGACCTCTTCCGGCTTCTCGTACACGCAGCAGCAGGGACCGCCAGCCTGCGCGCCAGCTGCACAGGCCAAGCGGTCCCTGCAGGCGCTCATGTGCACTCAGGCTGGCCGCCGCTATCGCCACGTCATCTCCCGGGACGGAGTCCAAAGTATCCCTCGTATCGAATTTGCGGCAAACTTGAAAAGCGTGATCAGGCATCGGAGCGTCAGCTTCGTGTGGGGCCCAGCAGATCTGGGGTGAGATCTACCTACCAGATCATCGGCGGGCCGTTTAGGACGCCTGCGTAGATCCCAAGCTGTACGTCGGGAACCCTGTCTGCTGAGCGGATGCCGGGCGCCCTGGTTGCAGTGACTTGGTGGCTGTCGCGTGTTTGACGAGCATCGGCGTAGGGACGCGCTGAGATCCTCAGCGTAGTCAATCTCCGAGACCTGACGGCCGCCAAAGCGTTCTTCCGCTCAGCCTAATTCGATACTGGTACGGCCCCCGACCGCGTCACAACGGACAGGCATGGCTCCCACCCGTGCGCGATCCGTTCGACGCTGGACCGATATGTAAAGCACCGGGCAAGCGCCCATAAGAATAACGGACTGGAGCGGAATCACGGCGGCGTCAAAGGCCGGATCCGCTGTATGCGGGGCTTCAAAGCATTCGAGGCGGCCGAACTCCTCTGTCGAGGATGCGACGAACTCTGCGCCTTCGTTGCCTTTGCACCCGTCGGGACCAGCAGCTTCCCGCGATCCGCCGCTGTCTCGCCTTGCGAGGTTTGTACCTGCTCAGGGAGGCTCCGCAAGCCCGCAAGGGGTCCTTTGAGCAATGCATGACCATCGACACCCGCCGAATCCCCCCGCAGAGCTGGCCTGCTACCGCCAGCGTGCGGGCGGCACCTGCTCGAGCGCACGGGCCGCGATGGTCCGGCCGATCCTCAGCCCTTCCTGGGCCGCTGTCCGAAAATGCGCACCGGCCCAGATCCGGCTTTCCGAGCATTCCTCCAGCATCGCTGCCAGGCTCGGGAACTCGCGCACCGGCTGGCCGACACGGTCGAGAACCTGATATCTGACCGGCGCCTCGCCCAGAAGCCCCGCAATAACGGTCGTGCCGGTAGCCAGGTCGGCGCTGTGCCCGGAGGGATAGTCAGGGTGCGCCGGTGTCGGAAGCAGCGCCTGCCAGCCAGGATCCGTGCGAACGCCGGAGCTGCCGAGGTTGAGTGCCGTCACCGGACGCCAGAACGAGTAGTGGAATTTCTCAGCGTAAACCGCCACGTCCGTGTCGGCATAGGCCACGGCCAGGATAGAGACCATCCTGGCCTCGTCCCAGATCCCACCCGGCAGCGGCCGCTCGCCGATGCGTCGGAGAAGGACCTGCATCACGTTCCGCTGCAGCGATTGCGGCACCCAGAACCGTGCAGCCTCGGTCTGCGCCTCGCTCCGCTCCGTCCGCCCGGCGCCGCCCATGCGCCAGGCCTCCTCCACATCTGTCCGATAGCGCGCGGAACCGAGATCCGGCGGCGGCGGACCCAGCATGAGATGACGATTTGGGAAGAGAAAAGGCCGGTCGAGATAGATGAAGCTGTTCATCATCAACGGTGGCGTGGGTCGCCACCGGCCCTGCGCATCGGAGACGATGAAGTTCCGCTTCTCCGGCCGCGGGCCCGCATCGTCCAGCAGCGCTATGGCCACGGCGCGCCCGAGCGCTGCTCCCGCGGAGCGGGCCGCTTCGGAATCCTCCGCCGCCATCACGGCGGAAAACAGATCCCGGGCCTCGGCAAACAGGTCAGGATTGGCGTTCCTACCCTCCAGTACTGTGAGGGCGGCCATGGACATGGCCAGGATGGGCGATGCGGCATCAAGGCCATGCGGCTCGGAGCGCCCGCGCGGCTTCCAGCGGCGATAATGCGGTTCGACGGCGTTCAGCGCGTCATGCATGGCCATGGCGACTACTGCGATTGTGTTTGCGCGTGGCCAATCCGTGGCCTGCGGGTCACTGGCGAACCGGTCGGCCACGCGCATCCAGCGGGCGACGAGCCCATCCGCCATGCCGCCCGGCAACGCAGCCCTCAGCAGGGCCGGCGGACGCCGCGGCCCCGCTTCCGCCGAGGCATGCTGGGCAGCGAACGCCGTCGCGCCGCCGAGAAGCATGCGGCGGGACAGGAGAGCTCTGCCGCGAAGACTTGTCATGACCGCCCCCTACCTCGCGCGCCGGACGCCCTGCACCTTGTCGGCAGCGCCGGAGGCCTGGCGAGGGCTCTCCGGCCGAAGGGCACGGGCGAGGATGCGGAACGCCGCCCGCCCGCGCCGGATCCGTTGCCTTTTACTGCGCCCTGGTCTGGCCGCCGACGGCTTGGTCGGGCCCGGTGTTGTCGAGCGGCCCGCCTCGCATGGGCTCGGTCCCGATCTGAGGCGCGGCGCCCCCTCTCCTGACGACCGCGTTGCCTGGAGCCGGCAGCGGCCCGCCGCGCATCTGCTCGGTCGCAATCGCGGGGGTGCCGCCACTGGCCGGCAGCCGGTCCGGTGGGGGCAGCGCCGCGCCGCGCATCGGCTCCGTCATTGGCGCCGGCGGGGGAGTTGTCTGCGCGCAGGCAGCAAGCAGCGCCACTGCGGAAACCGCCACCGAAATGCGGATCAGGGAATATAATCGGATCATTGGAGGGCTACCTGGCTTCCAGCGTCTGCGCCATTGCAGCCGCCTCTCCGCAGATTGCCGGACCCGGCAGAGATTTCTATAACAAACCGACCGCGCTCCTCCGTGCCGGCCGGCTTCGTTGCTCCAGCAGCCGCCAGCACAGGCCAGCATCCGGCTGCACGCGGCAGGCCCGCCCATGACTGTCAGCCCGTCATGCGCTCGATCAGCTCGATTCGCACGCCCTCAGGCTCTTGGATGAAGGCGACATGCGTGTCCGGCTTCGCCTGCCGGGGCTCAGAAAGGTAGTTTTTCCTATAACGCGGACGGCTCGGCCTTGCCTGCCCCGGCGGCCTCTCAACCGGCGCATCTGGCACCCAGTCGGCACCCGGCACTCCTATCAATCCTGTATGCCAGGTATGTGGCCCCATGCGGCCGCCGGTCGATTGAGCGGCATCAATCGCACCGTTCCAGCCGGCCAGTGTGGCACGTCGACAGAAAGAGAGAGTCCCTGGCTGGTTGCACGAAGCCGGGCCGTCGACCACCGCACCTTCAGAGAGGATACGGCACAGAGCCCCGATACCTACTCAGCACCGCCCCCCGCCCGCGCTGCCGCCGGTGCCGCTCGGATGCCCCCCGAGATCAGCCTCCAGCCCTTCTGCGCTAAGACGGCATAGACCCGCATCATAGGGGGCTGGCCAAGCTGATCCCACCGAGGGCCCAGAAGAGGCGTTAGCCCTTCCAGGGACGGCCCCGCCGGTCCGCGCGGAGGAGCACCATGCGCAACCTAACCACTTCGATCACCCCCTTGAGGGTTCCTGCCGAGCACGCGGAACTAGGCCACGCTCGCCTACGGAGCATCGCACGGATTCTCGACAGCAAATGGCATATCCCAGGTACCGGCATTCGGTTCGGCGCGGACGCCATCCTGAGCCTGATACCGGGCGTCGGGCCGGTCGTTCCGACGGCTGTATCGGCCTATCTCATCTGGGAGGCCCATCGTCTCGGCGTGCGACCTGGGACACTGTTGCGCATGGCCGCCAATGTCGGTCTCGACGCCCTGATCAGCGCGGTGCCCATCGCGGGCTCAATCGGTGACGTCTTCTTCCGCGCTAACCTCCGCAACATGGAGTTGCTACGGCGCCATCTCGATCAGCAGAGACGTTCGTTGAAGTGAACCGTAGCTCGGGCCGCGCGCATCAAGGAATCACATGGGCTCCACCCTTCAGGTCGCATGCTACGTTCCGGTCACTGCGATGCTGCCAGCCTCGCTAAGCATCGTCCCTTGCTAATACCCTCACCACTGTTGTGTGGGTCCAGGTGACACCTCCGCTTGGCGTCAGCACCGCACGCTTCATCAGCGCACGTGCGAGCCCCGCGCAGGTGGTGATGCCCTCGGCCCGGAGAGCCTCCAGTTCCAGTGCTAGCCGGTGCGCCGTCCGGGTAGCCCGCTCAGCCCGGGACGAGGCTGCCGCCGCCGCACAGGGCGGCGACGGCGGCCTCCGTCCAGAGGCTGTTGTGGACTGACGGGAGGGCCAGATTGCGGGCATAGTTCGCAGCCCCTATCCGACTGACATGTCCGGTGAGGAATGGGCGTTGGTTGCGCCTTACCTTGTGTTGCTGCAGCACCGTCCAGATAACGTCTCCCGGCAGCTAGCGCTGTTGTCTACCTTGCCCGGCATGACGGGTTCATGACCCAGGGCAGCTACCTCCCTGTTAGGACGTTCACTCCGTGCTCGGCAGTCGGTTCTGGATGCCGAAGGGGAAAAGGGCTGTCACATGGCGGAAAAGACTTTGCGGGATGCGTTCCACGAGACGCTGAAGGACGTCTACTACGCCGAGAAGCAGTCGGTACGGGCGCTGAAGAAGTCCGCCAAGGCTGCAAAGGCGCCGGAGCTGAAGGACGCTTTCCTCCAGCATGCAGAGGAGAGCGCCAACCAAGTCGAGCGCCTCGTGCAGGTGTTCGAGATCCTTGGCAAGCCTGCCAAGGGCAAGACCTGCGAGGCGATGCAGGGCCTGACCGCGGAAATGGAGGAGGACCTGGAGGACTTCGGCGGCACCGAGGCGGCGGACGACGTGCTGATTGGCTGCGCCCAAGCCATCGAGCACTACGAGATCGCCCGCTACGGCCTGCTCAGGACCTGGGCCCTCAAACTCGGCCTGCCGGAGGCCGCGGAACTGCTGGAGCAGACCCTGGACGAGGAGAGGAGGACCGACCTTCTTCTCACGGAAATCGCCGAGGGCTTCGACGCTCGAGAGACCGATGAGGGAGAGAACGAGACCGACGAGATGCCGGAGGAGGAAGAGGCCGCGCCCGAGCGCGCGGCGGCTGGCAAGAAGGCTAAGGCCTGAGATGAGGCACGCGCCGTAGGGCTTATGAGCCTTGCGGCGCGTCGTCTTTTCTCAACGGCAGCTACGCCGTTCTCCACCACACCCCGGTCCCATGGCTGAGCGCCCAATTTGGAAGGATGCATGAACAACCCGTGCGCTGCGCCGCGCGGTGAAATCGAACTGCCGCCGCAGTTGCTCATATCGGGCAAGATGGGAGTCAGGGTGCCACGAGAGCGGGAGATAGGCATCGTGCCTGGGTCATGTTCCTAGGCGGCTCAGACGCAGAACCGACGACTGTGGGCGTGAATCTTCTGTGGCCCGAGCAGCAGTTGTCCGGAAAGTAGGAGCGCTACTCGCAGCTGGGATCGGCGCTAGTCAGGTGCATTGCACAGTGGGCAGTGAGCGTCGCTTCTGAGATAGGATCTTGCGGTTCTTTCAGCTCTCGCGCCAAGTGCATCTGCGTGATTTGAGATGCACTGGGCGGTAGGCGCTCGTCCGGCGCTTCACGTGTCGACCCAGCGTCGAACAGGTCGCGCATGGATAGGAGCCGTGCCCGTCCATGGTGGCGCGGCCGTGGAGCATGCCGGCAGCCGACCTGGCCAAGCGGAGGAAGGCCTGGGCGGCCGCCATGTCGTGGTGCTCGCTCAGCAGAGTGTCGGCCGGATCACCGTTGCGGTTGATGACGCAGTAGAGAAAGCACCAGCGGCCGCGATCCTTCAAGTAGGTCTCGTCGGCATGCCGAGATCGGCAACCAGCTCTATGTTCACTCCGACGGCGCTGCCGGAGCTCGGCAGTCAGAACGGGTGTGAGCTTCGCCTCCCAATCGCGCAACGCCCCATGGCTGAATACGATGCCGCGCTACAGGAATATCTCGCTGAGGTCCGACGGTGTGGGGCGATGGCGCAAGCGCCAGAGTACGGCCAAGGCAATGACGTCACCCGGATACTGGGTTCAGTTCAGCACGCCACCGCTGCGCTGACTGAACTGCGAACCACAATGATGTCAGCGGAGGCGCCGGTAGCCCCGCGCGTGCGGTCCCGCTGCTCCGAGTTGGCCAGGCAACCGTAGTCAACGCAGCTCATTCCCGATCCCCGCCCCGCTTGTTGCGAAGCCTACCAGCGGAGGCCCCGCCCAGCCAATCACGCCGCTCCTAGCGTGAGCGCTGACAGAACCGCTTGGAAAATGCAGAACTCGCGTTCCCCTTCGCAATGGTTCTGCTCCGGAACACCGGTGACATGATACTACAGTTCCACGGCCCCTGGACGCAATTTGTGGAGGGCAACGGCCGCGGCGCTTGCTACCCAGGCCGCCCCGGCGAGGAGCCAGGATAGCCTCAGCCCGGCTGCTCTGACGGAACCCGCTCGAAGCGGATCCTCATGGCATTGCCGCGCCAGATTGTACGCCCAGCCGTCCAGGCCATGAGCCATAAGGCGGGAATCATCGCATCGCGCAGAGCGAAGGCCGCCACCAGCCTCCAGGAGAGCGGCCAGCCCTTGCTTGCGGCCAGAGCTGCTTCGGCGCCGTACCAAAGGCCGAGTAGCCCGATGGCGATCAGGGGCAGGCTGATCCCCGCTGCGGCACCCGCGATCAATCCCGCCGCCAGGGGCACCGTCGCGCCGCTCAGGATTTCCGGCGCGAAGAAGAGAGGAAAGGTCACGCGCCGCAGACGTGCCCATCGGAGTTGCCGGTTCCACACCTGACGCGCCGTCCGCGCACCGAGGGGCTGCTCGAAGGGACTGTCCACCAGATGAACCTGTAGCCCCGCTGCACGCACCAATTTCGTCGCTGCGGCATCCTCTGCAATGTCGGTGGCCAGTGCCTCTATGCCGCCCCGCGCTTCGAGGAAGGGGCGGTGCCAGAGCATGGTCTTTCCCTGGGCGAAGCCCAGCCCTATCTGCTCTCCGGCGTATTGCCAGCGCGCCCGGAGTGTATTGAGGAAGGCGCATTCAACCTGGGCCCAGAAATTGCCGGGACGGATGCCGAGCGGGGTGGAGCAGACTAGGCCCGTGTCTGCTCGCCAGTTTTTCATGAGTTGCTGAACGTAGTCTGGTGGCATCAGGACATTTGAATCGGCCAGGATAACCCAGTCGTGCTGGGCCGCGCGCCAGCCCTTGATGCAGTTGTTGAGCTTGGGGTTGTCGTTGACCCGCTCGTCGCCGATCAGCAGAGACGCTATGACCTGCGGATGCGCCGCTATCAGCTTCCGGATGACCGGAACCACCGGATCATCGGCCCGCTCGACACAGAAGAGCAATTCATAGGCCGGGTAGTCGAGCCCGAAGCCCGATGCCAAGGTCTCCTCGATGAAGGGTTCGATCCCACAGACTGGCCGGATGATGCTGACGGCCGGCGCGCTCCCCGTATGCGCCGGTAAGCGGGACCGGCGCCGAAGACGCATAGCGGCTAAGCCGACACTTGCAGTATTGACAACGGTCAGAGCGGCGCAGCACGTCAAGAACAAATTTACGAGCAAACCGCTGGTGCTCCCCCCGGGGCAGGTTTAAATCCCGCGAACGACGCCCGAGCGGCCGGTCGGCAGGCTGCTTTCCGCGCCAAGAATGCGGCTTTCTTGCGCCGTTCTACCAACATCCACATGACAGTCCGATGATCGCTTTTTGACAGTCTACTGCCGACCCTTGCGATCCAGCATCCCGACGGAGCAGCAGGATCTGCAGGCTCTTATGGCAGCCGCATCTGATTTTCTCCATCAGCATGCTTCGTATCGCCATGAATGACGAAAACGAGCCGCGCGCCGTCCCTGGTCAAATACAAACGGACGACTGCCCCGCCTTCCGCCGCCTTTCCTCAATTCTCGATCGCCTCTGCCAGGATGGCATGGCCTTTTGTCATCGGCTTTCCTCATGCGCCCGTGACCCTGGCTGCGACAGCCGGCTCGCTTGGCTTCATTTGATAAGTCAGGCACGATGCATCACACCCTGCCACACGACACTATCCGGCCGCTGACGGCCCCGCTACTCGGTTGCAGGCTTGATGCCCTCGCCCGTGCTCTGCGGCTGGGGTGTGAGGAAGGCGTGACGCCGGCGCGGATCTGGGCCACACAGTGACAAGTCCAGCTAGGCTTTCTTGTCGACCTCCCGTAGAGGTCAGTGGCGCTTTCCGAGGCGGGGCCGTGCGCCGCGAGGGGCGCACGGCGTCACGTAGCTTGGGCTACCAAGGCAATCATACTAGATGGTCCGATCTTGCTGGTGCGCCTCAAGACCGCGCGAGCATACATGCGTGACGGCTCCGTCGGAGAGCCGAGAGGGGAGGACGGAGTGGCTGAGCAGGAACTGTTGGTTCGGTCGGGACACATCGCTGCCCTCCGCCTGTTCGACCTTGCTTATGAAATTGACCTGAAGCGCGCGGAGGAGCTCTGGGCACGGCGCGCCCAGGGCGCCAGCGCTCGGGCCCGGCTCGCCGGCACGCCGTCCAAGGCGGTGTCCTTTGGCGTGCCTCCTCTCGGCCTCGCCCTCGGCCCCGTGCCGCTCCTGCTCGACGGAACGAGCATGATGGCCGAGGCAAGCGTAAGGCTCTACGACTTCGGGATTGCGGCCTTGGCCCTGCAGCTTCCCGCGCAGGACCTTACATGGACCGCCTTCACAGCATTGATGAACCAGGCCGATCGAGCGGTAGGTCCCGCTGCCGAGACGGAGGTCTGGGACAGGCTGCTGTCGCAGATCCGCGGTCTTCTTGGGGAGGCGCTTGACCGCCCGACCGCGGTACCGTTGGAAGAAGACTACCTCATTGGCATGGTGAATGCCTTCAGCGAGCCAATGACCGCAGAGGCATTGCAGCAGCGCGTCGATCTCGTGCCGCTTCTCTCCGGCGAGGAGCGGCCGCTTTCGGAGGGAGCGCGGCGCGACCTCCTGGCGCAGCGCTTCTCCTATCATCCAGACGATTTGGCGGTGATCACCTGGGACCGCGCTTTTATCCTGGAACCACGACGGGAAACCGACGTCGCGGACGTGCTGGAAATGGCCAATGCACAACTTCTTGAGATGCGTAGCTATGACGAGATGCTGGATGACGAGCTGCCGCGCATGCGGGCGCTGGTAGAGACTGCACGACGACGCACCAACCTCCTCGCCTCGCGGCGCTACGCGCGGCTCGCCCGGCAGCTTCACACCCTGGTTGCCGAGGTGACCGAGCTGGCCGAGCGGGTGGATAACGCTTTGCAGGTGACCGAGGACGTCTATCTCGCGCGCGTCTACGCCGCCGCCATTGGGCTTTTTCGTGTGCCCCAGGTCAGCGCTGCCGTCGATCGCAAGCTGGACATCATTCGCCAGACCTACACAGCGCTGCACGGAGAGACCGCAGGCGGCCGGGCCGAACTGCTGGAGATCGCGATTCTGGTCCTCATCGCGTTCGAGATCGTGCTATCGCTCGTGCGGCACTGAAGAGTGGAGCTGTACCTAAATGGACCGCAGCCAGCGAGGCGGTCAGGTCGGCGCCGGGACTCATGCTTGCTGAAGCGCGACCAAGCCATGGCCATGTTGGTGAGCACCTAGCCGCGCCGTACCCGGCCTATTTGGCAAGTCCCCCACACGGCATGCGAGGACCGGGTCCGCATGCTGAGCTGGTCTGTTAGGGCCATAACAACCGCCGGACTTGCACTGTTGGCAGGTGCTATCACTGGCCCGAATGGGAACTAACTTTCGGGTTCCCGGAAAGCTGACTTGGGGGTGCAACGGCTATCACGGCCACAGCCCCCGGTCGCTAGCTCCGGCTAAAGGCCGCACGCGTCTCAGTCGCGTCATCACCTTCGACTACGCCGGTCTCGGCCTCTCGGCCGGCGAGCGCACCTATAACCCGGCCGTCCTGGCCAAAGATACGGCGGCACTGATCGGGGCGCTCGGCCTCGGGCGCGTGGTGCTCGGCGGCTGGTCGCTGGGCGGAATCGTGGCGCAGGTGCTGCTGGCCACGCGGCCCGACCTCGTCTCCCACGCCGTGCTCATCGGCACCACGCCGCCCGGCCCAGTGGTGAAGCTTCCGGAGCAGCTGTTCATCGACACGGCGCGCATTCCCGGCAGCTCGCTGGACAAGGACACCATTCTCTTCTTCGAGCCGGCATCGGCCGAGAGCCGCGCCGCGGCGGAACGCTCGGCGAAGCGCCTCTCCGTCCGGCAGGAAGGCAGCAGCCCCGATGTGCCAGGCGATTGGGCGGCCGCCCAACTCGGGGACAGGCCGCGCAACCCGCCCTTTCCTGCCGACGCCGTGCTGGCGGCGCTGAGGACGACGAAGGTTCCGGTCCTGCACATCGGCGCGGACCATGACATCGCCTTCCCGGTAGAGAACTGGTACGCGCTGATTGGCCAGCTTCCCACATTGCAACTGCTCACCTACCCACAGGCCGGGCACGCGCCCCACCATCAGTACCCCGAGGCGGCGGCCGCCTATATAGGGACCTTCATCCGTACCGCACGGGCAGCGGCCTAGGCGGGCCGCCCAAAGCGGCTTCATCGAACTGGGAGGAGTCCGGGGTTTTGCCAGAAGGTACTGCGCGGCCTTGGCAAGGTGCCTGAACCTGCGAGCGTCGCGGCGGCGACGCCCGCCGGCGCTTGGAAGCCCTGCACCCGGCGCAGGAAGCGAACCGATCCGCTTCGGGGCAGAAGGCGACGGGGGCGTGGCGACCAAGGCCGCCACGCCCCCTCGAATTGCGTGAGCCGGTATGGGAACGGACGTCAGGCCGGGATCGGCTTCTCGAGCATGGCGGCGTTGAACTCGTTGACGAGCCTGTGCTCGCCGGCGCCAGGGTTGTCGCGGATCGCCTGGACAGCATCGACCACGATCTCTTCCTCGTCGCCGGCCAGCTTCTGCATGGTTTCCTCGATGAAGGCGCCGAGCGGCATGGCGCGCGGGTCGTCGCTCTTCCCAATGAGATCAGTGTTCACCCAGGGCGGCGCGATCTCCTGCACCGTCACGGAGGTGCCGCGCAGCATGAAGCGCTGCGAGAGGGTGTAGCTGTGCAGCGCCGCCTTGCTGGCCGAGTAGACCGCATTCCCCGCCAGCGGCAGATAAGCGAGCACGGAGGTGTTGTTGATGATGGTGGCGCGCGGCTGCCGCTTCAGCCCCTCGATCAGTGCGGAGGTCATGCGGATCGGACCCAGCAGGTTCGTCTCCAGGATCTTCTGGCTCACGGCGTCATTGATCGGCCCGGCCGAGTTGTCGAAGGGCATGATGCCGGCATTATTGACCAGCACGTTCAGCGCCGGGAACTCCGCTGCCAGCCGATCCGCGACGGCCTGGATGCTGTCCGGGTCGGTGATGTCCAACTCCATCCCGGCCATGCCAGGATTGGCGGCGGTCACCTCCTGCAGCAGCGGAAGACGCCGGCCCGCAACGATCACCTTGTTGCCGAGCCGGTGGAAGGCCTCGGCCAGACCGCGTCCGATGCCGGACGTCGCGCCAGTGATGAAGATGGTGTTGCCGGTCAACCTCATGGTGTCGCTCCTCGGGTGATGTTGGGTTCAGGCGGCCGGCGCCATCACGCGGTGGCAGGCCGCAGGCTCACCGTGCGACAGCTTGGGAAGCACGGCTTGGCGCGGCGTGTCGTGGATGATTCGCCTCGCGGCACCGCCCCGGGGCGGCGCTATCCGCCCCCGCCGCGCAGGAACACGGCCAGGTGGGCGGCCACGGATTCAGGGTAGTGGTGGTGCGGCGCGTTGCCGGTGGTGGAGAAGGTGATGACCTGCAGCGTCGGCAGTTGCCGGCTCAGCGCGTACCAGTTCTCCACGGGGTGGCCGATGTCGTTGCCCCCACCAACGTGCAGGACCGGGATGCTGGTACTGCGGAGCGCGGCCAGGACCGCGTCCGATGGAAAAAGGGGCTGGCGCGGCGCGTCACCGAGTTGTGCGGCCGCCCATTCCCAGGGTACCTCGGCGCTGCGGCCAGCCTCGCGCAGCGCCAGCCGCTCGGCCGATCGCCGTGCCGCGTCCAGCCCCTTCCCGGATCGGTCCCCGAAGAACAGGACTGCCTCGTCCTCCAGGCTGCACCGGGGCATGGTAGCGATGTCGTAGTAGAGCTGCTCCGCTGGGCGCGCGCACGGGCCCGGCGGGGCGGTGCCGATCAGCACCACGTGGCTGAGCAGGCCGGGGATGCGGGCCAGCGCTGCCTGGGCGACCATGCCGCCGAGCGACCAACCGCCCACCGCGACAGGCCCAAGGTCGAGCGCCCCGGCCAGGTCGCGCAGATCCTCCACCATCTCCAGCGGGTTGTAGCTGCGCTCCCCGGTCGAGAGGCCGATGCCGCTGGGGTCGAAGACGATCACCCGGATTCCGTAGCCCGCCAGCGCATCGAGGAAGGCCGGATCCCAGCTGTCCATCGTGCCGCGGAAGCGGCTGCAGAGCAGCAGGGGCGTGCCCTCCCCGATGGACCGGTAGGTGAGTTGCCGTCCGCCGGCCTCCACGCGCCGGTTGACGGCGGAAACGGCTCCCAGCCTGTCCGCTCTGTTGCGGCGCGGCATGCTTTCTCCCTTGTTGGCCCGTGCCGGGGTCACAGGCGTCGTCGCCGGCCGATGGCGGCAGGGCCGGTTGGAGATGGGATCATCAGGGCGAGGCGCTGCCCTGCAGGAAGGCGACAATGTCGGCCCGGTCGGACTCGCTCGCCACGCGCACCGCCATCCGCGTGCCCGGCACCTTGCCCGTGGGGTTGGCGAGGTAGGCCTCCAGTTCCTCCGGGGACCACTGGATACTGGCGCCCTTCAGCGCGGGCGAGTAGCCGAAGCCCTGCACGGAGGCAGCGGCACGCCCCACCACCCCCTGCAGGTGCGGCCCCACGCCGTTACGGGGCTGCGCCACCTGGTGGCAGACAGCGCATTGCCGCTGGAACAGGGTCTTGCCCTTATCAGCATCAGCGGCGAAGGCCGGCGCCGACAAGGCGACGAGAGCCAGTGCCAGGAGGAGTGGGCGCATCAAACGGCTCCGAAGCGGGTCTTGGAGAAGGGGAGGCTGCGGACGCGCTGGCCAGTGAGGGCCGCGACCGCGTTGGCGACGGCGGGGGGCACCCCCGGCAGGCCGGGCTCGCCGATGCCCCCCATGGGCGCGCCGCTCTCGATGATGCGCACGTGCACACGCGGCATCCGCGCGCGGTTCAGGATGGGGTAGGTGTCGAAGTTGCGGGCCTGCGGCGCGCCCCTCTCGTAGACCACCTCCTCCAGCAGGGAGGAGGAAAGGCCGAGCGCCACAGCCGACTGCACCTGGTTGGTGATGATGGCCGGGTTCACGACCGAACCCGGGTCGATGGCCACCCAGACCTCGTGGACCTGCACCTCGCCCTCCGCGATGGAGACCTCAGCGATCGTCGCCACCTCCGTGTTAAAGGCGCTGGCCAGGGCAACGCCCCGCGCGCGCCGTCCGCCCTCGGCCTCGTAGGGGCCGCGCTTCCAGCCGCCGGAGAGGTCACCCACGGTCCGCAGCAGGTCACGCTGGCGCGGGCTGTCCTTCAACAGCTCCATCCGCAGCGCGTAGGGGTCCTTCCCCCCGCCCGCAGCGATTTCGTCCAGGAAGGATTCGTAGAAGAACTCGTTCATGGAGTGCCCGACGGAGCGCCAGAAGGCGATCACCGCGGGCTGCGGGTGCTTCACGCAGTCGATGCGCTTGTTGGGAATGGCGTAGGGCCGCTCCACGATACCCTCGACCATCGACGGATCCACGGGCGGGTTTCCCATCGCCGCGCCGAAGTAGCGGCCAATCGGCCCCTCTCCGACCACGGTGCCCTGCAGCGCCACCGGCATGCCGTTCGCATCCAGTCCGGCCTTGAAGCGCGTGAAGCCCATCGGCCGCACGGCGTCGCGCGCGAACTCCTCCTCGCGGCTCCAGATCACCTTTACCGGGCGGTTCACCGCCTTGGCGAGTTGGATGGCCTGCTGGAACGGGTTGGCGAAGTCGTAGAGGAAGTGGCGGCCGAAGAAGCCGCCGAGCATCGGCGAGTGCAGCTTCACCTGCTCCGGCTTCAGCCCCGCCACCTGCGCGGCGGCCCCCTGGAACAGCTCCGGCATCTGGTTCGGCAGCCACAGGTCCAGCGTGCCATCCGGGTTGAAGCGCGCCAGGGCGGAGGGTGGCTCGAGCTGCGCGTGGGAGAGATAGGGCGCGTCGTACTCCGCCTCGATTACCTTGGCCGCGCCGCGCAGCGCCGCCTCGGGGTCGCCCTTGCTCTCCGCCACGGCGCCGGCGCCGCGCTCGGCCTTCAGCGCGGCCAGCATGCCGGAGGAGGAGAAATCCTCCGGCATCCCGCCCGTGCCGGGCTTCCACTCGACCTTCAGGCTTTCCACCGCGCGGCGGGCCCGCCACCAGCTATTGGCGACAACCGCCACCGCGTCCTTCAGCCGATGGATAGAGTGAACGCCGGGCATAGCGCGGACCTCATCCTCGTTCTGGAAGTCGCCCGCCTCTGCCCCGATGCGCGGCGCGTGCTGCACGGCTGCCTGCAGCATGCCGTCCACGCGCTTGTCGATGCTGTAGGCGGCGCGGCCCGTGGACTTGTCGCGCACGTCCAGCCTTGCCACGGGCTTGCCGATGTAGCGAAACGTCTTCGGGTCGCGCAGCCGCGGGTTCTCGGCCGGTGCCAGCGCCATCGCCTCGCCGGCCAGCGCCGCATAGGTCAGGCGGCGACCACTTTGCCTATGCAGTACCTGCCCGTTCTCGGTCGTCAACTGCTCGGGCCTCACCTTCCAGCGCGCGGCGGCGGCGCGGATCAGCATGTCGCGTGCCGTGGCGCCGAGCCGGCGCATGATCTCGTGGGAGGAGCGGGTGGAGGAGGACCCGCCCGTCATCCGCATCCCGTCCACCACCGCATAGTCCGACCCCGGCGGGGCACACTCCACCTCGAAGCGCGCGGGATCGACGTCCAGCTCTTCCCCCATGAGCTGCGCCATCGTCGTGGCGATGCCCTGTCCGCCTTCCACGAATGGCGAGAGGAGTCGGAAGCGCCCGTCCGGATGGATCTCCAGGAAGGCGCTGAGGCGTGTGCCCGGCGGCGGCGCGGCGGCGCCCTGTGCGCGGGCCATGCGCCGGGGCAGCGAGGCCCCGAGAACCAGCGCGCCAAGCCCCACAGCCAGGCCGCGCCGGGAGAGCCGCGGCGGCTGTGCAGTGCCGCGTGCGAAGGGCGGGATCATGCCATCCATTTCCGTTCTCTCCTCAGACCGCCGAGGCGGCGTGGCGGACGGCATCCGCGATGTTGTTGTAGGTGCCGCAGCGGCAGAGATTGGTCATCGCGGCGGCAATGTCGTCGTCCGTGGGCTTCGGCGTCTGCTGCAGCAGCGCGGTGGCGGCGATCACCTGGCCGGACTGGCAATAGCCGCATTGCGGCACCTGCCCGCCCACCCAGGCCGCCACCACCTTCTTGCCCACCGGCAGCGTCTCGATCGCCTCGATGGTGGTGATCTGCGCGCCCACCGCGCTCTCCACGGGCGTGACACAAGAGCGCGTGGCCTGCCCGTCCAGCAGCACGGAGCAGGCGCCGCACTGGGCGATGCCGCAGCCGTACTTCGTGCCGGTCATGCCGAGCGTGTCGCGCAGCACCCAGAGGAGCGGCGTGTCGCCCTCGACATCGACTTGGCGGGTCGTGCCGTTGATGGTCAGCTCGATCATGCGGCCTCCTGGGGCGGTGCTTCGGCGCCCTGCGCTGTGGGGGGCGCGCGGGCGGGATGCGACGATGAGGGCCGGACCCTATGCTCGTGTCCCCAGGTGGACTTGTCGTTTTCGCTTCCTTCAGCGCGCGGCGGCCTTCCCACACCGAGGCGGGCCGAAAAAGCGGGTGCAAAAATGGGGGGACAAGACTTTTAACACCGCTTTACTCACGCCCCCTGCGGCGCCGGGGGCATGAGGCCGGCACGGGTCGCACCGCGCCGAGGACGGCGGGGGGCGGGCCCGGGCAGGAAAGGGCCGCCCCCATGCAGACGAGCTTCGCCAACCCGGCCGCAGCCGGTCACCTCATCCCCGCCAGCCACATCGAGCGACTGGCCGCGCTGCTGGAGGCGCCGGAGAACCACGCCGCCGCCGATGTGCGGGCGCTGCAATCCGTGCTGATGCGGGCCAACGCCCTGGTCTCGGCGATGCTGTGCGCCGAGCCGGAGCCGCGGCCGCTCCCCGCGCCACGCCGCGCCTGCGCGGGGCTGGCACCGTGGCAGCAGAAGCGGGTGCGCGACTTGGTGGAGGAGCGGATGCACGAGAGCCTGTCCGTGGTCGAGATGGCCGCCGCGGCACGGCTGAGCCGCAGCTTCTTCTCCCGGGCCTTCAGCGCCTCCTTCAACTGCTCGCCGCATGCCTACGTCATGGATAGGCGCATCGCCCGCGCGAAGGCGATGATGCAGCAAGGCGACGAGCCGCTGGCGCAGATCGCGGTGGCCTGCGGTCTGTCGGATCAGGCGCACCTCTCCCGGCTCTTCCGCCGCCACGCAGGGATGACGCCGAGCGCTTGGCGCCGGCGCGCGCAGGTCGGGCGCGGCAGCACGCCGTCCCGCGGGATCGTGGACGGGAACGCCGCGCTGGCAGTGGGCTAAGGCGGGCCATGTGGGTCCTCACCCTGCCGTCCTCGCATCCCGATCGGCCGATACAGGAGATTCCGTTGATCGACTCACCCATGCTCCGCGCCGCGCAAGGGCGGGAGCGGGACGTGCTGCACGGCGACTTGCAGCGCCTTGCCGCGCTCGGCGAGATGGCGGCCGCGGCGGCGCACGATTTCAACAATCTCCTCCAGGTGGTTGTCAGCGCGCTGCGCGTGATCGAGGGACAGCTGGGCACGGTGCCGGCGCAGGAAGTGAAGGGCCTCTTCGCCCAGGGGCTCTCGGCCGCCCAGCGCGCCGCCTTCCTCTCGCGGCGCCTGCTCTCCTACGGCACGGCCAGCCGGGGCACGGCGACGCGCTTCGAGCTCGGCGCGGCGCTTCGCGGCTCCATGCCGATGCTGCGCTGGATCCTGGGCGGCCGGATTGAGCTGCGGCAGGAGTTGCGAGACGACCCCCCTGGTGGTGGAGTGCTGCCCGCACGAGCTGGAGCAGGTGCTGCTCAACCTCGCCGCGAACGCACGGGACGCCATGCCCGGCGCGGGCACCCTGACCATCCGCAGCGAGGTCGTGCCGGCGCCCACGCCGTCCTGGCCCTTCCACAGCGTGGTTGCCATTTCTGTCGCCGACAGCGGCTGCGGCATGCCGGAAGCTGTGCGGGTGCGTGCCTTTGATCGCTACTTCACGACGAAGGGCGCTGCCGGGTCAGGGATTGGGCTTTTCGCCGTTCGGGAATTCGCAAAGCGGAATGGCGGTGACGCCTGGCTTGAAAGCAATCCCGGCCACGGCACCTCAGTGACGGTGGCGCTTCCCTGCCGGCAAGTGGACTAGCCGCCCCACCCGTAACCGTTTGCCACCGCCTTCGCCTGGGTGTTAATTGCCGCTGACCTGATCGAGTGATGACCTCGCGCGGGGGCGGCCTGCCGTTTCTGCCGAGGTCGGAGGACCGCGGCGGCATGGCACGAGAGAGTTTCGCCTTCGGCCCCTTCCGGCTTGATCCCGCACAGCAGCTCCTGACGAAGAGCGGCCACCCGCTGGCGCTCGGCGCGCGGGCCCTGGCGATCCTCGCCCTGCTGGCGGAGCGCGCGCCGGAGACGGTCGGCAACGCGGAGATCATGGCCCGCGTCTGGCCGGGGATCTTCGTGGAGGACGCGAACATCCGTGTCCACGTCTCCGGGCTCCGCAAGGTGCTCGGGGAAGGCCACGGCATCGTCAACCATCCCGGCGCGGGCTACGCGCTCTCCACGCCGGTGCGCCGGTGCAGCGAGGAGGCGGGCAGATCGCTGCCCGGCGCGGCCGTGGCGCTGCTGGGGCGCGATGACGCGCTCGCGCATCTCTCCAAATCCCTCGCCCGCCATCGGCTCACCACCATCATCGGCCCCGGCGGCATCGGCAAGACCAGTCTGGCCCTCGCCGCGGCACAGGCCGTCGCCGGGCGCTTTCCGCAGGGCGTCCACTTCGTGGATGTCGCGCCGTTGCACGACGCCTCGCTCCTCACCAACCGCGTGGCCGCGGTGCTCGGGCTGCGCTTGGCGGACGCCGATTCCGCCGCGGAGCTGGCGGCCGCGCTGCGCGACCGCGCGCTGCTCCTGGTTCTCGACAATTGCGAGCACGTGGTGGACGCGGCCGCCGTGCTGGTGGAGGAGCTGCAGGCCGGTGCGCCTGCGCTGTGCATCCTCGTCACCAGCCGGGAGCCGCTGCGCGCAGAGGGCGAGCACCTCTATCGCCTGCAACCGCTGGGGCTGCCGCCAGCCGGCATGGCGGAACACGATCCGGCGGCCGCAATGCGCCTTCCGGCCATGCGCCTCCTCATGGAGCGCGCGGCGAGCAACGATCCGCCTTTCGTCCTGTCGGAGGCCGAGGCGCCGCTCGCGGCCCGGCTCTGCCGCGCGTTGGACGGGCTGCCGCTCGCTATCGAGTTGGCCGCCGCCCGGCTGGGTGGGCTGGGCCTCTCCGCGCTCCTAGCGCATCTCGACGAGGCGCTCTCCACCCCATTGGAAGGATCGGGGCCCGCCCAGCCGCGCCATCGCACGCTGACCGCGACGCTGGACTGGAGCTACGGCCTGCTGCCACCGCCGGAGCGCGCGCTGCTGGACCGGCTGGGCATCTTCTGCGGCGCCTTCTCGCTGGAAGCCGTGGGTGTGGTGACCGCGGATCGCGAGGACGAGGCGGTGGCCGGGCCACGCCTCGGCGCCGCCGCGGCCGTCGCGGGGCTGGCGGAGCTGATCGACAAGTCCCTCGTCGTCGCGGACCTCAGCGGTGACCAGCCCTGGTACCGGCTGCTCGACACCATGCGGCACTATGCACAGGGCAAACTGGCCGGCACGGAGCTTTCCGCGCGGCTCTCCCGCCGCCACGCGGTCCGCGTCCTCGCGCGGCTCGCCGAGCTGGCGGCCCCGAGCACCCTGCAGGCGGAGCAGCGGCAGACGGCGAACCGCCGCCTGCTGGACGACGTGCGCGGGGCGCTGGACTGGGCCTTCTCGCCCTCGGGCGACCTCGGGCTCGGCCTCTCGCTCGCCACCGCCGCAGGCCCTTTCTACCTCCAGCTCTCCATGGCCGGCGAGTTCCGCCGCCAAGCCGCACGGGTACTGAGCGCCATCGCCGCCGTGCCGGGCCAGCATTCGGCGGCTGAGATGGGCCTGCTGCTCACGCTCGGCAGTGCCATCTACAACACGGACGGCGCAGTGCCCGCGGTGTTCGACGCCTATTCCCGCGCCCTCTCCCTGGCCGAGGCGCTGGGCGACGTGGCGGCCAAGCGGCGCAGCTTGTGGGGGCTTTGGCTACACGCCTTCGGCCTCGGCCACTACGCCGAGAGCCTGACCTATGCCGAGGCGTTCAGCGCCTGCACTCCGCCAGAGGAGGACCCGCTGCACGTGCGTGAACGGATTCTGGCCATGTCGCTGCACCATATTGGCGACCTCCGTCCGGCGCGCGAGCTTGCCGAGCAGGCGCTGAGCCGCCCGCCGCCGCAGGGCGGCAACGTCCTTGGCGGTTACCAATATGAGCACCGGGTCGCCATCCTCGGCGGCCTCTCGCGCGTGCTCTGGCTGCAGGGTCACGCCGACCAGGCGCGGGCGGCCGCGCGGGACAGCCTTGAGGAGGGGCTAAAGAGCGGCCACGCCCTCTCCATCCTCTTCACGCTGAACCTCGGCCAGTGCTTCATCGCCCGCGTAACCGGCACACCTGAGGAAGCGCGGGATGCGGCCGAGCTGATGCTCTCCACCGCCCGCGGCAACGCGCTCCCCTACTGGCTGCGCTACGGCCAAGTCTATCGCCGTGCCGCGGCGATGGCGCTGGGCGAGGCGCCGGACGACGCGGAGGCCTTCCTGCGCGGCACCCCCTGGAACAACGGGCAGGTGGAGCTGATCGCGACGCTCGGCCTTGGCCACGCCCACCCGCAGGGCTTCGCGCGGTTCGAGAACGGTGAGGTCTTCTGGGGTCTGCCGGAGGTGTTCCGCCTGGAGGCAGAGCGGCTGGCGGCACGGGATCCCGCGAGCGCCGCCGCCCTCCTCGACCACGCCGACAGAATCGCGAACCGGCAGGGCGCCCTTGCATGGCAGCTGCGGATCGCGATGAGCCGCGTCCGGCTCCCCGGCTGCCATGCAGGCTCCGTGCGGGCGCTGGAAGCGGTGCTGTCGCGCTTCACCGAGGGATTTGATACGCCCGACCTCGTCGCGGCGCACCGTACGCTCTCCTCCGTGACCGTGCGAGCGGGATGACGCGTACTCTTTCGGATGAGGCTGGCGTGAGAAGCGGAATCGGACGGCGAACCCTTGGTGCGGCCGCCATCGGCGGGGCCCTCGCCCGGGCGGCGAGGGCTCAGACATCCGATCGCCCGATCCGCATCCTGGTCCCCGGCGCGCCGAGCACGCAGCCGGACCTCGTCGCGCGCATCCTGGCCGAGGAGATGGGCCGGCAGCTCGGCCGCGCCGTGGTCGCGGAGCCGCGCCCGGGCGGGAACGGCATCGTCGCGGTGAACGCGCTGAGGCAGCAGCAGCCGGACGGGGGGGTGCTGATGCTCGGCGGCGGTTCCGTGCTCACCTACAACCCCGCACTCTACGCGAACCCGCCCTATGATCCCCTGCGCGACTTCACCGCGATCGGCCTAGTCGCAAACTCCCCGATGTTCCTGGTTGCCAGCCGGCGCAGCGGCATTGCGACCATCGCGGACCTCTTGGAGAAGGCGCGCGCGCGGCCCGAGGCGCTGACCTTCGCCAGTGGAGGCTACGGGCACTCGACCCACTTGGCGATGGAGATGCTGTGCGATGTGGCCGGCATCCGCCTGACCCACGTGCCCTTCCCCACGCGCTCGCCCCTTCCCGAGCTGCTGTCCGGCGCCATCGACCTCGCGACCGGTCCTGTCAGCAGCAGCCTGCCCTCCGTGCGCGCCGGGGAGTTGGTGGCGGTCGCGGCGCTGGCGGCGGGGCGAGTGCCCACGCTGCCCGACATACCCACCCTGCGCGAGGCCGGGTTGGACTGCCCGCTGGTGCCCGTGTGGTACGCGGTGGTTGGCCCGGCCGGCATGCCGGAGGAGGTCACGGCCCGGCTCAGCGCCGCGATCGGCGCCGCGGTCGCGTCCCCGGCCCTGCAGGCCAGGATGGCCGATCTCCAGATCACGCCGCTGATCGGAAACCCGGCGCAGGTCGGGGAAAAGATCAGGACCGAGGCAGCGGCATGGTCGCCGTTTGTCCGGAAGATCGGGCTGTCGGTCGGCTAGGCCGTCTCCAGCACTCTCCGGGCCGCGACCAGGTCCGGCATGTCGCCGCCCTCGTTGAAGCCCGCCAGGACCGGCGCGAGCAGCTCCTCCGCCCGGCCATGCTCTCCCTGGCCGCGCCAGAGGCGGGCAAGGCTGGTGGCGCTGCGGAGCGTCCAGGCGCGCAGCCCCTGCCGCTCCGCCAAGGCCAGCGCCTCGCGCAGCACGCGCTCCGCGGCCCGTGCGGCCCCGGGCTCGCCTCCGGCGCGGCGAAGAAGGTTCTCGGCCTTGGCGCGCAGAAGCTCCGGCGCGCACCAGGCGGCCTGCCCCGCCTCGGCCCGCGCGATGGTGGCGCTGTCGGCCAGGGCCGGATTCATCGTCGCCACCACCTCCAGGTGATAGGGCGTCAGCTCCAGCTCTCGTGGCAGGCCGGGAACCTCGCCGGGCCGGACGAAGAGGCTCGCGAAGCATCGCGACCACCCGTGCCAGTAGGGCATACGGTGGCGCCGGGCAGTAGCCGCCAGCCGCTCCACCAGTGCCGGCGTGGCCGGATCACCCGTCCATACGGCGATCGGTATCCCGGCCTGGGTCAGGGCGTAGCAGAGCGAGAGCGCGTCCTCCGCGGCTTCCGCCGCGGTCAGGGCCGCCTCCGCCGCCGCCCTTGCCCTGTCGAAGCGACCGTCCAGCCAGAGCAGCCGCGCGTCCAGCACGTGCACCGCGGCGGCCTGGTCGATCATCAGGCCGTAGGGGCTGGTGTCCAGCCTCGCCCGCAGATGGCGCATGGCGAAGTCGGTGTGCCGCCGCGCCTTCCGCTGGTCGCCGGCATAGTGCAGCGTCAGCCCGGCCACTCGGTGATGCGCCTGCCGCAGGTCGGAATCCGGCGGCGTCCCGGGCGGGATGCGGGCGTCCATCTCCGCCGAGAGGCGCGCGGCGGCGCCGACATCGCCCGCCATGATGCAGGCCATCCACAGCCCGCCGACGGCGCGGATCGCCGCGCCGCCCTCGCCGATTCGGTCGGCGATCTCGATGGCCCGGCGCAGCGGCTCCGCGACCAACGCCACCTCCCCGGTGTTCCGCAGGATTGTCATGCCGGCGGCGACGTGCAGCCGGAGGTCGGCCAGGGTCTCCCCCTGGCCGGAAGCGGCGAGGCGCGAGAGGGCCAGCTCCAGGCGGTGGCGGTACTCGGCCGCGAGATTCAGGCCCAGCCAGAGCGGGCCGGAGCCGGCGAGGAGGCTCAGGCCGATCTCCACCTCTCCCTCCGGCGCGAAAGCCCAGTCCACCGCGGCGCGCAGGTCGTCCGCCAGCCCGGCATGGGCCATTCGCCAAGCGGCGGGGGACATGCTCGGGCGCGCCGCCTCGGCCGCGCCCACCCTCTCCAGCACGTGCAGGGCGTGGAGGCGGAGCAGGGCTGGGGCCTCGCCGCTGGCCTCCAGCTTCTCGGCGGCATAGGCCCGTGTCGTCGCCAGCAGCCGCCGCAACGGCCCTTCATCACCCTCCCCGCCCTCCAAACGGTGCAGCAGCGACTTCGTCTCCAGGCGAAGGAGCGCGCGGCCGGCGTCGAAGGAAAGGTCCTCCCCCATCACGGTGAGGGCGGATGCGATGGAAAACGGGCCGCGAAAGACGGACAGGCGCCGCAGCAGGCACTGGTCGGCGGGCGAAAGGGCCTCGTGGCTCCAGTCCAGCGTTGCCCGCATGGTCCGGTGCCGCCCCGGCGTGCTGCGGCGTGAAGGAGCCGGGGAGGCCAGCAGGTCCGCCATCCCTGCTGCCAGCCCGGCGATGCCGAACATGTCGATGCGCGACGCCGCGAGCGTAATGGCGAGTGGTAGCCCGTCCAGCTTCCGGCAGAGCAGGGCCAGCCCGGCGGCATCGGCGTCCTTCGGGCTGAATCCGCCCAGCCGGGCCGAGGCGCGCTCCACGAAGAGCTGGGCGGCGGGGTAGGCCATCACCTCCGCCGCGTCACGCGGTTCCGTCTCCGGCGGCACCTCCAGGGGCGCAAGCCGGTGCAGCCACTCGCCCGCGGCGCCTAGCGGCTCCCGGCTGGTCACCAGCAGGCGCAGCGCCGGGCTGCGTTTCAACAGCCGCTCGGCAAGCCGCGCGGTGGCCTCGGCCAGGTGCTCCGCGCTGTCCAGGATCAGCATCGTCTCGCCCCGCAGTGCGGAGCCGATCTCCTCTATCGGGTCCAGCCCCGGCGTGCCCAGGCCGAGCGCCCCGCCCACCGCCGCCGGCAGCAGCGCGGGATCCGAAAGGGCGGTGAGGTCGAGGAAGCGCAGGCGCCTTCCGTGCCGGGTCGCCCAGGCCCCGGCGGCAGCCAGGGCGAGGCTCGTCTTGCCGATGCCGCCGATGCCGGCCAGCGTCACCAGCCGCCGGTCCTCCAGCCGCTCCGCCAGTAGCGCCAGCTCCCTTTCCCGTCCAATCAGCCGCGTCAGCAGCGGCGGCGGGCGGCCGGACTCCTCGTCCGGCAGGCCCGCCAGCACGGGTGGGGCGGAGAGGCGGCGCACGGGTAGGGTGAACTGATAGCCGCGGCCGGGGATGTTAAGGATCGCCCCCTGGCCCTCCGGCACCGTCGCCAGCGCCTTGCGCAGCGCCGTCATCTGCACGCGCAGGTTCGCTTCGCCCCGCGCGCCGCCGGGCCAGGCGCTGTCCATCAGCGCGGCGGCGCCGACGACATGGCCGGGCTCCGCAAGGAGGGCCGCGAGAAGGCTGCGCGCCGGCCCGCCCAGTGCCACCGGCGTGCCGTTCAGCAGCAGCGTCCGGGCGGACGGGTGGAACAGGAAGTCGCCGAAGGCGAGAGGCTCGTCGGCCGCCGTCAAGCGTCAGTCACTCCGCATGGTCACGCGGTCGGGCGGTGCGCCGGGCCGCGCGGGAGAATGCATAGCGCGAGCAGGAGGGCAACGCACTCGCATCCCGCCCCGGCCCAGCCGATGGCCCCGGCCGAGGCCCGCGCCAGGGTGGCGCCGCCGAGCGCCGCGCCGACGGAGAAGCCCAGGAACATGGAGGATGCGTTGAGGGAGAGCACCACCGGGGCCGCCTCCGCCCCCGCCAGCCGGATCAGCTTCGCCTGCTGCGCAGGGAAGAAGGACCAGACGGACATGCCCCAAAAGATGACCACCAGGATCACCGGCAGGGTGGCGGCCGAAGGGCTCAGCCAGACGGCGCAGGCCGAGAGGATGGCGAAAGCAGCGGCGAGCACGGCGAGGCTGGGCAGCACCACCGCGTCCGCGCCCAGACGGTCGTTCCCCAGCCCGCCCAGCACCAGGCCGATGCCGGCCGAGACACCCCAGAGGAGGACGAGGGCGGGAACCCAGGCGGCCGGCAGGTCGGTCGTCGCCCCGGCGATCGGCGCTAGGTAGGTGTAAACGGTGTAGGCGCCCATCGCCCAGAACAGCGTTACCAGCAGGCTCGGCCCGATCGCCGGGCGCCGCAGCACCGCCAGCCGCTCCCCGATCCCGGCCGCACGCGCCCCGGCGCCCAGCCCGCGCGACAGGCCCACCAGCACGCCGGCCACCGCCAGCGCGGCGATTGCCCCGACCGCGACGAAGGTCATGCGCCAGCCGAGCCCGTGCCCGACCACCGACCCAATGGGCACGCCGAGCGCGATGGCGACCGTGGTGCCGCCGTTGACGACCGCCAGGGCGCGCCCGCGCAGGGCCGGCGGCACGAGGGTTCCGGCGAGCGCGCTCGCATTGGGCGTGTAGAGTCCGGCGGCCAGGGCGAGGAGCACGCGCGCGCCTAGCAGGCCGAGATAGTGAGAGGAGAGCGCCGCCACCACATTGGCCGCGGCGAAGACGGCCATGGAGAGCGCCAGCAGCCGGCGCCGGTCCAGCCGCCCGGTGAGCATCGTCAGCACCGGGGAGGTCAGCGCGTAGGTCAGGGTGAAGGCCGTGACGAGCAGCCCGACGGCGCCGAGGCTCACCTCGAGGTCGGCGGCCATGTCCGGCAGCAGCGGCGCGATCATGAAGCTCTCGGTCCCGATGGCGAAGGTGCCGAGCGCAAGCCAGAGCACGGGCGTCATGCCGGAGGGACGCGGCGCGGGCGGGGCGAGGTCGCCCACGTAGTGGCTCGGCGTGTTCGCGTCCGGCGGCATGGCGAATTCCTGACTTCCACCCGCGCCGCGACCGCGCGGCCGGGGACCGACAGGCTGCAGCCAGAGCGCGGCCGGAGCTTGCAGGACTGCCCCGCGGCGAGGCGGGACGATCCTTCAATCCCGGACCTAGCCCTCCAGCAGGCGCCCGGCCTCCCGCAGGTCGGGCGTGTCGAAGCCCTCCTCGAAGCGGGCATAGGCCGCGTGCAGCGCCTCCAGTGCGCGGGCCCGGGCTGCCTCATCCCCCCGCAGCCGCGCCATGCTCATTAGGATCCGCAGCTCATAGGCCAGCGCGCCATTGGCCCGGGCGCAGACCAGCGCCTCCTCCAGCCCCGTCACCAGCCGCGCAGGATCACGGTGCCCGTACCAGGCGTAGAGGGCGCGGAGGTGCAGCAGGTGCGGCAGGTTCACCAGTTCGGCCGTGTCATGGGAGCGGAGGATGGCGGCTTCCACCGTTGCCAGCGCCTTCCCATGCCGGCCGGCGGCCGCGTAGGCCTCGGAGAGGTGGATCATCAGCACCACCTCCAGCAGGCGGCTGTTGATGCCGCGCAGGGCGGCGAGGCTTTCCTCAAGCAGGGGAATGCCCTCCTCCGGCCGGCCGCGATGGGTGAGGACCGCGCCGCGATGCGCCTGCCCCACGAGGCGGGAGGGGGAGAGGCCGCCGCGCGCGGTGCATTCCTCCAGCCGCGCCAGCCGGCGCTCCGCCACCTCCACCTCGCCGGTCCAGAGGGCGATCGGCAGGGTCCACATCAGCGCGACGGCGAGGGTGACGGGATCGCCCAGCGCCTCCGTCTCCTCCACGTTACGGGCCGCCACTTCCCGCGCCTGATCGGCCATGCCCTGCATCCACAGGGCGCGGGCCAGGGCGTTGCCGGCGTTCACCCGCCCGTCCACGCCGACGCGCAGCACGTCCACCGGCCGCTTGCGGGGCAGCGTAGCCATCGCACGCACCAGGTAGCGGCGCGTCTCCGGCAGGTTCCCCGCGAAGTAGAGAGAGACGCCCATCATCCAGTCGGAGCCGCCGTAATTCGGCAGGGCGAGGCCGCTGGTCAGCGCCTCGGCGCGCCGTGCCGTGTCGAACATTGCGCGGAAGTGGCCGCCGCGGAGGTGGTAGGTGAAGAGGCCGTCCAGGATGCGGGCTTGGTGGGCCACCGCGCCCAGCTCCTCCGCCAGGCCCAGCGCGCGCTCCAGCGCCAGCCGGACCTCCTCCAGATTGCCGCGGGTGAAGAGGAGGGGCATGGCGAAGCCCGTGCGGAGCTCCATCTCGCGCGCCGTGCCGCGCTCCTCATCCGGCAGGCGCTCCAGGGCGAGGCCGGTCCAGCGGACGCACTCAGCCAGGAGCGACAGGTCGATGAAGAGGAAGGCCGCCGCGACCGAGAGCGGCATGGCTATGGAGAGGTCGCCCTCCCCGGAGAAGGCCCAGGCCAGGGCGGCGCGGATGTTGTCCAGGTCCGGCCGGAAGGGAAGCAGGGTCTCGGCCGGGCGCTCCCGCACGAAGCGCTGCAGTACGTTCAGGAAATGTAGGGCGTGGCGCCGCGCGAAGAAGGCGCGCTCCCCGTGCTCCGCCAGGCGCTCCAGTGCGTAGACGCGCGTGGTCTCCAGAAGGTGGTAGCGCACCGTGCCGGAGGCGAGGTCGGCGGAGACGAGGGACGCCAGGACGAGGCGGGCGAGGTGGTCGGTGAAGTCGTCCGGGGGGATGTCGTCGCCGCAAACCACGGCCTCCGCCGCATCCAGCGTGAAGGAGCCGGCGAAGAGGCTCAGGCGGCGCAGCACCACCTTCTCTTCCTCAGCGAGGAGGTCGTAGCTCCAGTCCAGCGCCAAGCGCAGTGTCTGCTGGCGCGGCAGTGCCGTCCGACGGCCGCGGCTGAGCATCTGGAAGCGCTGGTCCAGCCCCGCTGCCAATCCCTTCACACCAAAGGAGTCGATCCGGCCCGCCGCCAGCTCGATTGCCAGGGCCAGCCCGTCCAGGCGGCGGCAGATCTCGGCCACGACCGGGGCGTTCTCGTCCGTCAGCGCGAAGCCGGCGGCGCCGGCGGCGGCGCGCTCCACGAAGAGGGCGGCTGCGGGATAAGTGGCGACCTCCTCCGCCGTCCGATCCCCGCCCTCCGGCGGGCAAGCAAGGGGCGGCAGGCGGTGCACACGCTCCGCCGAGATGCAGAGCGGCTCCCTCGTCGTCGCCAGGATGCAGGCCCGCGGGGCGCGCTCGTGGATCGCCTCCGCAAGCGTCGCCACCCCGTCCAGCACGTGCTCGCAATTGTCGAGGATCAGGAGGACGGGCGCTTCCTGCAGCGCGGCGAGGATGTTGCCGGTCTCGTCCTCGGATCGGATGGGAAGGTTGAGGGCGGTGGCGACCGCGCTCTGCACCATACGCTCCTCGCGCAGCGGCCCGAGGTCCACGAAGGCGACGGCACCGGGGAAGCGGTCGGCCAGCGCACCGGCGACCGCGAGGGCGGCGGTGGTCTTGCCGATGCCGCCCGGCCCGACGACGGAGATCAGCCGGTGCCGGAGCAGCGCCTCCGCGAGTTCCGCGACCTGCTCCTCCCGGCCCAGTACGGCCGTGCGTCGCTGGGGCGGCGGGCGCAGCCCGGAGGGCGGCGCGGCCGGGGCGGGGCGGGGCGCCTCCGCCGCCGGCAGGGCCGTGGCGCCCGGGCCGACCGGGGCCACGAAGCTGTAGCCGCGCCCGGGGATGTTGACGACGTAGCGCTGGGCCTCGCTGTCGCCGAGCGCCTTGCGCAACGCGTGGATGTGGACGCGGAGGTTCTCCTCCTCCACGTGCACGCTGCCCCAGGCGCGCTCCAGCAACTCCTCCTTACTGACGACCTCGCCTGCGCGCTCTACCAGGAGGAGAAGGAGGCCGAGGGCGCGGCCGCCGAGCGGCACCGCCCTTCCCTCCCGCGTCAGGCGCCGTGCGACGAGGTTCAGGCGGAAGGGGCCGAAGCCGATCGTTTCCGGCGCCGCAAGGCGGGCCTCCCCCACCGTGCCGAGGAGATGCTGCATCCCGCCCCTATCCGGCGAAGCGATGGGCGCCCGTCGCCTCGGATACCAGGGGCTGCTCCGCCGCGCCGTCGGCGAAGCGCGGCAGCCGGGCCATGATCGCCGCGGCCGCCAGCAGCAGCGCGATCACGCCCCAGATCACGGCCACGTAGTTGCCCACCGTGTCGAAGCTTATCCCCGCCAGGAAGGGGCCTACGGCGCCGCCCAGGACGAAGAGGGCGTAGAGGATGCCGTAATTCGTGGCGTAGCGCGCCAGGCCGAAGTAGCGGGCCGTGAGGAAGGCCATGAAGTCCACTTCCGCGCCCAGGGAAAGGCCGATGGCAAGAGCCGCCACGGGCGCCAGGCCGACACCGCCGAGTGCCAGCAGCAGGCAGCCCCCCGCCGCGCCGGCGAAGAACAGCGCAGCCACGTGCGGCGCGAAGAGGCGATCGACAAGATAGCCCGCGACAAGGCGGCCGGCGAGCACGCCGACGCCGACCAGCGAGGCGATACGCGCCGCCCCCATCGCATCCAGCCCCGTGTCGCGCAACAGCGGCACCATGTGGACGATCAGCGCCGAGACGGCGACGGCGACGGCGGTGAAGGCGAGCACCATGGCCCAGTAGGTACCACTGCCCAGCGCCGTTGCCGCCGCAGCCTGGCCACGCGCGCCCGTGGCGGCGTGATGCCTGGGGAAGGAGAGGAGAACAAAGGGCCAGGGCAGTAGCGCCAGCAGGGCGAGCGCAAGATAGCCCGCCCGCCACCCATAGGCGCCGTTGATCGAGGAGAGGAGGACCGGCAGCGCCATGGCGGCGACACCGATGCCGGCCAGCGAAATGCCGAGCGCCGTTCCCCGGGCGCGGTGGAAGGCCGCGTTCACCGCGCGGGTGTAGTTCACGGGCGTCGCGCCCGCGCCCAACAGCCCCATGAGGCCGAAGGCGAGCTGAAACTGAAACAGCGAGCCCTGGAAGGCTCCGAGGAGGAAGAGACTCAGCGCAAAGAGCGGGATGGCGGCGAGCGAGACGCGCCGTACCCCCAAGCGGTCCGCCAGCATTCCTAGCAGCGGCGCCACTGCGGCGAGCACGAGGGTGGTGTAGAGGTAGGAGGTGGCGATCGCGCCCCGGCCCCATCCGAACTCTGCCTGCAGCGGGCCGATGAAGGTGCCCAGGGTGTAGAAGGGCAGCACGCTGATGCCGGTGGCGGAGCCGAGCAGAGCGGCCAGCAGCACCGGCCAGCTGCGGCGGAATTCCGCCAGAGCGGAGGGGGGGTTCTCTCCCGGCGCGGCGTCCATCGTTGGCGGCTCCTCGTCCCTCACGGCGCTGCGCGGCAGCCCAGGGGCACCGCATCCCCGCCTCGAACCGGGAGCGGAGTGCCCGTAGCCTTGACCGGGGGATCATGCACCGTCTTGTCTGGATGTGCTCCACGGGGAGTGCGGCGGGCCCTCAACCCGCGTCAGTGAAAGAAATGCGGCCCCGCGCCGGCCGGGGGAGAGGGCCAGGGCGGGGCCGCCGCACGCCATCCCGCCGTGGGGGGCGGTATGGAAGCCGGGATGGCGGTGCAGCCAAGCCGGGGCTTGCGCCCCGGGGAGTCTGTCGGCCTAGCGGTTGCGCGCCACGTAGGCGACGCCCTGGACCAGCCCGTTGCTGCAGGGCTGGTCGGCGCTGACCACGGCCATGTCGTAGCCGCCGATGCGCAAGATCGGCCGCCCCTTGGTGCTGCCCACCACCTGCACGGTCGCGTCGTCCAGGGTGTAGAATTCCTGCCCGATTTTCATCTCGGCAACAGGATGCAGGCCCTCGATCACCAGTTGATCGACCACGGGCCACACGCCTTGCGGAGCACCATCCTCCGGCCCGACGGAAAAGAAGAGATTCCGAACGGCCGGCGGCACCTTCTCCACCTCAGCATTGTTCAGCGCAAAGATGGTGATGGGCTGACTCTGCACGAAGCGCGTCGTGCCACCCACGCGCTCCATTGCATTGAAGAAGGAGCGATAACTCGGATTGGCCGCCAGCGTGTCGACGCAGCTGTGCAGGCGCGGCGAGGCGGCATCCACCGGCACGGCGGAAGAGAGAAGGCCACCCGCGATGGTGGCAAGGGCGAGTGTGCGGAGAAGATCCATGCTGGGGTACCTTTCCTGGTGTTCCGTTCGTCCGGCGGGTCGGAAGGGCGGCGCGGACGAGAGGTGTTTTGGGGTGCCGAACCAGCCGGCTCTTGAAGCAGCGGGCTCTAGTTGTCCGCCTGCGCCGTGCTGGTGCTGGTGCTGGTGCTGGGAAGGATGCGCTGGACCGCGGAGTGGGGTGGTCAGCATGAGTTCCACCCCCGCACGAACGCGAGGGGTGGAGGGGTTCGAAGATCAGCGCCCGTCTTGAAGGAAGTTCATGAGGCCTTAGCGTAGGTGAAGCCAGCCCGCTGCGCCTCCGCCAGATAGGCGACGACACTTGGCACGAGGACCGTGCCCGGGATGAGATTGTTCGTCAGCTCGGCCGCGACCTCATCGGCCGCCCCAGCCTCCGCCCCCCGCGCGGCGTAGATGCCCCGGGCGATGGCGTGAATGGAATCATGGCAGGCCACGAACACGGCGCCGCGTCGTTGCAGGGAGACGATGTTGTTGTTTCCCGGGCCGTAGAAGCCGTCCAGCCTCTGGATGTCGTCCTCCGGCGAGACGCCGGGCCGCTCGACGACCATCTCGTTCCGGGTGAGGCTGCCGTGCGTGTTCGCGGCCAGCCCGTACTTGTCCCACATCGCCTGGCTTAATAGCGCCAAGTGTGCGGTGCCGTGGACCGCGGCCACCGCCAGGAAGTCGGGATGGCCATGCGCGAAGACCTGGCCGTTGATGGCCTCGCGCATGAGGTTCGGCCAGGCGGCGGCGATGTCGGTGCACTCCCACACCTGCTTCGGCCCGCCGGGATAGTCCAACAGGATCGCCGAGGCCTCATGGTCCCAGAGCTCCGGCCGGTCCACTACGAGGGGGACCGCCGCGAAGCCGCGCCGGCGGGGCGCATTGGCGAGCCGGCGTGAGAGCGCGGCGAGCGCCGGGCCATCCGGCCCGGCCGCGGTGGCCGGGGCCACCGCCGTCAGGGCCACCGCACCGCCGGCCCCGAGCAGCGCCAGGCGTCGTGACAGGTTCATCGCTGCCCCCGCTCAGTAGGAATAGACGTTGGCGGCGCGATCGACGACGGCCTCCACCGCCTTGCTCATCGCTGCGACGGTGGCGGGGTCGTTAATGCCGTAGCGACTGGCCAGTGCCTCCAGATCCGGGTAACCGATCCAGGTGCGCCCCATCGCGTCCTCCCACACCAGCACGCGCAGTGGAAGGTCCAGGCCCACCGTCTGATCGTCCTGCATCAGCCGGGTGCCGACCCGGGGATTGCCGAAGGTGATGACGGTGGTCGGCCGCAGCGTCTCGCCCACGCCGCGCGCATTGGCCGCGTGGTCGACCGTGGCGAAGACCGGCACCTTGGCGGCAGCGAGCCCGGCCTGGATCCGCGCGACCGTTTCGGCCGCGCCGAACTTGCTCTCCTGCGCGACGAGGCTGCGGTTGGCGAACACCGGGCCGAGGTCGTCCTTGTAGGCGGCCGCGATCTGGCGCGCGAGCACCGTCAGGTCCACGCCTTCCTTGTTCGTCAGCAGGGTCACGCAGACCAGCTCGGCCGATTCCGTGAAGCGGCTGAGGTAGGAACTGAAACCGGGGGAGTTGCCCTTCACCTCCATGAAGCCGGGGTGGTGCGTGAATTCCCAGCCGGCCATGGCGGGCACCACCATGCCGTTCGCCAGCCGCGTGGGCTTGTAGATCACGTCGCGGTTCGTCGCCTCGCGGATGAGGGTGGAACCGGCCAGGCCAATGTCCCACTTGCTGATGTCCTCGGCCGAGGACCAGAGGTCGCCGAAGCCGAACAGGTTGGCGGAGCTCTCCGGCGTCACGGCAACCATGCGCCCGTTCACGAGCTGGTAGCCGGTCGCCGGCTCCACCGGGTTGATGTAGCGCGCGTCCGACTTGAAGCGGGAGTGCTGGTTGTCGTGTGCCGGCGTCGGCACCGGCCGGTCCACCGCCGCCCTCTCCGCGAAGTCGCTGGCGTACATCGTCGCCGTCAGTCCCTCCACCTCGATCTGGTTCTTGCGGACGAACTCTTGGTAGCTCATGCCGCCAGCGCGCTCGACGGCCATGGCGAGAAGTGTGGAGTTCGTCGCGCTCAGCCGCGCCTCCGTGCCGTGCCCGAACAGCATCGGTTTTCCGGCGACGAGGCCGATGAGGTCGCGCGGCGCGTAGCGGCGGCCGGCATCCATCGCCTCGCGGTAGTCGGGGATGCCGGATGCGTGCTGCAACAGCTCCATGACGGTGATCCCGCGCCAAGCTGCCGGCAGATCATCCACCAGCTTCCCGATCGGGTCCTCGAGCCGAAGCGCGCCGCGCTCCTTCAGCTGCATTACGGCGACGGCGGTGAAGGCCTGGGTGATCGGCCCCACGTTCCACAGCGTGCGGGTGGAGGCAAGCTCGTCATGGGTCGAGGCTCGTCCTGCCGTACCCGGCGGAGCGAGGGATGTAGGGCGCCTGGACGATTGCCATGGTCAGCCCGGGAAGCTGATGCTTGGCGATGAAGTCGGCGATCAGCTGGTCGATGTAGACGCCGCGATCCTGCAGCCGCGCCTCGCCCCGCACGATCGGGATGCCGGAGGCCTGCGGCGCCTGCGCGAAGGCCGATCCGATCGGCGAGAGGGCGGTGGTGGCGAGGGCTAGCGTGAGCACGGCTCGGGCGATCTTCATGGCGATTTCTCTCTTCGGGGGGAACGAGACGCCTTTGGGCGGGCGCCTCGTGCCCCCAAGCTGGCGATGCATCGCGGCGATCGCTTGAACTGCAGTCCGTCAGCGCTCGCGCGCGGGTTAGGTCACGTTTCGACAAGTCGGCCCGCAGCGGGGCGGATTTCTGTCCGCCGTGGAACCCCTGCCGCGAGCGCGGCGGGGCTGGAGGATTGCGGAATGCCGTTCATCAACATCCGGTGCGCCGGGACGGCCCTGACGGGCGCGCAGACGGCGCGGTTGCAGGAGGAGGCCAGGCGCATTCTGGTGGAGAGCATGCGCAAGCGCGCGGACTGGATCGTCGTCCTTGTCGAGGAAACCTCGTGGCGGGGCTGGAGCATCGTGGGGCAGCAGGGCGGCATCGCGGCCCATGTGCGGACCACGATCAACGCGGGCGGCAGCACGGCGGAGGAGAAGGCGCGCTACGTCGGCGCGACCTACGCGATGCTGTGCGAGGTGTTGGGAGGCGGCCTCGGCGAAATGGCCTATGTCGAGATCCTGGAGCTGGAGGGCGGTGCCTGGGGCTTCGGTGGCCTGACGAACGCCGACCGCGCGGCGATGCAGCGCGTGTCGCACTGAGTCCACCGCCGCAACCCATGGCGCCAAGCCAGGGATGCCCGCAGCGCCCATGCTTCCCGGCACGCAACCCCGGGAGAATTCGCATGAACCCACTAGCGCAGCGCGTGATCGACGCGCATGGCGGGCTGGAGCGCTGGAAGGCGTTCAGCACCGTATCGGCCGACCTCGTCCAAGGCGGCGCCCTCTGGGCAATCAAGGGCCACCCGCGCACGCTGGAGCGCACGCGCGTTACCGCCGGGCTGCGGGAGGAGTGGGCGAGCCATGCACCCTTCGGTGGGGACGGGCGGCGGAGCCGGTTCGAGCCCGGCCGGGTCGCGCTGGAGGCGACGGACGGCACCGTGCTGGAGGAGCTGCGGGAGCCTCGGCGCAGCTTTGCCGGGCATGATCTGATGACGCCCTGGACGGAGCTGCAGCTGGCCTACTTCGCGGGGTGCGCGATGTGGACCTACCTCAACACCCCCTTCCTCCTGGCCTGGCCGGGGGTGGAGAGCGAGGAGGTGAGCCCCTGGGAGGAGGATGGCGCGATTTGGCGGAGGCTGCGGCTGCGCTTCCCTCCCGGCATCGCGACCCACAGCACGGTCCAGACCCTCTACGTCGACGGCAACGGCCTTCTGCGCAGGCACGACTACGACGTCGAGATCGCCGGGGGAACGCCGGGTGCCCACTACGTCGACTCCTACACGCAGGTGTCGGGCATCGCCTTCCCGACGAGGCGCCGTATCTTCCCGCGCGGAGAGGACGGCCGTGCGGCGCCCGAGCCGCTGGTCGTCTCCATCGACCTGTCGGGGCTCGAACTGCGCTGAAGCGGAAGGGGACGGGCGGCACAACCTCGCACAACGGTCCAAGAGGCGCCGCCCGCCACGGGCGCAGGCTTTGCTCCCCAACCCCGCACCGAAGGCCCCGCCATGCAGCCGCGCAACCCCGCCTATGCAGACCCGCCGAACCCCGCCCTGCCAATGGTCGGCATGGATCTGGACCTCAGCCGCACCGCGCTGCTGGTCACGGACCCGCAGATCGACTTCCTGAGCCCGCGCGGCGCCGCTTGGAGCGTCTTCGGCGAGAGCATCACCGAGCACCGCACGGTGGAGAACCTTGGCCGACTCTTCGAGGCATCGAAGCGCGCCGGCATCCCCGTGGTGATCTCGCCGCACTACTACTACCCCTTCGATCACCGCTGGAACTTCGCCGCCACCGGCGAGACGCTGATGCACAAGCTCCGCATGTTTGACCGCCGTGACCCCCTCTCGCTGGAGGAATTCGACGGCTCGGGCGCGGACTGGATGCCGGAGTTCAAGTCTCTGATCCAGGACGGGCAGACGATCGTCTGCTCCCCGCACAAGATCGCCGGGCCGCAGACGAACGACGTGGTCTTCCAGCTGCGGAAGAGGCGGATCGACCAGGTGATCCTCGCCGGCATGGCCGCGAACTACTGCGTCGAGTCGCACCTGCGCGACCTCGTCGAGAAGGGCTTTGAGGTTGCGGTCGTGCGCGACGCCACCGCCGCGAGCAAGATCCCGGAAGGTGATGGCTACCTCGCGGCACTGACCAACTTCCGCTGGCTCGCCAGCGCCGTTTGGTACACTGATGAGGTGGTGGACCGGCTGGCGCAGGTCCGCGCCAGGGCCGCCGCCTGAGGCCGCGATGAAATCCCTCCCCCTCGTCCCCGCTTCCTTTTTCGGCATCGTCCTCGGCCTCGTCGGGCTCGGGGGCGGCTGGCGCCTGGCGCACCGGGTCTGGGGCCTGCCCGCCGCCATCGGCGAGGTTTTGCTGGCGCTCGGGGGCCTGGTCTGGGCCGTTCTCGTCGTTCTCTACGCGGCGAAATGGCTGCTGGCCCGCGACGCGGCACTGGGTGTGGGCCCCCACCCGGGGCTGTGGTGCGGCGGGGGATGGGCCGGGGGGGCGACCATGCTGGTCGCCGCGGCCCTGCTGCCCCTCTCCCACGCCGCCGGCCTCCTCCTCTACGCGGCCGGGGCGATCATCACCCTCGCCTTCGCCCTCTGGCGCTCCGGCCAGCTCTGGCACGGGGAACGCGAGGCGGGCGCCACCACCGCGATCCTCTACCTACCGGCGGTGGCGGGCTCCTTCGTCACCGGCACGGGTGCAGCGGCACTGGGCTACCCGGATTGGGGACAGCTCGCCTTCGGGGCCGGGCTTTTCTCCTGGCTGGCGATCGAATCGGTGCTGCTCCACCGCCTCTATCACGGGCCCGCCATGCCGCCCCCATTGCGGCCCACACTTGGCATCCAGCTCGCGCCTCCGGTGGTCGGCGCGGTATGCTATCTCTCCGTCACGGCGGGGCCGCCGGACTTGGTGGCGCACGCGCTGCTCGGCTACGGCCTGCTCCAGGCTCTTCTGCTGCTGCGGCTGCTGCCCTGGATCCTGGAACAGCCCTTCACCCCCGCCTACTGGGCCTTCAGCTTCGGCGTCACGGCTCTGGCCAACTCCGCCCTGATCATGGTCGGCCGCGGCGATGCCGGTGCGGTCGCCACCCTGGCCCCGCTGCTCTTCCTTGGCTCCAACATCGCCATCGGGCTGCTGGCGGCCGGCACGCTGGCCCTGCTGTTCCGGGGCAGCCTGAAGCTGGAGTGGCGGCCGCTGTCGGGGGTCTTTCCAACCGGCGATGGCACGCCCGCCACCTGGCCGTGGCAGCCGATCCGTCCAAGACCGGCACGCCCGCACAAGGCAGAAGAGCCGCGCCGCAGGACGGCAGCTCCTCCAGGAGAAGCGACATGAACGAGAAGGACATCGCGCCCGCCGGGATCACCCGGCGTGATGCGATCCTGGCCGGAGCCGGCCTTGCCGCGGCCTACGCCTTCCCGGCCGCGGCGCTGGCGCAAACGGACCGGCACCCGACCACCCGAACCACCCACAGCGAAGGACGCAGGACGATGAGCTTCATCACCACGCAGGACGGCACCCAGATCTTCTACAAGGACTGGGGTTCGGGCCAGCCGATCGTCTTCCACCACGGCTGGCCGCTGAGCGCGGATGACTGGGATGCGCAGATGCTGTTCTTCCTGTCCCAGGGCTATCGCGTGATCGCGCATGACCGCCGAGGCCACGGCCGGTCCAGCCAGACGGACAAAGGCCAGGAGATGGACACCTACGCCGCCGATGTCGCGGCGCTGGCGGCGCATCTGGACCTCAAGGGTGCCATCCATGTCGGCCACTCCACCGGTGGCGGCGAGGTGGCGCGCTACGTGGCGCGGCATGGCGGCAACGGGCGGGTGGCCAAGGCCGTGCTGATCGGCGCCGTACCCCCGATCATGGTCAGGACGCCCGCCAACCCCGGCGGCCTGCCGATCGAGGTGTTCGACGGCTTCCGCAAGGCCCTGGCCGCCAACCGCGCCCAGTTCTTCCGCGACGTCCCCGCCGGCCCCTTCTACGGCTTCAACCGCGCGGGCACCGAGACTATCCCCGGCGTGGTGGACAACTGGTGGCGCCAAGGCATGATGGGCAGCGCCCAGGCCCATTACGAGTGCATCAAGGCCTTCTCCGAGACCGACTTCACCGAGGACCTGAAGGCGATCCAGGTGCCGGTGCTGCTGATGCATGGCGAGGACGATCAGATCGTGCCGATCGACGACTCCGCCCGGATCGGGATCAAGCTACTGAAGCACGGCACGCTGAAGACCTATCCGGGGCTCCCGCACGGCATGGCCACCACCCATGCCGACGTGATCAACGCGGACCTGCTGGCCTTCATCAAGGGCTGAGAAGCGAGGGTGGCCTCTCCTAAGGAAAGGCCACCCTTCACCACCTGCTTGCCCCTCCGGCCGCGGGAGGCATAGTTGCGCCTCCCGTCCAGGGACGGAGCTTGCGAACCATGCGCTATCCCGATCTCGAGATCGACCTGCTCCGCGCCTTCGTCGCGGTGGCGGAGACCGGCAGCTTCACCGCGGCGGCGGAGGTGGTGGCGCGGTCGCAATCCGCCGTCAGCCAGAAGGTGCTGCGGCTGGAGGAGATCGTCGGCCGCCGCGTCTTCGAACGCACGAGCCGATCTCTCAGTCTGACGCGGGACGGCGAGCAGCTGCTCGTGGCGGCCCGGCGCATGCTGGAATTCAATGACGCGCTGATGCGGCAGATGCGGGAGCCGCCGCGTGTGGGCACGCTGCGCCTCGGCATCTCTGAGGATTTCGTGCCGGGCGAGCTGCCCAAGCTCCTCGCCCGCTTCGCCCGGCTGCACCCCGGCGTGCAGGTGGATCTGATGACCGGGCTGAGTTGCGAGCTGCTGGACGCCTATGACGCGAGCCGGCTCGATGCAGTGATCGCCAAGAGGGACGGCGCGGCCCAGCGCGGTCGCGTGATCTGGCGTGAGCCGCTGGTGTGGATGGCCGCCGCCGACTACAGGCTGGACTTCACCCGCCCGGCGCAGCTGGTGATGCTCCGCGCTCCTTGCACCTACCGGGAGACGATGATCGCGGCGCTGGACACGGTGCGCCGCGAGTGGGTGGCGGTGTGCACGGCCAGCAGCCTCATGGGCGTGCAGGCGGCCGTGGCCGGCGGGCTGGGCGTGACGGTGCTCGGCCGGTCCTTCGTGCAGCCGGGGATGCAGATCCTCCGGGCGCCGGAGCACTGGCCGCCCCTTCCCATGACGGAGATCACCGTGCTGGGAGAGGAGGGCGAGGCCGGCGAGCTGCTGCGGCCATTGGTGGGCTTCCTGACCGAGAGCCTGGCCGATACGCGCCCGCGCGCCGCGGCGGCCTGACCGGCCGCCCCGTGCCGATCAGGCCTCCTGCCGGAGGCTGATGAGCATTCCGCCGGCGATGCAGACCGTGCCTATGGCCAGACCCGCATCCACCCGCTCGCCCAATGCCACGACGGAGAGGGCCAGTCCGGCCAGCGGTACGCCCAGCATGGCCATGGACATGGTGGTGGCGGGCAGCCGCGTGCTGGCCGCGTTTACCGTCACAAAGCAGAAGGCCGTTGCCACTGGGCCCACGAAGGCTAGCGCTTCCCAAAAGGCGGCGGAGCCATCGCCCGTGAAGGTGCCTTCCCAGATCCGCCCGGCCAGGGTCAGGCCGATGGCCGCCAGCAGCATCTGCCAGGGTGCCACGGCATAGGCGGAAGCGGGATGAACGCGCAGGTGCAGGATGCATGTCGCCCAGCAGGCAGCCGCCAGCAGCAGCATGGCATTGGCACCCAGCACGCCCGGCTGGTGCCAGGGAATGGAGAACGGATTCACCAGTACGACGATCCCGGCCAGGCCCAGCGCGATTCCGGCTAAGCGGCGCGGCGTCGCCCTCTCCCCGAAAAGGAGGATGGCGGCCGGCGCCACCCAGACCGGCGTGGTGTAGCTGAGGATGGCGGAACGCCCGGCGGGCAGGATCGTCATTGCCTCCATGCCAAGGGCGGTGAATGCCATCATCTGCAGCAGTCCGACTGAAGCGATCACCGGCAGGTCCGCGCGCCGGGGCAGATGTAGCCGGCCCTGCACGGCTTGGAGCAGGAAGAGGCAGGCCGCCCCCGCCGCAAAGCGCAGGGCAGAAAACCAGAGCGGCGTGACATGCGCTAACCCCACCTTCATCACCGGCCAGTTCGCCCCCCAGAGCAGGATGGCCGCGACCAGCGCCACCGCCGCCCAGCGCCCCCGGCGCGGCGCGGCGGTGAGGGGCTGGCCCTCCACAGCAAGGACGGGCACGGGCCCGCTTGACGCGACCGGCATCACCACCTCCGTTCCCGTCACGGGAGCAGGAGAGAAGCAGGCGGCCACGGGACGCAGGAGACGCGACATGGGTCCGGTTCCGGTTCTAGTATTGTCGCCCAGTCTCGCCCGCGGGCAGTCAGCCAGGGAAACGCATAGATCGGATCGCTGCTAGCGGTGGGCCTGATAGACCCCGGCCGCGCGCCGGCTACGGCTTGGGCACGAGGTCCATCTGCTGAAGCAGCCTGAGGTTGTCCTCAATGTGCCAGTTGTCGGTCACGCGGCCATCCGTCACACGGATCAGGTCAGTCGCGATGAAGTCGATCGGTTGGCCGCTGCCGCGTGCGTCGCCAAGGGTACCGGTGAAATGGCCGGTGAAGTGCATGTGCACCGTCACGTAGTCGCCCGCGATGATCATCTTCTCGACCAAGACGCGAAGATCCGGCACCGCCTGGCGGAAGTTGCGCGAAGCGAAGGCCGGGCCTTCCGGCCCCTGCGGCCGGCCGGGCGGCAGGGTATGGTCGATGAAGCCCGGAGCTAGCGCCTCGTGCAGCAGTGCCGCGTTGCCCGTGTTCCAGAAATTGTAGAAAGCGCGCGCAGCCTTCTCCACGCTCGCGCGCTGCGCGGCGGAAGGCGCGGTGGCGACGATCAACTCCTTCACCGGCACGCCCTGCGCGGCGGCGGGCAGCGTGGCCGGAAGGAGGAGCCCGGCCAGCACCGGGGCGGCTCTCAGCTTGGATGTCATGATGCGGATCTCCTGCGTGCGAGGCTCACTGCCCCTGCTGGCGGATGAAGCTCTCCGGCGTGCCGTCAGCCGGGTTGACGAAGATGATGTCCTTCGGATCGCGCCGCGGCGTGTCCACTGAGAGGAAGACGACGGGCCCCTCCAGGATGTCCGGCAGGGCGTGCACCGTGCCGCGGCGGAAGAAGAGAAGTTGGCCCGGCCGGAACTCGTCCTGCGTGTGGGCGCTCTCCATCCAGAAGGTGCCGCGCCCCGAGAGGACGTAGAGGTATTCGTCGCAGGTCGCGTGGTAGTGCGGCGGCGTACCGCGATAGACGCGGAAAACGCGCGCGCTCGCCGCCTCCTCTCTCGTGAGATAGCGGTCCACGAGCAGCGTGTCCGCCGTCTCGGGGAAGCTCTTCGCAATGGCGGCAAGGTCGAATCGGCCATGGGATGGCGCGGTGTACTCGGACACGGGCTCTCTCCTGATCTCCATGCGCTATTCAGCGCGCGTAGTAGCCCGCCGTGCCGTCCAGCCAGTCCTGGCGCTGCGGGGCAAAAATGTCGATGTCGATTGTGTCCTCGGTGAAGAGGAACTCGTGCGGCACGTTGGGTGGGATGATGAGCAGCGTGCCAGCCGTCATCACGAAGCGCCGGCCCTGGGAGAAGACCTCGGCGCGCCCTTCGGTGATCCAGGTGATCTGCTCGTTCACGTGGTGGTGCAGCGGCACCACCGCGCCCTTCCGCATCGTCCACTTGCAGAAGGTGGCGCCCGCGCCGCTGAGGTACTGCCGCCCAATCAGCGGGGACATCTGCTCCATCGGCTGCTCGTCCAGGCCGAACAGTGCCGGCACGGCACCAATATGCGCGCTGACGACTGGCAGCAGCCCGCGGCCCGGCGCGGCCGAGACGTGATCCCCGCCGAGCTGCCGCACGAGGGAGGCCGCTGCGGAGGCTTCCGCGGCCTGCGCGGGCGGGAGCTGGGCTCCCGCCGTGCCGGTCTCTGCCGCGAAAACGATTCCGGCACTGCCGGCCACCACCGTTCGCATCACGCCGCTCCTGGAAAGGTTCTCGTCCGGCCGGGGCGGGTCCGGGGCGCTCACCGCAGCTCCACCGGCCCGGCGTCGATGCGGATGCGGAATAGGAGGTAGGGCTTCACCCGCAGGTCCCGTCCTTCGTGGAACATGGCTTGTCGCTGCAACTGGTTGGCAGTGAAGTAGAGGTATCCGTCCCGCGCGATGGAGAGCGTGTCCGGCCAGAGGATGTGCGGGTCGTGCGCAATGGTGCGCCACTGGCCGTCCGTCCCGCGCTGGCGGATGCTGTTGTGCTCGTAGTCGCCGGCATAGACACGGCCCTTGTCGTCCGCCTCCAGCCCGTCCGAGGCTCCCTTCTCACCAAGGTCCCGCACCGCCGCCGCCACAGCCTCCGGCGCCGCGCGCCGATCGCGCAGCAGCGCCGTGGGCACGGAGAAGAGGTGGCGGCTGGAGAGCGGGCAGAAGTACAGCGTCTCCCCATCCGCCGAGAGGGCGATCCCGTCGGAGGCCACGCGGAAGGGCGTGGGCGGCTTGCCCGCTTCCCGCACCGCCATCGTCTCGCCCTCCACCACCGGCACGAAGGCCGGGTCGGGAGAGGTGGAGGGATGCCCCGTCAGGTGCCGCCACGCCTCGCCGCTGTCGAGATCGACGACGATGATCCCCCCAGGGCCGGAGGTGGAGGAATCCGTAATGTAGGCGACCCCGGCGCGGCCCTGGCGCAGGTCGAAGCGCACGTCGTTCACGTAGGTGGTGGGCAGCACCACCGTCTCCGGCAGCACGATGGTGCGGAGGACCTTGTTCGTCGCCAGGTCCACCGCGACGAGCTTCGCGCCGCCGCCCACGGGGCGCGCGAAGCCGGGCGCCGCGGTGTCGAGGATCCAGAGCCGGTCGGCGGCGTCCACCACGACGCTCTGCACGCTCAGCAGCGTCCCGCCCGGGCGGCGCGGGTCGGCGGCGTTGATTGCGGCGTCCGGGTAGGCCACCACGCGGCCGTCGCGGATCTCGCCCACGGTGAAGGGCACCTCATCCCCCCATTTGGGAAAGTTCACGAAGATGCGGCCGCGCGAGGAGACGGTGACGCCGGTCGGCATCGGGCCATCACGGAAGGCGAAGACCGGCTCGATGGAGCCGATGCTGCGCTCCGCCGGGAAGGCCTCTCGGCTCGGCGCCTGGGCCAGCGTCACCGGGGCAGCCAGGGCAAGGGCCAAGCCTGCCAGGCCCAGCCGCGTGGACATCGTCATCAGCATGACCTCTCTCGATCGCTGGTTGGCCCGGGGTGGCCGGACGCCGCGCCTGCCTCCCGCCACGAAGGTGGGCGCAGGAACGCAAAAAGAAAAACGCGTAGTTCCGATACCAAGCAGTTGAAGTTCTGCTGGTTATGGCGAGTTAGCCCGGGCGGTTCAGCGGCAGCCGGAAGAGTTGGACCGGCCAGCGGGTGCGGGATTGTCCGCCGTTGAACAGCGCCACGCGGTCCATCTGCGGCACGGGCAGCCAGATGTTGCGGTCCGCGCCGATGAAGGGCGCGTCCGCCCAGTGCAGCCGCAGGTCGCGTAGCATCGTGGTGATCCGACTGTCGCGGTCCAGCCGCTTCAGCGTGTCCTCCGCAAGGTCAGTGAAGTAGAGGTCGCCGTTGCCGTCCATCGCCGTGCCCCCCACCGGCGGCAGGTCGGCCCAGGGCTCCACCCGGGCGCCCAACTCGGCGGGTGGGATGAAAGAGTCGTCCAGCAGGCGCGTCTCGATGCGCGACCACGGGCCGGTCAGTGGCCCGTAGAGAAGCCAGCTCTCATCCGGCGTTAGCTCCAGCGGATCGACGTGCACGCGCAGGACGCCTCCATCCGGTGCGCGCACGGGCTGGCCATCCAGCACGGCCGCGCGGCCCTCCGGCGCGATGGTGGAGGGGTGCCCGTCCAGCACGCGCCGCGCGGTGCCGTCGCGGAGATCGAGCACGATCAGCCCGGGGCGGCCCGCATCGGTGAGATAGGCCATCTCGCCACGGAAGCGCACGTCGTCCACGTAGCTGCCGGGCCGCGCGATCTGCGGTCCGAGCGGGACGACGCGGCTGACCCGGTCGGTCGTCAAGTCGATGCGGACGAGCTTGGCGCCGCCCGGCAGCGGATCGCCGCCGAAGTCAGGGGAGCCGGTGTCCACGGCCCAGAGACCGCCGCGCCCGTTCATGTGGATGGCATTGACGCTCACCAAGGCCCCGGCCGGCTCCGCCCCGCGTGCCCAGCCGTTCCATGCGGTGTCGGGGTAGGGGCGGACGGTCCCGTCCGTCTCCAGCAGACCCAGCGCAGGGCCCTGCGAGCCCGTCCAGCGCGAACCGGCGACGAATACGCGCCCGCGATCCACCGCGACCGCATTCCAGATCATGCCGCGGCTCTCGGTCACGGGCGCCAGCGTATCCGGCCGCCCCACAGCGGGGCCGCAGCCCATTCCCGCGGCAAGGACGGCGAGGACATCGCGGCGGGGCATCGCGCGCTCCAGGATGCTGCTCATGTCCGGTAAACTAGGGAGTAGAGGCCGCTTTCTCTTGCACCGATGCGCTGCGCAGGGCAGCTGCCGCTGCGAAGTGATCCATATCCGGTCTCGCGTGGGCTGATGTGAAAAGGGTCGCGCCCTCCGCGTCGCAGACGGTTTGGAACCCCAGCCCCGCATCGCTCGCACCGCAGGACGGATCGACAATCGCGCAGGGTGAGGAGCTGATCTTATCCGGGATGCGCGCCCATCCGGCCTCGTGGCGCCCTCATCCCACTTCGACTGGAGAACGGCCATGGGACTGCAGATCTTCCCCATCGAACTCGGCGCGCTGACGATGGATTCCAGCGGACTCGTGCTGTTCCGCCGACCGGGGACGACGGTCACGATCCCCTTCCTGGGTTTCCTCATCCTCGGTGGTGATGCACCGGTCCTCGTGGATACCGGCCCGCGCAGCGCAGAGATGTTCGACGCCTTCGGTATGGCCGCCCGAAAGCCCCGCGAGATGACGATCGAGCACCACCTGGCCCAGCACGGCCTGAAGAAGGGCGACCTGCGCTACGTCCTGCAGACCCACGCCCATCTCGACCACGTCGGTGGACTCGACGCCTTCCCGATGAGCACGACGGTTGGCATCGCGCGGCGGGAGCTAGAATTCGCTGCCTCCGGCATCATGGGTCCGGGCATGTACACCGCGGCCGACACCAAGCACCTTATTGACCGTCTGCACACCCGCGATTCCCTTCGCCTCTTCGACATGGACGGCACCTTCGAGGAGGAGGTCATCCCCGGTGTCGCCGTGCGGCACACGGGCGGTCACACGGACGGCTCTATCTCCGTGCTCGTCGAGACGGAGGAGGGAATCGCCAACATCTGCGGCGACATCGTTTACGACGTGGCGGACCAGCTGATCACACCCCACCTCGACATCAACTTCAACGAGCCGACGGTGACGGCCAACCGCTCTACCACACAGCTCGCCGAGAAAACGGCGATCAAGCGCGCCCTGGCCACCAGCCGCTTCCTCCTGCCAGGCCACGACCAGCCTGTCCTTGTCGAGGGCAGCCGGGTGGTCGGGCAGATGAGGGACGCCTTCTCCAATCCCCGTGCGCGCGTGACGGAGGCGGCGAGCTACATGCCTCTGTCCTCCGCCCCGGCCCGTGCGGCCTGAGCCCGGGGGCAGCCACGGGCGGGCCGCCCCACCCTTTCACCGGATGTCCCTGCCGGAGGCTGCCATGCCCCCCCATTCCCCGAACACGAAGGGGTTCATGATCGCCTCGGGCGTGGTGGCGCATACGCTCTGGACGAGTGTCGCTCCCACGATCGCCTACCCGCTCTATGCCCAGCAGTGGAACCTGACTCCCACCGTCATCGCCAGCATCTTCGCGATCTACCCTCTGCTCGTGGTCGCCACGCTGATCATGTTCGGCGGGCTGTCCGACGCGCTCGGCAGCCGCAGGATGATGCTCTACGGGGTGGCCGCCTCCGCTGCGGGCGTCCTGGTCTTCGCAGCCGCCACGGGCACCGCCATGCTCTTCGCGGGCCGGATCCTGATGGGTCTCGGGGTTGGGCTTTCCGCCGGGCCCTCGGCGGCGGCATTGGTCGAGTTCGCCGGCAAGGGCGGGGTCCGCAGGGCAAGCGCCGTCACCCTGGCCGCCCAGGCCTTCGGCTTCGCCGCCGCCCTGCTCCTGGGCGGGACCCTGGCCCAGTACGCCCCCTATCCAACGCGGCTGAGCTTCCTGCTTCTCCTCGCCCTGCTCGTCGCGCTGTTCCTGGGCGTCCAGTCTCTGCCGCGGCAGGAAGCGCGCAGCCTGGCCGCTTGGCGCCCGAGCCTGCCCCGGGTGCCACGCGAGCTGCGGGGGGCCTTCTGGTTCGCGGCCTTCACCCTGATGACCGCCTATGCGGACGGCGCGCTTATCGGTTCCCTCGGCGCGCAGATCGCGCACGAGCTGGTGCGGTCCGACAACCTCCTGGTGAACGGGGCCGCGCTGTCCCTCTTCCCCGTCGCGCTCGGTGCCGTCGGCTTGGCCGCGAGAGGGCTGCGGGCGCCCGTTGCCGTCCTCAGGGGGGCGGCTGCGGCGGTGGCCGGCATGGCTTTCATGGCCGCCGCCGTCGGCTGGCACGACCTGGCCTTCCTTGTCGCGGCGAGCGTGACTTCCGGCGCCGGCTACGCCCTCATGGTCTATGGCGGCCTCGCCACCCTTAGCGAGGCCGCGCCGGAGGGGAACCGGGGTTCCATGACCTCTGCGGTCCTCGTGCTCTCATACCTCTTCAGCGGTATCCTAGCGATCGGCCTGGGGGCGCTGGCAACAGCTCTGGGGATGGCTGCGGCGGCCGCAACCGGCGTGGTGGTTGTCGCCGTGCTCGCCGCAATGGCGGTGCCCCTTGCGCTTCGCCGGGCGCGCCGTGACGTGCAGAGACAGGCGCGGTGAACGCCGGGAACGCGCCATGCGTGGAGGGCTTCGCAGGCCGCTGAGAAGGTCTGAAGAGAGAAGAGCTTGGTCCTCTGGCCGGGGCGCCAGGATTCCCAATCAGGTCCGCAAGATTCGGAGCTAGTTCAGCAGTTTAAGCCGACTTGGCGGGAATGTGGGACAGTACTGTGTGGCGGTCAAGGAGCGCCCCCCTATCGCAATCAATCGTGCCCAAACTGTCCTTCTTTGAGAAAGCGGAGGGTGTCCAACTCGGGATAGCGGAGCAACTCCATCGCATCCGCGAGTTCCGCGTTAGAAAGGCCGCTGTTGTATGTGCCTCCCGTCATGCTGCTTCCATGGCTATGGCCGAGCAGTGTTCGGATGATGGTTTCCGGATCTTTAGAGGCGAGAAGTCTCGTATTCACGCCATGGCGCATCGAATGGAAGTTCTGTCCTTCCTTGTAAGCATCAACGGCGCGACGGTACCCCGTCCACCACTGGCTGAAATTGTGTCTGAAGCGCTTGTCAGGTCCAGCTCGCTTGAAGCCGGGAAAGAGGAATCGAGAGCCGCTCTGCCGCATGGTCCGGACTTAGTCGAGAAAGCCGAGCTCCTTTAGGACGCTGTGAACCGGTACTTTGCGTACACTGCTTGCGCTCTTCACCTGAGTCCGCTTGCGGTCATGGATGGCTCCGATGGAGATCAGTTCAACCCCGTCCTCCTTGACTACGTCATCAGCCAGAGCTCGAGAAGCTCCTCCAGACGTTCGCCCCCGTAGAGCGCGACAAGCGGAACCCAGTACCGCATGTCGCGAATGAGCGTGCTCCCTGGCAGGAAGCGGTCCTCAGCACCATCACCGAAACCCGTGAAGACCGGGCCGTGGAAGATAGCAGAGAGGCGATCATCCTCGAGCTGCCTGCGGTCGAAGGTTGCGTTGCTCCTGACGTATGACTTCGAGAACCGGACGGCGAGAAAGGGAGTCTGCCCCTTCCGATCAACGCCGAGATGTTCTCCGACGAGCGTCTGCAAGCTGGTCAGGTGCTTGTTGATCGTCGCCGCCGACATTCGGTGAACCCGGGGCGCGTCTTCCGGGTCGGTGCCGGCGGCAATCGCGGCTCGCATGGCTTCCGCATCGTCCCTGTCCGCCAGACGGATCGCTTCCCGCCCGGTCATGTTCCGGAAGCGCTCGCTCTTCCCGTGCTGGCTCGGGACACGGTTTAGCTGCTCAAGAAAGTCCTGGCAGGCCGCCTTAGTGATCGCGCCGACATCCAGGTCGCCGCACATGTCGCCAAACAGGCGCCTAGCCACTTTGTAGTCGCGGATTTGCTTTGCGCCAACTTGATCAACTGTGCGGGCTTCAATGCGGGCGATCGCGGTCGCCGAGACTTCCATGAAGCTGGTCGGCGTCACCGTCTCGTTTGGTTCGGCTGGCGCCGACAGCGCGTTCGTCCCCTGACCATCTTCCGTCATCGGCACCGCCGGCATGCACGTGACACTCAGGTCGCGCCCCCCCAGGACCGCCACCGGAAGGGCAGCTCTGGATGGACATGACCATCAGGGGATCAACCTCCGGCACCGGATACTTCCCACGATCACGACGGGCATCCTCCCGCGCGACCTCGGCCAGCATCCGTAACGCATAACGGAGCATGACCCGGCGCGCGTTGGGCTCAAAGCTCAAGCCTTCCTCGACCTCAAAGCGCGCCAGGTGTTCCTCCGCGATGTCGGTGTCATTGGCTAGCATCGCGCGCTCGATGAATCGGGCCCGTCCCTCGGCAACGGCCGCGCGACGCGCGCGCTCGCCGAGCAGACTGGTCCGTACAGGCCTCGTTCCATCTTCCGCCATGGCCGCTGCGAGCTCGCCGGCCACCACGCCGTAGGGCTTGCCCGCGGTGCTGGCGGCGGGGGCAAGCGCCTCCGTCAGCCGTGCCAGCAGGTCGAGGGGCAGATGTTGGCCAATGGCGTCGGGCTGCTCCGCGAAGGCGCACAGGTCCCGGCCGAGGTCTTGTGGGAGGGACCACTCCGTCACCGGAACATCGACCCCCTTCACCCCCGCCGGACGTGCTGCCCGGTCCACCTCGCTCCAGGTGATGGCGCGGCTGCGGAAGGCCGCGAGTGCCGCCCCCAGCGTTACCTGCTCCTTCGCTACGTCCGCGCCCATCTGCACCGCCGCCCACTGCTCGAATCCGGCGTCCAGCAGGGCGGCGCGAACCACCGCCATCCCCCGGTCGCCTGTGCCCAGGGCTATCTGGATGTCGCGAAAATCGCACGAGGAATCGTCGTCCCCGAAGTGCCGCAGCAGCTGCGCGGGCAGCCGCCGGCGCCAGACCCAGCGACCGCCCCGCAGGGCGAGGTGGGTGGTGCGGCGCCTCGGCCGGCGCCGGGCGGGGCGGGTCGTTGTGTGACGCTCTTGTGTGACAGTGATGTGTGACACGGGCCGCCGAGCCGCCTCCAGGGGCTGGATCGCCGACGCAAAATCCTGAAGTAAAAAGGAAATCCGATTCGCTGGTTGGGGCGCCAGGATTCGAACCTGGGAATGGCGGTACCAAAAACCGCTGCCTTACCGCTTGGCTACGCCCCATCGGGCCATGTCCGGCCGAGCCGGAACATGTCCTCACCCGCGCTCCGCGTAAAGCCCTACCCGCGCATCCCGCTCACATAAGAGCCCCCGCCCCAACGCCACCAGGCCGCGGGCAGCATTGCCGCTGCCTGTGCCGCCGCACCGGCATCCGCAAAAATCGCGAAGCAAGTGGCGCCCGACCCACTCATCCGCGCCATCAGCGCCCCAGGCAGCGCGGCCAAGGCCGCCAGCACCGAGGCGATCGGCGGGCATAGAGCAATCGCGGGCTGCTCCAGATCGTTCCGTAGGCCCCGCAGATCGGCTGCCATGGCACGGGCATCCGCCCACCGCTCCGGCAGCGCGGCGGGGGGCGAGAAATCGCCTTCGCGCGCCGCGAAAACTCTCGGTGTCGCCAGGGAAACCCGTGGATTGGCCATTACCAGCCCGAATTCCGGCAGATCAGGCGCGGGCGACAACACCTCTCCCACCCCCGCCATGCGGGCCGGGCGGGACTTGATGCAAACCGGCACATCCGCTCCCAGCCGCACGGCCAATGCCTCCAGCCGGGGCGCTTCCATCCCCAGCTTCCATAAGCGGTCCAGCGCCCGCAGCGCCGCCGCCGCATCGGCCGATCCGCCGCCAATGCCGGACGCCACGGGAAGCCGCTTTTCCAACCGCAATGCCGCTCCCGGCAACGGGCGCCCGGCCGCGTCCACCAGCACACGCGCGGCCCGCAGAACCAGATTGTCCGGCTCTGCCGCCAACCCCCCGGCCTCCGGTCCGCCCAGCGATAAGGAAAGCCCGTCAGCCGGCGCCGCCTCCACCGTATCGGCGGCCCCTGCAAACACCACCAAGCTGTCGAGCAGATGATATCCATCCGCCCGCCGCCCTGTGACATGCAGGTGCAGGTTGATCTTCGCCGGTGCGGGCTCCACCGAAAGGTCCCGGGCTGCCGCCGTCCCGGGGTGCCCTGCCCCTTCCGCCACGAAGGCCGGCCCCTGTGTCCAAAGACGCCCGCCCGCCGTCACGACCCGGCCTCCGCGGCCCTGATCGCCCCCGTCGACTCCACCAGCCTCACCGGAGGACGGTGGCGGCAGGCAACCCGTCGCGCATCTTCGCCTCGATCCGCCCCGTTTCGCCCGGCTCCAGATCCAGCCCCAGCGCGCGGCGCCATTGGAAGCGCGCCTCCGCCTGCCGCCCTGCCGCCCAATAGGCGTCACCCAGATGGTCGTTGATCACCGCGTTGCGCGACTCCAGCTCCACAGCCTTCTCCAGCCAGCGAATGGCCCCGGGCAGGTCGCCCAGGCGGAACAGCGCCCAGCCCAGACTGTCGGCGATATTACCGTCCTCCGGTCTCGCGGCCACGGCTCGCTCCAACATTCCGCGGGCCTCTTCCAGCCGCTCTCCGCGCTCCACCCAGGCATAGGCCAAGTGGTTCAGCACGGAAGGCTGATCCGGGGAGAGCGCAAGAGCCTGCCGTAGATCCGCCTCAGCCCCCGCCCAGTCTCCCGCCCGCTCCCGCGCCATGGCACGGGCGCTGAAGAGCGGCCAGTCCGCCGGGCCGGGATGCGTCAGGGCACTGATCGCGATCCCATAAGCCGCCGCGGCATCAGCCGGGCGTCCCTCGCGACGCAGAATATCACCCATGGCCATGGCGGGCTGCGGCGCACCGGGATGTGCCTCCCCGAGTTGCCGCAGCAGGACCAACGCCTCGGCGGTCCGTCCCAGCCGGCTTAACAGCGTGGCACGGCGCAGCGCCGCCAGCGGCGCCATTGGGTCATCCTTCGCAACGTCATCCAGCATGGCCAGGGCGGCGGTCACATGCCGCTCATCCGCCATGCTCTCGGCGGCCAGAAGCTGGGCGGGCGCGAAGCCCGGCCGCAGCCGTAGCGAGAGCCGCGCCAGGATCAGCGACAGCTCCGGTGCCCCCTGTGCACGCAGTGCCGCGCCCAGCGCCACCTGCGCCTCCGCCATCCCCTCCACCGGGGAGGCCACAGCCCGCTCGGACAGCGCCGCCCGGCGCGCCGCCGGGCTCGCCGTCAGCACGATGTCGTCGGTTCCCAGCGACATGGCGTCAAAAATCCGCGCCCCGTCCGCTTCCCGCCCCGCCCGGGCCAGGATGCCGGCGGCAATGGTGGCCAGCCGCATATTCGGCTCCGCCGCCTCGGCCACCGCAATCCGGATCAGCCGCTCCGCGTCCCGCGGGCGGTTCGCCACATCGGCGATCATTGCGCCATGCAGCGCCGCCACACCACGAAGCTGCCCAGCTTCTGTGAAGGGCCGCAGCGTGGCCAGGGCCGCATCGATACTGCCCCGACCGGCCTGGGCCCAGGCCAGCAGCAGCGGCTGCAGGATCTGCGCGCTGCCCTGGCGCGGCAGGCTGCGGATCCGGGCCTCCGCTCGGTCCCAGCGCCCGGCCTGAGCGTCCGCTCCGGACAAAAGCAGCGCGGCAAGCTGGCTTTCCGGCATGCGCCGGGCAAGTCGCACCGCCTCGGATCGGCCAGCCATGACGGCGGCGTTGAAGGCGCGGGTCAGGATCTCCGGTTCATTCGGCTCCACCGCGAGCGCGGAAAGCAGGGCATCCGCCGCCGCCCCCGCATCACTCTCATTCGCGGCCAGACGCCCGGCGAGATAGGCCCCGAACACGCCGGACGGTGTGGCGGCGGCCGCAACACGCGGGCCCGCGACAATCACCGGCGCCGAAGACGCTGCCTGGGCAACCTGCTGCGGTGCTGCATCCATCACCGACACGCCTGGGCCAGGCGTTCCGCCGGCAGCGCAGCCGGCCAGCAGCGCGGCGGCGACCAACCCGGCCCGCCTGTGCCGCCCGGCGCCACCCCAGCGCGCGCGGAGCGCGAGTCGGGTCGGGAAGCGGAATGGGGCCTCAGACGGCATCATGCGGCGCAGCGTAACGGCGCGCACTGCCAGAATGCCAGCTTCACGTTTCGCTGAGCACCATGCCTCACCCCAACTGTGGCATTTCGGTGGCAGGCCTCATTGCCCTGCCAGAGGGATGCTCCCGCCGGGCCAGTACACTGGATTGAACGGCCATCCGGCAGGGCTGCGGGCCGGTATTTCATGTCGTCCGCGCGAACAGCTGCGCTGCGGAACCTTATTTGGTTAGAAGCTGCAGCCTAGTGAACATTCGTTGGTGCTGAAGATCCGCGGCAGGCAGGCCAAACCCTCAAGAAAGCCCTGTCGGGCCTCAGTTTTCACAACTTCGTTCTTTGAATGTTCTTGACGTCACCACCCCCCAATGCCCAAATTCGGGAGAACACAAGGCGAACTCAATAGGAGGCCACCATGCCGGACGGCACCCTGGGCAGCCCTCTCCTGAACCGTCCCGGCCTCCGGGGCACCTCCACCCCGCTGCCGGGCGTCCGGCGCGGCCGCGGCGCTGTCTCGAACCCCGCCAATCGGTTCGAGCGGACGCGGACCGATGCCTTCGACGATGGCTGGGGCACGCTGGCCGAGGCGATGGCCGACCTGCCGCCGCTCGCCACCTCCCTCACGCGGGACACCTCCCGCTCCGCCCTCACCTGGAATGACAGCCCGGATATCGGCTTCGACCGGTCCATCAACCCGTATCGCGGCTGCGAGCACGGCTGCATCTACTGCTATGCCCGCCCAACCCATGCCTGGATCGGTCTCTCCCCGGGTCTCGATTTCGAGGCCCGCCTGCACTTCAAGCCCGAGGTGGCGTCGCTGCTCGAAAAGGAGCTGCGTAAGCCGGGCTATGTGCCGCGCCCCATCGCGCTTGGCGCCAACACCGATCCCTACCAGCCCGTCGAGCGCACCCTTGGCCTGACCCGTCAGGTGCTGGAGGTTCTGGACCGCTTCAACCACCCCGTCACGATCGTCACCAAATCCGCTGGCGTGCTGCGGGATATGGACATCCTGACCCGGATGGCGGCGCGCAGCCTCGTCCAGGTCTGCTTCTCCGTCACCACGCTGGACAACCGCCTGGCCCGTACCATGGAGCCGCGCGCCGCGACGCCCCTGCGCCGTCTGGCCGCGATGCATGAGCTCGCCCGGGCCGGCATCCCGGTGGGCGTGCTCGCGGCCCCCATGATCCCGGGCGTGAACGACGCCGAGCTGGAGAAGATCCTGGAGGCCTCCCACGCACACGGCGCCCGCGCCGCCGGCTATGTCCTGCTGCGCCTACCCCTCGAGATCCGGCAGATGTTCGAGGACTGGCTGAACGCCCATATGCCGGATCGCGCCGCCCGCGTGCTCGCCCTGATCCGCGAAACTCGCGCCGGCCGGACCTATGATTCCCGCTTCGGGACCCGACAGACCGGCACCGGCCCCTATGCCGACATGCTCGCCCGCCGCTTCGCCGTGGCGACGAAGCGTCTGGGCCTGGATAAGGCGCGGGAAAACGGCGCTCTGGACTGCTCTCGCTTCGCCGTGCCTGGGGCGGATGCGCGGCAGCTGGAGCTTCTGTAAGCCCCGGGAAGCCTGAGAACCGTTTGGTCCCTTCAATGGAAAGGGGTCCCTGGCGTCTGCCAGGGACCCCTTTCCATTGAGGCCATTCCCTCACCCTGGCGGAAGAGCTCCGGGGAAGGCTGAGCCTTCCCCGGAGCTGCCGGCCGCTTACTGCCCCACCCGCACGTAGCGCAGCGGGAAGTAGTTATCCGCCATCTGCTGCAGGGTGATGTTGTTCCGGGCCGCCCAGACGACGACCTGCTGATGCAGTGGGATGTGCCCCACCTCGTCAACGTGGATCTTCATCGCCTCGTTAATCATCTGCTGGCGCTTTGCGGGGTCGGTCTCCACCGCGATCTGGTCCAGCAGCCCGTCGAAGCGGGCATTGCTCCAGCCACCCGAGTTGAACACGCCGCGCGCCCCGCCCCGCGTGCCCATGATGTTGTAGAGCGTGTTGTGGGCGTCATAGGTCGTCGGCGTCCAGCCGAGCAGATAGAAGCTCGTCTGGTAGCGCGGCGCCAGGATCTCGGCGAAGTAGCGCGCACGGGTCTGGGCGTTCAGCGTCACCTTCACTCCGATGCGCGCCAGCATGGACACAACGGCCGTGCAGATCGCCTCGTCATTCACATAGCGATCGTTCGGGCAGTCCAGCGTCACGCCGAAGCCATTGGGGTAGCCGGCCTCGGCCAGAAGCGCCTTGGCGCGATTGACATCGGGGCGCACGACCTGGTCGGCCGCCTCGGTCCAGCCATTCACGCCCGGGCCGACCATCAGCCCGGTCGGACGGGACTGGCCGCGCATGATGCGCGTCTTTATGGCCTCAAGATCGATGGCGAGCTGGAAGGCGCGGCGCACGCGCACATCGCGGAAGGGGTTCTTCCCCTTCACGTCGGACTTCAGCAGCTCATCGCGCGACTGGTCCATGCCCAGGAACACGGTGCGCAGTTCCGGCTGCTGATGGATCCGCACATTGCCCGCGCGGCTCAGCCGGTCCGTGTCCTGCGGCGGCACGGTGTAGATCATGTCCACCTCGCCCGAGAGCAGGGCGGCCACGCGGGTTGCGTCATTGCCGATGACGTTGAACACCACCTCATCAAGGTTGTGCTCCGGCTTGTCCCACCAGTTCGGGTTCGCGCGCAGCACGGTGCGGCGGTCCGGCTCCCGGCTGACCAGCATGAAGGGCCCGGTGCCATTGGCATTGCGGGTCGCGAAGTTCTCCTGGCCGCTCGTCAGGTCCACCGCCTGGGTGGCATTGTTCGCCTCCGCCCAGCGCTTGGACATCATCGCCCAGGTGGTGATCTCCTCCAGGAAGATCGGATCGGGCGCCTTCGTCTCGAACTCGACGGTGAAGTCATCGACCTTGCGCACCTCCTTCACCGAGGAGAGTACGGAGGTCAGGTTCGAGCCCTGCCCCCGCACGCGCTCCGCGCTGAAGATCACGTCATCGGCGGTGAAGGGCGAGCCGTCATGGAACTTGACGCCCTGGCGCAGATTCAGCCGCCACACGGTCGGCGAGGGCTGGGACCAGGAGACGGCGAGCGCAGGCTCGACCTTCAGCTCGCGGTTCCGGCGGACCAGCGGCTCGTAGATGTTCTGCGTGAAGGTGAGAAGGAAGGTCTCGTTCCGCGCATAGGGGTCCATGGAGTTGACGTCGCCGTCATTGGCCCAGCGGAAGGTGGCGGCATCAGCCGCGTTCAACCCCGCCCCGGCGCAGAGCATCAGCGCGGCAGCGCCGGCCAGCAAAAGTCGCCTCATTCCAGTTTCTCCCCGTGGATTCGGGCAGAGGCTAGGCGCAGAGCACAGAAATGCAAACGGGGGCCCTAAGGCCCCCGCTTTGGTTCCGACGATGAAGGCCCGATCAGGCCGCGCGCAGCACGCGAGGCAGGCCGGCTACAGCCTTGTCCACCATGGCCGCGTCCGCCTCCGGCGTCAGCCTCTCCGCGATAACGGAGCGGGCGGCGGCGGCGGCGATCTCGGCCGCGGCCTGGCGCACCTCGGCCAGGGCGCTGCTCTCGGCCGCGGCGATGCGGTCCATCGCCATGCGCTCGCGCCGGGCGGCATTCGCCTCGGCTTCGGCCGCGGCGGCGGCCGCGACACGATCAGCCTCGGCCCGAGCGCGGGTGATCATCGCCTCCGCCTCTTGCACGGCCTGGGCCCGCTCGGCTTCAGCCTGCTTCCGCATGGCCTCCGCCTCCTCACGCAGGCGCGTCGCCTCGGCGAGCTGTGCGCGGACCTGCTCGCCTCGCGCATCCAGCATCGCCCCGAGCCGCGCCCAGATCATGCGACCGAGCAGGACGACGAAGAGAATGAAGGAGACGGCGACCCAGAACTTCGGGTCCAGCCAGAAATGCTCGTAGTGATGCATGGCGCGCCCCTCAGCCGGCAGTCGACAGATTGCGGGCCGCCAGCTCCCGCTGGACGGCAGCGGCAACCGCCGCCTGGTCGTTCAAGCCGGCCAGGCGCTGAACCAGCGCACCGGCCGCGTCCGTGGCCACCTCGCGCAGCGCGCCCATGGCGGTGTCGCGGGCAGCGCTGATCCGCGCCTCGGCCTCAGCAATCTGCTTGTCCAGCCGGGCGGCCAGCGCCTCGGCACGGGCGGCCGATTCAGCCTGGGCGGCCTGCATCGCGGCAGCGACCGAGGCCTGCGCCTCGGCGCGGGCCCGGGCCGTGCTCTCGCGGCGCCCGGCTTCCGCGGCCTCAGCCTCGGCACGGGCATCACGCGCCGCGTCGAGATCGGCCGCGATGCGGGCCCGGCGGTCCTCCAGCACCTTCGCCACCGGAGGCAGCAGGTAGTGGTAGCAGAGGAAGACGAGCAGCCCGAAAATGACGAACAGCCACACCACCTGAGAGACCATCAGGGGGTTGCTGAAGTCGAGCTGCGGCATGCCGCCGCTGTCCGCGTCGGAAGCCGCGGCGTGGTCGTACTCGGCCGCAGTCTCACGTGCCGCGCGCACCGCGCGGGCGCGGTCGCTGTCGGCCTGCACGGCGGCACTTTCCCCCTGCTGCCCCGGCAGAGGCGCGTTGGTGGTCACCGAGCCGGTGGGCGCGGGGGCCGTAACATGCTGGGCGAGCGCGGCAGGAGCCTGCGAGAGCAGGAGCGCCAGGGCAGTCGCGTGCAGGAGGCGGATCATGCGGTCTCCGTCCCGCGGCGGACGGCCTGGGAAAGCCCCGAAGGACTCACCAGGGCCGCGCCGCGGACCCGATCAGGCGAAGAGGATCAGGAAGGCGATCAGCAGCGCAAAGAGCGCGACGGCTTCCGTCAGGGCGAAGCCGAGAATACCGATCGGGAACACGGTGTCGCGGGCGGACGGGTTGCGGGCAACCGACGAGATCAGCGTCGAGAAGATGTTGCCGAGCGCGAGACCCACGCCGAACAGCGCGAAGACGGCGATGCCGGCGCCGAGCGCCTTGAAGGCGCCAAGATAGGCGGCAGGATCGTTCATCGGAGGACTCTTCCTTGTTGAGCGGTTGGGGTGGTTGCCGGCGCGGTTTAGTGCAGGTGCACCGCGTCGTGCAGGTAAATGCAGGTCAGGATCGCGAACACATAGGCCTGCAGGAAGGCCACCAGGATCTCGAACCCGACGAGCAACACGTTGACGGAGAGCGGCAGGAGCGCGGCCACCGGCCCGATCATGCCCAGCCCACCGAGAAGGACGACGAAGGTCGCGAAGACCTTCAGCAGCACGTGGCCCGCCACCATGTTGGCGAAGAGACGCACGGAAAGGCTGACCGGGCGGGACAGGTAGGACACCACCTCAACCGGCACGATGATGGGCGCAAGCCAGAGCGGCGCGCCCTCGGGGAAGAAGTAGCCGAAGAACTTCTTCCCGTGCAGCACCAGCGCCACGATCGTTGTCACGAAGAACACGGTCGCCGCCAGCCCGAAGGTGACCGCGATGTGGCTGGTGTAGGTGAAGGCGTAGGGGAACAGGCCGATCAGGTTGCCGAACAGCACGAACATGAACAGCGCGAAGACGAAGGGGAAATACTTCCGCCCCTCATGCCCCACCTGCCCCGTCACGAGGTTCTCGATGAACTCGTAGAACATCTCGGAGGCCGCCTGGAACCGCCCGGGAACCAGCGCCCGCTTGCGGATACCCGCCAGCATCATGAAGCTCACCAGCCCCACGGCCAGCAGCATATGCGCGTTGGACTGGGAAAAGCCGATGGCCCGGCCCACCGGGCCCAGCACCGGAATCAGCTCGAACTGGCTCAGCGCGTCGATCGTCTTGCCTTCGGCGGCCACTGGTCGGTCCTTGAATTACGGTCGGGCACCGGGGCGCGGGCTGAACAGCCGATAGATGTTCAGCACCCCCGCGGCGCCGCCCACCACGAAGAAGACGAGGAAGAGCCAGGGAAAGGTCCCGAGCCAGCGATCGAGGCCAAAGCCCAGCGCCGCGCCCACGACCAGTGCCGACACCACCTCGACCCCCGCGCGGAAGCCTATTCCCCACGGTCCTACCGGCAGCCCCCCCGTCGCCCCCTCAGAGGGCTTGGGATCCAGGCCCTGTCGGGCCCTGGCCTGCCGCAGTCGGTCGTCGAAGCCGTCCCGGTTTTCCACTTCGCTCCTCCGCGGTGTCCCCCGGAAGGCAGGGGGTCCCTAAATTGGCGTCCATGTGGTGTCAAGCACGTGCGGCGTCGCAACGCTCGCTTAACACCAGCTTCCCGTCCGCTGTTGCGTCCATTCTGACCAATGGAAGAAACAGCCAAGGCCTCAGGCCCCGATAAATCCCCCGGACTGCCGCGCCCAGAGCCGCGCATAGGCCCCTTCTCGCCGCAGCAGCGCCGCATGCGTCCCGCTTTCCACGATACGCCCGGCTTCCAGTACCACCAGCCGGTCCAGCGTCGCGATGGTGGAAAGGCGATGCGCGATGGCGATCACCGTCTTGCCCGCCATCAGGGTGGCAAGCTGGTCCTGAATGGCCGATTCCACCTCCGAATCGAGCGCGCTCGTCGCCTCGTCCAGCACCAGGATGGGCGCGTCCTTCAGCAGCACCCGGGCGATGGCGATGCGCTGCCGCTGCCCGCCCGAAAGCTTCACCCCGCGCTCCCCGACATGGGCATCATAGCCCCGCCGTCCCCGCCAGTCTGACAGCGTCGCGATGAAATCTGCTGCCTCGGCGCGCCGCGCGGCCTCCTCCACCTCGGCCATCGTCGCCTCTGGCCGCCCGAAGCGGATATTGTCGCCGATGGAACGGTGCAGCAGCGCCGTGTCCTGCGTCACCATGCCGATGGCGCCCCGCAGGCTCTCCTGCGTCACCCCCGCGATATCTTGCCCGTCGATGGTGATCCGTCCGGATTCGGGGTGGAAGAAGCGCAGCAGCAGGTTCACCGCCGTGGTCTTGCCGGCCCCGGAATGCCCGACCAACCCCACCCGCTCGCCGGGCCGGATGTCCAGGTCGAGCCCATCCAGCACGGCGGCATCCTGGCGCCCATAGCCGAAGCGCACCCCTTCGAACCGGATCGCCCCGCGTGTCACCACCAGCGGCCGCGCACCCGGCGGATCCGGCTCGGTCGGCGGCACGGCGATGCTCCGCATCGCCTCCTGCACCACGCCGATATTCTCAAAGATGCCGGCCACGTTGAAGGCCACCCAGCCCGACATGTTGGCGATCTGCCAGGCCATGGGCAGGGCGGTCGCCACCGCCGCCATGGCCAGATCTCCGCGCATCCAAAGCCCGATGGACAGCGCTGCCATCCCCGTCAGCAGCAGGGCGTTCAGCGAGGAGAGCAGCACCGCGTTCAGCGTCACCATGCGCGACTGCCGCTGGAAGGCCGCGGTCAGCCCCCGAACCCCCTCCTGCACGAAGGCGTCCTCACGCTCCGCCCGGGCGAAGAGCTTGATGGACAGGATATTGGTATAGGCATCCACGATCCGCCCGGTCAGCAGGCTGCGCTGCTCCGACGCCGCACGGGACCGGTCCCGCATCTGCGGCACCACGAACCGCAACAGCGCCGCATAGGCCACGAACCAGAGCAGGATCGGCACCATCAGCCGCCAGTCCGCCCCTCCGAGCCAGACCACCGCGCTGCTGCCATAGACCAGAATGTACCAGACCGCCGTGATCGTCTGGACCACGGATTCCCTCAGCGCCGGCCCCGCCTGCATCACCCGGGTGGCGATCCGCCCCGCGAAATCCTCCTGAAAGAAGGCCCAGCCCTGGCGCGAGACCAGCCGGTGCGCCTGCCAGCGGATCAGGCTGGTGAAGGCCGGGTTGATCCCCTGGTTCGTCACCAGGTTCTGCGCCAGCACCGCGCCCGGCCGTAGCACAAGCAGCACCGCCGCCATCCCCAGCAGGCTCCAGCCCGCCTCCGCCAGCAGCCGGTCCGGCGGATGCTGCCCCAACAGCGCCACCACCTGCCCGATGAAAACCGGGATCAGGCTGTCCAGCACCGCCACCAGGAACCCCGTGGCGAAAAGCGCGATCACCAGCGCCCGCGCCTGCCGCGCGAAATGCCAGTAGAAGCCGGTCAGGCTGCGGGGCGGCGGCCCCTCCGGCACCGGCACGCCAAGACGCTTCGCGGCCCCGGCGCCCGGCGGGGCGATCGGGTCGATAAAGGACTCGAGGGAGCGGAAGGGCATGGGCGGGATGTAGTCCCGGGGTCCGGAAGCCGATAGCGGCGACACGGATCACCAGGGGGCGAGGGGGCGGAAGGAAAAGCCAGCGAAAATGCCTGGCAGCCCAGCCGTCCCGCGCCGCAGCCCCTACCGGATGCCCAGCAGCTTGTGCGTCTGCAGACTCAGCTGCCAGCGCGGGCGGCGCATGCAGAACTCCACAGCCAGCCGGGTGTTATGCGCCTGGTCCGGCCCGTCCATGGGCTGCACGGAAAGGCGCGAGAAGCCCATCTCCTCCAGAAGCTCCGGCTCCAGCCCAGGCTGCGGGTAGACCAACTTCAGTTCGTGTCCCTCCGTCAGGCGCAGCGGCGCCCCGGCCTTCGGGCTGACACAGATCCAGTCGATGCCCGCCGGGGCAGGGGCAACGGTTCCGTTCGTCTCGACCGCCACCTCGAAACCCCGCGCGTGCAACGCCTCGACCAGGGGTTCGTCGAGCTGCAACAGCGGCTCGCCGCCGGTGCAGACCACGAAGGGGCTTCCCCCGCCTGGCCAATGCGAGGCCACGGCATCGGCCAGGGAGGCCGCATCGGCAAAACGCCCGCCGCCGGAACCGTCGGTGCCGATGAAATCGGTGTCGCAGAACTGGCAGACCGCCTTGGCCCGGTCGCTTTCCCGGCCGGACCAGAGGTTACAGCCGGCGAAGCGGCAGAACACAGCCGGACGGCCGGCCTGTGCCCCCTCTCCCTGCAGGGTGTAGAAGATCTCCTTGACGGCGTAGCTCACGGCATGCCTCCCACGGCGCGCAGCGGCGTCTGTGGCAGGGCCGGCAAGTCGTTGATGCTCATATCCGGGCGCCGCCACCAGCACCGGCCGGCCTCACGCGGGGCCGGCAGGACGGCCAGCGGGTCGCCGTCGAAGACCACGACATTGGTCGGGGTCTCTTCGATCCGGATCTCGACACAGGCCAACCGCCCACCCTCGGCCGCGAGGAAGGCGTTCAGCTTCGCCATGAAGCAGCAGGCCAGCGCCTCGGTCGTCGGATCCCCTGGGGTGACGAGGATGCGGTCCAGCCGGTGCGGCTCATGGGCCCGGAACCAGGAGAGAAGCGGGTCCGCTTCCGAGAGCTGCAAGGCATGGTCCACCCGCTCATCGATCCAGCGATGCCAGGTCGCCTTCGCCTGCTCGAAGGGCGCGACCATATTCGCCGCCCCATCGAGCGGCCCCGGGCTGACGGCCTGGAGCCGGACGGTGACGGTCTCGTTATGCCCATGCGGCACGGCACATTTCTCAGACAGGCCGGCAATCAGGCGATGGGCCATCGAGTAGCGGCGGCTGAAGACGAGGCTGAACATCGGTTCTTTCTGATACGGCCCGGCATTCCAGCCGAAGCATCACGGGCCGCGGCATTGAACTGGCCGTCATATGGCCCCGGATCGGGGCGCCCCTATCCGACTCCGCCGCATTCAGGTCAACCAGCCCGGAATGGCCGCAGCCATGCCGTACCGTCGCGCCAGCGGCCCATGCGCTCCCTTGAACATCCAAGCCCTGGGGCCCAGCGAAGATTCTTCCGCCCGGCCCCGTCCGCGCTCAGACGAAGCGCAACACCAGGAACCCGCCCACGATCGCCAGTGCCGTCACCCCTGCGATCAGGTTCAGCCGCCGCTCGATGAACACCCGCGCCGGCGGCCCGAAGCGCCGCAGCAACCAGGCCAGCAGGAAGAACCGCGCCCCCCGGGTGATGATGCTGCACACGAAGAACACCAGCAGGGAGAAATGCGCCGCCCCCGCCGCGATGGTGACGATCTTATAGGGGATGGGGGTCAGCCCCTTGATCAGGATCACCGCCGCGCCCCAGCGCTCGAACCAGGCGGTGAAGGTGGCCAGCGCGTCGGCATGGCCATAGGCGGCCAGCACGGGCAGCGCCACTGCCTCGAAGAGGAGGGCGCCGATGGCATAGCCCAGCAGCCCACCTAGCACCGAGGTGATCGTGCAGATCAGGGCGTAGTGATAGGCCCGTTCCGGCCGCGCCAGGCACATCGGGATCAGCATCGCGTCCGGCGGGATCGGGAAAAAGCTGCTCTCCGTGAAGGAGACGACGCCCAGCAGCGTCGGCGCCCGGGGATGGGCGGACAGGGCGATGATCCGGTCGTACAGGGCGCGCAACATGGGCCAGGGCCATCCCATGCCGGGCCGGAGCGCACAAGCCTGCTTTCAATTTGACGAGAACCAGGAAGGCCGGGAACGATTCCGCCCTCCCGGCCCTTTTACCGGGTCAGATCGGGCAGACCCCGCTCGCGCATTGCAGATGGGCCCAGTCCACCGCCTCCTGCACCGTCCCATCGCGGATCCCTTCCACGATGGCCGCGAAGCGACCGGCCGAGACCTCCTCTTCCGGCAGGTACTCGTAGCCCAGCTCCGAATCCGGCCGGCTCGGCAGCACAGAGCAGCAGCGCACCCTCGGCTGCTCGTCCCGCATGATGGCCCGGAAGGCGTCCAGCTCCACCTGGTCGGTAAAGACCTTCAGCGTGTAGCTCACCTGGTTGCCCTGACTCTCGCCAATCCAGTGCCGCTCCAGCAGGCGCAGCCAGGCATATTGCTCATCCGGCGAGGCCTCGGGCGCCGTCACCAGCTTCGGTCCCAGCCCCAGGCGCAACGCCAGCGGCACGGTCGGGAAGCCCACGATGCTCATGCCCGGGAAGCTCCGCAGCGTGCGGATCGGGTAGCCCCGCGCCTCATACTCGGCCAGCAGAGGATCGGAGCCGGGCAGCCAGGCGCGCGTCTGCTCGTCCTTGCCGCCCTTGAACTGCACCCAGCGGAGATATTGCCGCCGCGCCGGCAGATGCGCCCCCTCGGTCAGGCCGAACAGCTTGCTGGTGGTGCCGGCCGGCTTCACCGTCGTCACCGTCACTGGCCGCGCCATGCCCAGGCTCTCGGCATAGGCATTCGCCTCCGCCTTGGCCGCGGCCGAAAGCCGGTCCAGCGCGCGCCAGAACTCCCGGGACCGGGACTCGTCCAGCAGGTCATGGAAGCCCAGGCCGAAGCGCATCCAGGCCCATTCATGCAGTCCGGTCGGGCCGATGCCGATGCGGTTGGTGCGCGCGACCTCCTCGCCATAAAGCGCGTCCATCCGGTTGGCCCGGATTAGGAAGCGCACGCCCAGGCGCACGCTGTCCTCCACCCGCGCATCCCAGAGCGCGGCCAGATCCGCCGACGCCTCGCCCGGCGCGAAGCTTTCCAGGTCCACCGGGCAGGCCAGCAGCGGCGCGAAATCGGCAATCACGCAATAGCCGCCGGTCACATGCAGGGTAATCTCGCCGCAGGGATTGGTCGTCACCGGGAAGCGGGCGGAGGAAGCCCGGCGCGACGCCTCCGCCAGCAGCCCCGCCGCGGCCTCCACCTGATAGCGTGAGCTGCGGAAGTCCCGTCCGTCCTCATGCACCGGCTTCTCCCAGGCACTGCCGGTGCGGACATCCTCCAGCCGGTCGCCATTGATGAAGCCGGGCTCGCCATTGATGTAGGCGCAGCGCGTCACCTCGGCGAAAACCGCCTTGGCATGAGCGGTCAGCAGGTCCCCCGCACCATCCTCGGCCCGCACCCGCGCCCAGAACTCGGCATCCACCATCACCGAGTTGTTCGCCGTCCACAGCCCGCCCTCGGACTTCGCCCGCACGAAGCGCAGCACGCCGGGATCACGCCAGGACTTGGTGGCCATGCGCGCGGCCCGCCGCGCCCCGCCCACCTGCACCTCCACCGAGAGGTAGTGATCCACCAGCAGCGCCTGTTCCCAGGGCTGCAGCGCCTCGCCCGCCGGATCGCGCTCCCGCGCCGGTGCCAGCACATGGCGGCGGATGTTCAGCAGCCCACGCAGCAAGGAGACCGGCCCGGAGGAGGGCCGCCCCTGCATTCCCTTGATCGGACTACCCGCCGGCCGAATGGCGGAGAGGTCCAGCACCAGCACCTGGCCGGAGGCTCCCTCGAAGGCCATGGCCTCAAGCTGCTCCACCGCCTTGGCCCAGCCCTCCCGGCTGTCCTCCACCCGGTGCAGCACCGCCCCCGCGGGCACGGCGGAAAGATCCGGCAGCAGCTCCGCCGTCAGGAAATCCCGCACCCGCGCCTCGGCGGCCGCATCGAACCCCACATCCTCCGTGCCCCAGGGCAGGATGCCCAGCTCAATCCCGAAGCGCCGCAGCCCATCGCGCCCGCGCGGGTAATCGGCATGGGCGGGGTCCAGATGCAGCAGCAGCGTCGGCGCCTGGCCCCAATCCACCAGGCACAGCTCGTCATCATAGGCCCGGCCGACGCCGGAGCCGTTCAGCAGCAGATAGAATTCGGCAAAGGAGGCGATCGCCGTCGCGCAGTTGGTGAACACCTCCATGTTCCGCCCGGCCTGCCCGGCATCGCCGTGCTGCAGGTGGCGGCCGGAGGTCAGCAGCGCACCCGTCGCGATGGCATTCCGCAGCCGCGCCTGCTCCGCGGCATCCGGCACCGGCGCAAGGCTCATATTCCCTGCCGCTACCCGGCCCGCCACGCGCCCGAAATCCTCGCCATCCTCCGGCCGGAAGACCGTCCGGCGCCCCACGGCCACGCCCATTCCCTCGTCCAGCGCACGCCCCGGCAGGGGCGCCTCGCCGAACGCGGTGCCGGGCCGGGTGCGCGGCCAGGGCTGCGCGGCCAGGGCGTCGGGAAAAGGCGTGAAGCCGTCCATCGGCGTACTCCGCATCGGACATCAGGGAAGGCACGGGCAGCCCCGCAAAGCCGGGGCCGATCGCGTCCGGGCGCAGCGAATCGGCCCGCAGGAAAACTATATATGGTGTCTCCAACGGCAGAAATCCACCAAATGTTGCTTTACGCAGGCGGAATCAAAAGCGCCGGGACAGGAATGATCATCACCCGATGATGCTGCTTTCATGGGCCGGGCAGGCTGCCGAGGCCCGGAAAGGAGGGATAAGCTCGGTTAATGAGCGCTCTCCCCACCCTCACCGAATCCCTGGCCGCCCGCCTCGCCAGCATCGCGCTCGGCCATGTGGAGCGCGAATATCCGAACAAGCCCGGCCATGTGCTGAGCGGCCCGGAGGACGCCCGCACCCCCGCCGATCTCCACCCGATCTTCCACGGCAGCTACGACTGGCATTCCTGCGTCCATGGCTACTGGATGCTGGCCCGCCTGCTGCGCCGCTTCCCGGCCATGGAGCCCGCCCCCGCCATCCGCGCCCTGTTCCACCGCCGGATCACGCCCGCGGCCGTGGCAGGTGAATGCGCCTATCTCGAACCCCGTACCGCCCGCGGCTTTGAGCGCCCCTATGGCTGGGGCTGGCTCCTCGCCCTGGCCGCCGAACTCGGGCGCCACCCCTCCGAGCCCTGGGCTGCCACCCTCACCCCGCTGGCCCAGGTCTTCGCCCAGCGCTTCCGCGGCTTCCTGCCCCTCGCCACCTACCCGGTCAGGGTCGGCACGCACTTCAACACCGCCTTCGGCCTCCTGATGGCCGCCGACCATCTGGAGGCGACAGGCGACCTCCCCCTCCTCCGCGCCACCGCCCTGCGCTGGTACGGCCCGGACCGGGACTGCCCGGCCTGGGGGGAACCGAGCGGCGACGACTTCCTTTCCTCCGCCCTGATCGAGGCCGCCTGCATGGCCCGCCTCCTGCCCCAGGCCGATTTTACCCCCTGGTTCGCCGCCTTCCTCCCCCGTATCGCCCAGCGGGAACCTGCCACCCTCTTCGCTCCCGTCACGGTTTCGGACCGCAGCGACGGCAAGATTGCCCATCTGGACGGGCTGAACCTCTCCCGCGCCTGGTGCTGGCGCCGCCTCGCAGCCACCCTCCCGCCCGGCGATCCGCGCCGTCCACCCATGGAACAGGCGGCCGCTGCCCATCTCCAGGCCGGCCTTCCGCATGTCGCCGGCGACTACATGGGCGAACATTGGCTCGCGAGTTTCGCGGTCCTCGCTCTGGAGGGGTAGGGCCGTCCTGTCATTCCGGTTATCTTCTCCCTACCGGAACGGGACCGGGGCCAGCGGCGGCCCCGACCGCAGAATGGGCCGGCAGGGAGAGGGATTTTTGCCAACGCCGCAGCCAGCCCCACCACCGGAAGCCCGCGCCCACCTGCCCCCGCCCGACCGTCACCACCAGTTGGGGGACACGCTGGCCTTTTACGGGGTGCTCACCGTCCTAGCCGCCACCTTCCTGGGCTGGAGCCTGATCGCCTTCATTCTCTCTTTCATCCTGCCGCCCCGCATCGGCCATCCGCTCGGCCGCCGCAGTATCGGCAAGGGCTTCCGTTTCCTGCTGCGCCTGATGGAGCGCTCCGGCCTCGTCGAGCTCGACCTATCCGCCCTCGACACCCTCCGCGACGCGCGTGGCCTGGTCCTCGCCCCCAACCACCTCTCGCGCATCGACGTGATGCTTATCGTCTCCCGCGTGCCGGACACGGTCTGCATCATGAAAGCGGGGCTGGAGGCCAACCCGGCCCTCGGCGGCGCGCGCCTGGCAGGGTACATTCCGAACGACTCCGGCCTCAGCGTCATCCGCCGCGCGGCGGAGGCGCTGCGCGGGGGCGCCAACCTCCTTGTCTTCCCCGAGGGAACCCGAACCCCCGATGGCCGCCTCGGCCCCTTCCATCCCGGCTTCGCCCTCATCGCCCGCCGTGCCCGCGCACCCGTGCAGCCCGTCCTTATCGAGAGCAATACGAATTACCTTGGCAAAGGCTGGCCGATCTGGCGTCGCCCGGACTTCCCGCTGCGCTACCGCGTCCGCCTGTGTGATCCCGTGACCGTGCAAGGCCATGCCGAAGCCTTCGCGGAATCACTGCGCCGCCAGCACGCAGCCGCCCTCGGAACCCAGCTTCGTTGAGCCATACCCACCTCGTCGTCATCCCCAGCTACAACACCGGCCCGCGCCTGGCGGAAACGGTCGCGGCTGCCCGCTCTGCCTGGCCCGTGGTCTGGGTGGTGATCGACGGCAGCACCGACGATTCCGCCGAACCCCTGCGCGGGATCAACGACCCCGGCTTCCACCTGATCGAGCGCCCCGTGAATGGCGGCAAGGGCGCCGCCATCCGCGACGCGCTGGAGGAGGCGGCGAAGCAGGGCTTCACCCACGCCCTGACCATGGATGCCGACGGCCAGCATCCCGCCGACCGCATTCCCGACTTCATGGCTGCCTCCGCCGCGAATCCACGGGCCATGATCCTCGGCAACCCCATCTTCGGTCCCGAGGCTCCGCTGCTACGTGTCCGCGGCCGCCGCATCTCCAACTGGTGGACCGGCCTCGAAACCCTTTGGTGCACGAAATCCGGGGAGGCCATCGCCGACAGCCTCTACGGCTTCCGCATCTACCCGATCGCACCGCTGCTCCAGATCATGCGCCGCAATCCCTGGATGCGCCGCTACGACTTCGACGCCGAGGCCGTGGTCCGCCTGGCCTGGGCAGGCGTGCCGGCCATCAACATCCCCTCCGCCGTGCGCTACCTCACGGCCGCCGAGGGCGGGGTCTCCCATTTCCGCTATGGCCGCGACAACGTCCTGCTCACCGGCATGCACACGCGGCTGATCTTTGGCTTCCTCTGGCGTCTTCCGGCGCTGCTCTGGCGCAGGGCCCGCGCATGATTCCCGCCATTCCACTGGTGGAAGTCCGCCGCGGCGGCGTCACCGAAAGCCTCCATCACGGCGTCGCCGTCGTGGCCGACGCCGATGGCCGCCTCCTTCATGCCTGGGGTGACCCGGAACTCCTCACCTTCCCCCGCTCCTCCCTCAAGCCCTTCCAGGCTCTCTCCCTGGTGGAGAGCGGCGCCGCCGACGCCCTGGATTCCGCCCATCTCGCCCTCGCCTGCGCCTCCCATCGCGCCGAGCCCTTCCAGGTCCGGATGGTCGAGAACTGGCTGGCCCGGATGGGCCGCCCCGAATCCGCCCTGGTCTGCGGCCCCGCTTTGCCCATGGGCGAATCCGACCTGGCCGACGCCATTCACTCGGGCGGCAAGCGCCGCGCCTTCCACAACTGCTCCGGCAAGCATTGCGGCTTCCTTGCCGCCGCCGGCGCCTTCGGCACGCCCGATGGCTATGAGAGGCCCGACCACCCAGCCCAGCGCCACTGGCTCGCCGCCCTCTCCGAGCTCATCGGCCACGACGCCACCGCCCTCCCCCGCGGCACTGATGGCTGCGGCCTGCCTGCCCTCGCCATGAGCATGGGCGACGCCGCCCGCGCCGCCGCCCGTTACGCTGCTCTTGCCGTGAAGGACCCGAAGCGCGAGGCCGCCATCCGCCGCCTCCTGGCCGCCTTGCGCGAACACCCCGATCACGTCTCGGGCCGCAACCGCCCGACCTCGAGGATCGTCGCCGCTACTGAAGGCCGCGTCGTGCTGAAGGAAGGCGCCGAGGGCTTCGTCATCGGCTTCGTCCCAGCGAGGGGCCTCGGCCTTGCCGTGAAGCTGCTGGATGGCGCCAGCCGCGGGAAGATGGCCGTCTTCGCCACCCTGCTCGGCCGCCTTGGCCTCCTTCCGACCGACCGCGCCGCCGAACTGGCACGCGCCGTGGAAGCCCCTGTCCTCGACAGCAATCACCGCATCGTCGGCGAGGTCGCGGCCCTCCCGCTCGCCTGACGTCTTCCGGAAGGACCCGCGCATGGCCATCCCCCCCATTGCCCGCGTGCAGGACGACCCCACGCTGCCGGCGGAGGTGGATGTCGCCATCATCGGCGGCGGCATTGCGGGCGTCTCCGCTGCCTATTTCCTCGCCAAGGCCGGCCGCTCCGTCGCCGTGATCGAAAAGGGCGTCGTCGCCGGCGAACAGTCCAGCCGCAACTGGGGCTGGTGCCGCGTGCAGAACCGCGACGAGCGCGAAATTCCGCTCATGCAGCGCAGCCTGGAGCTCTGGGCCGGCCTGGCGGCCGAAACCGGCGATGACTACGGCTTCCACCGCGACGGCCTGGTCTATGTCACCCGCAGCGAGGCCGAGCTGGCCAAATGGCAGGCCTGGGTGGACATGGCCCGCCAGTACCAGGCCCATAGCCGCATGCTCTCCGCCAAGGAGGCCCGCGCCGCCACCCCCGGCAATGACGGCGCCTGGATCGGCGGCGTCGCTTCCCCGCGCGACGGCATGGCCGAACCCTTCAAGGCCGTCCCCACCCTGGCCGAGGCCGCCCGCCGCCACGGCGCGACCATCCACCAGCGCTGCGCCGTGCGCGGCCTGGATATCACCGCCGGCCGCGTCTCCGGCGTCATTACCGAGCGCGGCCGCGTCCGCGCCGCCTCCGTCCTGCTCGCCGGCGGCGCCTGGTCCTCCATGCTGCTGCGCCGCCACGGCGTGGACCTGCCGCAGACCAGCGTGCGCTCCACCGTCTTCCTTACCCAGGCCGCGCCCGAGGTGACGAAGGGCGGCATCTACACGCCCGACATCACCATCAGCCGCCGCTCCAATGGCGGCTATATCGTCGCCGCCAACAACCGCGGCCGGATCGAGGTTACCCCCGGCGGCATCCGCCACGCCCGGAAGTTCTGGCCCATGCTGAAGAGCCGCTGGAGCAGCGTCTCCTTCGGCGTCGGCTCCTCCTTCTTCCGCGGTCCCGATGCCTGGGCCGGCAACTGGTCCTTCGACCGCCCGACAATCTTCGAGGCCGAGGACATGCGCACCCTCGACCCCGCCCCCAGCCCCGGCGTCGAGGAACCCGGCCTCGCCCAGCTTGCCAAATCCTGGCCCAGCCTCGCCGGCACCAAGGCCGCCGCCACCTGGGCCGGCTGGATCGACTCCACGCCGGACGCCGTGCCCGTCATCGCTCCCATCGATGCCTTGCCCGGCCTCTTCCTCTCCACTGGCTATAGCGGCCACGGCTTCGGCATCGGCCCGGGCGCGGGCCGCCTGGCCGCCGACCTCATCCTCGGCACCACGCCGATCGTGGATCCCACGCCCTTCAAACTGGATCGGCTGGTTGATGGGTCGCCGATCCGCGAACCCGGGATGATCTGAGGGTGGCCCCTGGAAGGCTCCGCCTCCCAGGCTCTCCGCCGGGCCCCGAATCCTGTTTGGGACCATTGGCCACCGATCGGCGTTCACCTCCCATGATCCTGCCGAACAACAATCGGTCCAGCGAATGGTGAAGCGTCCCGCGCGGCCGCGGCGGACAAGTTGCGGCGTGGTGGTGAGCGATGGCACCCATGTGCTGCTGGGCCATCCCACCCGCTCCGCACTGTGGGACATTCCCAAAGGCGTGGCCGATCCGGGCGAAGCCTTCCGGGATGCCGCCACGCGCGAGTTGCGGGAGGAGACAGGCCTGGTCGTCGCCCCGGCGGAGCTGATCGACCTCGGCGTGCACATCTATATTTCCGGCAAGGACCTGGCCGTCTTCGTCTGGCGCCTCGCTGCCATGCCTGACCCGGCGACGCTCCGCTGCACTTCCTTCCTGCGCAAGCCGGATGGCGGCTGGATTCCCGAATTCGACCGCTTCGCCGTCCTGCCCTGGCCAGAAGCACTGACCCGGCTTGGCAAGAACCTGAATCGCGTGCTGGAGTCGCTCCGCACCGGCCCGGACTGGCCCTTTAACCAACAGGCCTGATGGACCGACCCGGGAAGGCAGAGCCGTTCCAGCGTTACAGCCGGCCCCGCACCGTCCACAGCTCCGGAAAGAACCGCCGCTCCAGCGCACGCCGCAGATAGGCCACGCCAGCCGATCCGCCCGTGCCCGGCCGCATGCCGATGATGCGCTCCACCGTCGTGACATGACGGAAGCGCCATTGCTGGAAGGCGTCCTCCAGATCTACCAGCTCCTCGGCCAGCTCGTAGAGGTCGAAGTGCTCGTGGCTGTTGCGATAGACCACCGCCCAGGCCTCCACCACGCCCTCATTCTCCAGATGCCGCGAGGAAGGATCGCGGTTCAGCACCGCCTCGGGCACGGGAATGCCGCGACGCGCCAGCAGCCGCAGCGCTTCCTGGTAAAGCGAGGGCGAATCAAAGGCCGCGCGCAACCGCGCCGTCAGCGCCGCATCATGCGCATGCGGCTTCAGCATGAACTCGTCCCGCGCGCCCAGCAGGATCTCCATTAGCCGGTATTGCCAGGACTGGAAGCCGGAGGACTGGCCGAGCACGTCGCGGAATGCCAGGTAGTCTGCCGGCGTCATGGTGGAGAGCACGTCCCACGCTTCCACGAGTTGCCGCTGGATGCGCGACACGCGCGCCAGTCCCTTGAAGGCCGGCCGTAGCTCGTCCGCGCGCACGCAATCCGTTGCCACCTCCAGCTCCCGGATGATCAGCTTCATCCACAGTTCCTGGACATGGTGGATGACGATGAACAGCAGTTCGTCATGCCTGTCCGAAAGCGGCTGCTGCGCCGAGAGCAGCGTATCGAGGTGCAGATAGGCGCCATAGGACATGCTGCGGGAGAAGTCGGTCGCAATCCCGCGCCCCTCCTCCTTCGCATGGTCAGGCGCATCCTTGGATGTGCCGCTCGGCGTCTCAGCCACGCCGCCGCGCCTCCGCCACCAGCCGCTCCAGCTCCGAAAGCTCCACCGCGCCGGGAACCAGCGTGTCGCCGATCACGAGGGCCGGCGTGCCCTCGATCTGCAGCCGCTGCGCCAGGCCGAGATTCGCCTGCAACCGGGCCTCCAGCGCGGGATCCTCCATGTCGCGCCGCAGCCGCGCCCAGTCGATTCCCGCGCGCTGCGCCTCGGCCTGAAGCACCTGCTCCGTCAGCTCGGTCCGCAGCTTCATCAGCGCGTCATAGAGCGGCTCGTACTTGCCCTGCTTCTGCGCCGCCAGCAGCGCACGGCTCCCCAGCACGCTGTTCGGCCCCAGGATCGGAAGATCCTTCATCACCACGCGGATGTTGCGGTCCCGCTGCAGAAGCTGCTGCATGGTCGGATACAGTGCCTTGCAGTAGCTGCAACGCGGATCGAAGAACTCGACAATCGTCAGGTCCCCCCGCGGATTGCCCTTGCTGGGGTCGCGCGCGTCGTTGAACAGCGCGTCATGGCTCGCGGCCAGGGCGGCGCGCTGCGCGTTCTGTTGCTCCGCGCGCTGCGCCTCCTGCATGGCCATGATGGCATCACGCAGGATGGAGGGGTCATTCTTCATCGCCTCGCGCAGGATCGACACGATCTCCTGCCGCTGCTCCGGCGTGAAACCCTGCGCACCGGTGGGGGCGGAAGCGGAAGGCGCCGTGCCCTGGGCCAGCGCGGCGCCGATCCCCATCACCAGGGCCGCGCCCGCCATCAGGAATCGCCTCATCGTCTGTCCCTCCGCCGAAGCTCGTCCTCGGCCTTACGCTCGTCGCTGGTCAGGTTATCACGCGCCGCCGCCCGCCGCAGGTCACTGGCGCGAAGGCGGGCCGGGCCGGGCGGCAGCCCTTTCTCCGCGCGCGCCGCACGGAAGCGGGTCTCGGCGGTATCGCCCTCGGCCATCGCCTTCTCGGCCAGGGCGAGTTCGGCATTGGGCAGGTCATCCAGCCGGGCATAGGCATTTGCCAGCTGCCCCCAGGTGAAGGCGTTGTCCCGGTCCTGCCGCGCCGCCGCCTGCAGCTCGGCCACGGCGCGGCGCAGGGTTGCGGTATCCGGCGCCCCTTCCAGCAGCGCGCGGCCATAGGCGGCGCGGATCAGGGACTCCCCCGGGGCCAACCGCACCGCGGCCGCGAGCGGCGCGATCGCCTCCCGCGGGCGCCCGCCCTCGAACAGGATCTGCCCCTTGAACTCCAGCAGATAGGGGTTGGAGGGCTGCTCCCGGATCACCGTCTCCAGGATCTCCAGCGCCGCGTCCATGCGGCCCGACCGGTACTGGGACACGGCCCGGGCATAGCGCCCTGGGGCGCTGTCATCATTCAGGTAGCGCCGCCAACTGGCCGCCGGCGGGTCGATGAAGCCATTCAGCTTCGCCCGTACCATGGCGAATTCCAGCTCCAACGCCACCGGCAATCCGGTACCCACGGCGCGGCCGCGCGCCATCTGCTCGCGCACGAAGTCCAGCCGGTCCCGCGAGAGGGGGTGGGTGCGGAAATAGGGGTCCTGCCGCCCGACCGACAGCAGCTCCTGGTCCAGCAACCGGCGCAGCAGCCGCTCCAGCCCGGCGCCCGACCAGCCCATCCGTTGCAGGAAGGCCAGCCCCGCCTCATCCGCCGCCTGCTCCTGCGTGCGGCTGAAAGCGTAGAAGGAGCCCATGGCGCTGGTCTGCCCGCCCATCATGATGCCGATGGCGGCCTCCGAGGAGCGCGCCGCCAGCCCCGCCCCGGCCCCGAGCAGCATGGCCGCGACCGAGCGCAGCATGGCCAGCCGCATCTCCTCCGGCAGCCGGGCCAGGTGGCCGCCCGCGACATGGCCGACCTCATGGGCCAGCACCCCCGCCAGCTCCGAGGCCGATTCCGCCTGCTGGATCAGGCCCGTGTTGATGTAGAGCCGGTTTCCCTGGGCGACGAAGGCATTAATCGCCCGGTTCTGCACCAGGGTCAGCTCCACCAGCCGCGGCTCCACCCCTGCCGTCCGCAGCAGCGGATCGAGCATGGAACGGACAAGGGTTTCCGTTTCCGCGTCCCGGATGGTCGCGATCGGCCCCTGGCCCCCTTGCGCCTGGGCCGTGGCCGGTGCCAGGAACACGCCGATGACCAGCACGGCGGCAGGAATGGCCCGAGACAGGATGGCGAGCGCGCGCGGCTTCCGCATGGGCGGCACCCTATTCCGGGCACCGTCCCTCAGGCCAGCCGGAACGGCGGCCCTGCTCCTCTCCGCGGCACTGCTGGCCGGCTGCTCCACGATCGAGCGCGTCGGGAACGTGATCGGCGGCGGCTCCTCGCTCCAGCCGGGGCAGCAGGGCTATGTCCGGGGCTTCCTGGGCAATGTGGTGGCCGAGGAGCCCCGCGCGGCCCTGGTGGCGCGCGACATCCTCTCGGCCGGCGGCTCGGCGGCGGATGCCATGGTGGCGGCGGGCATGGCCCTCACCGTCACCATGCCCTCCCGCGCCGGGCTGGGTGGTGGCGGCGCCTGCCTGGGCTACGACCCCCGCCGGAATGAGCTGGAGGCCTTCCTCTTCCTGCCGGGCGCACGCAGCGGCATCCCGGCCGGCGCCGACCGCCCGGCTGCCGTGCCGCTGATGGCCCGCGGCCTCTTCGCCCTGCATGCCCGGCAGGGCCGCCTTCCCTTCGAGACCGACATCGTTCCGGCCGAGCAGCTCGCGCGCTTCGGCACACAGGTGTCCCGCGCCTTCGCGGCCGACCTGGCGGCCGTTTCGGGCCCTCTCTTCGCTGATCCCGTCTCCCGCGCCGTCTTCGCCGGCCCGGGCGGCGCCCCGCTGGGCGAGGGCGACCGGCTCGTGCAGCAGGAACTCGCCACCACCCTCGGCCAAATCCGCACCGCCGGGGTGGGGGACTTCCACCAGGGCGGCCTTGCCCGCCGGGTGGAAGAGGCCAGCGCCACCGCCGGTGGCTTCCTGACCGTGCCTGAGATGCGCGCTGCCCTTCCCCAGGCCGTGCCGGCGCAGCAGGAACGGCTGGGCGACGACATCCTTGCCGTGCTGCCGCAATCCGCCGATGGCGGCGCGACACTGGCCGCCTTCCGCACGGCAGCGGCGGGGCAGACCCCGCAGGCCGTGCCGGGAACCTTCGGCGCCAGCACCACCGTCGTCGTTCAGGATCGGGAGGGCGGGGCCGTGTCCTGTGCCTTCACCATGAACAACCTCTTCGGCACCGGCCGGATGCTGCCGGGCATGGGCTTCCTCCTGGCTCCCGCGCCTGGCCTGGGCAATGTGCAGCCACCGCCCCTCGGTGCGATCCTCGTCGCCAATACCAGCGTGAAGACCATGCGCTATGTCGGCGCCGGTTCCGGCCAGGGCGCCGCCCCGGCAGCGGCCGGCGGCCCGGCCGCGCTGCATCTGCGGCGCCGGGCCCCGCTGGACCAGGCCATCCAGGCCGGCGCGCCGGAGCCGGGACGTGGCATCGCCATCTCCTGCCAGGGCAGCGTCGCGGCCTCGCGCTGCCAGGCCGTGGCCGACCCGCGCGGCCTTGGCCTGGCCACCGGAAACGACTGAGGTGGCCCTTCCGTCAAAAGGGGGCCTCAAGGTTGGGCGGGGCGCCAATGCCCCTGCCTTCCTCGTGATGGACGTGATCGCGGCCGCCAATGCGCGTGCCGCCGCCATCCCGCCGGGCCAGCCGGGCATCCTGCGGATGGAGGTTGGCCAGCCCGGCACCGGCGCCCCGCGCGGCGCCGCCGAGGCCGCCATCCGCGCCCTGCGGGATGGCCATCCCATGGGTTACACTGAGGCCTTCGGCATCCGTTCCCTGCGCGAGCGCATCGCCCGCCGCTATGCGGAACACTACGGCGCGACAGTTCCCGCCGAGCGGATCGCGGTCACCGTGGGCGCCTCCGGCGCCTTCCCCCTGGCCTTCCTCTCCGCCTTCGATGCCGGGGACCGGGTGGCCATGGCCGCCCCCTACTACCCGCCCTATGCCAATATCCTGACCGCGCTGGGCATGGTCCCGCAGCTTCTGCCCTGCGACGCCACCACCCGCTTCCAGCCGACCGTCGCCATGCTGGAGGCACTGGATCCGCGCCCCGCCGGGCTGATCGTCGCCAGCCCGAACAACCCCGCCGGCACCATGCTCTCGCCGGAGGAACTGGCCGCCATCGCCCGCTGGTGCCACGAGAATGGCGTGCGCCTGATCTCCGACGAGATCTATCACGGCCTGTCCTACGACATGCCCGAGGCCACTGCGGCCGCGCACTCCCCCAGCGCCATCGTGGTGAACAGCTTCAGTAAGTATTTCAGCATGACCGGCTGGCGCATCGGCTGGCTGGTTCTGCCGGAGGACCTGATCCGCCCGGTCGAGCGCCTCGCCCAGAACATGTTCATCTCCGCCCCCCATGTGGCGCAGATCGCGGCCGAGGCGGCGATGGACTGCGCGGAGGAGCTGGAGGCGAACCGCGCCACCTATCGCCGCTCCCGCGACCTGCTGCTGAAGGGGCTGCCCCAGGCAGGCTTCGACCGCATCGCGGCGGCGGACGGCGCCTTCTACATCTGGGCTGATGTCGGCCACCTGACGAATGACAGCGTGGCCTTCTGCAACCGCATGCTGGCCGAGGCCGGCATCGCCGCCACCCCCGGCGTCGATTTCGACCCGGAACGCGGCGCCCGCTTTCTGCGTTTCAGCTATTGCGGGCCGGAAGACGCCATGGCCGAGGCGCCGGAACGGCTGCGGCGCTGGCTGAAGGCCTGATACCCCCTTCTCGAAGAAATTCCCGATGAACCGCCGTTCCCTCCTGGCCCTGCCCGCAGCCGTTGCGCTGGCCCGCCCCGCCATCGCGCAGCAGCGCCCCACCCGCCTGATCGTGCCCTTCCCTGCGGGCGGCGCCACCGATGCCGTCTCCCGCCTCTTCGCCCCGCTGCTCGGGCAGAAGCTGGGCACCACGGTGGTGATCGAGAACCGTCCCGGTGCAGGCGGCGTGCCTGCGGCGGAAGTGGTGGTCCGCGCCCAGCCAGATGGGCTGACCCTGCTTCTCGCCACCTCCTCGATTCATTCCACCGCGCCCGCGACGGGCGCCAACCTGCCCTATGACGTGGAGAAGGACTTCACGCCGCTGGCGCTGATCGGCGCCTCGCCCTCCCTCGTGCTCGTCTCGACCACCGTCCCGGTGGATGACCTGCGCGGCCTCATCGCCTGGGCCAAGGCGCGGCGCGGACAAGTGAATTACGGCTCCTCCGGCGTCGCCACCACGCCGCATCTGAACGGCGCGCTGCTGGACAGCCTCGCCGATCTCGGCATGGTGCATGTGCCCTATCGCGGCACAGGCGCTGTCTATGCCGAGCTCCGCCGCGGCGATGTCCATGTGCTGCTGGATGTGCCGGCGACCGCGGCCACCCATATTCAGGCCGGTACGGTGAAGGCCCTGGCGGTCACCTCGGCGCAGGAGACGCCGCTGGCCCCCGGCGTGCCGACCGGCGGGGCCGCGGGCCTGCCCGGTCTCGTCTCCGAAACCTGGTTCGGCATTTTCGGCCCCGCCAATATGCCCGCGCCGATCGCCAATCGCATCTCCGAGGCCGCGCAGGCCGTGATGGGCGATGCGGAGCTGCGGACACGGCTGCTGGGCCTGGGTGTCGATCCGCGCACAGGGAACGGGCAGGCCCTGGCGGCTGCCGCACGGACGGAGCGCGAGCGCTGGACCGAGTTGGTGCGCCGCCTGAACATCCGCACCACTGATTGAGGAGCCTCCTCCCCTAAGCTCGCAAGCGGCGCCACGCGGAGGCGTAGCCCGCTGGGCGCCGCTGCGTGAAAGCACCACCCGGGCCGCCAAGGCCCGGCTTGCAGGCCTGGCAGCAAGACACAGCCAGGCCTTTGCGTCTCACTCCGGCCTGATGTGCCGCGCGCGGATAATCCCGCCCCATTTCTCCATCTCGCGCCTCTGGTAAGACGGAAAATCCTCGGGCTTTCCGCCCACCGGCCGGATCGCCAACGCGGCCAGCTTCTCCTGCACCTCCGCGCTCTCCAGCGCCTGCGTGAAGGCGGCCTGGATACGAGCCTGCAGGGCCGGCGCCATGCCGGGCGGCGCGAAGAGGGCAAAATCGGTCGAGCATTCATAGCCCGGCACCACCTCGGCCACGGGTCGCACCTGCGGCTCTGCCGGGTCCGGACGGGCGGAGGAAACAGCGATGGCGCGCACCGCCCCCGCGCGCATCGGCTGCAGCGCCGAAACAGCATCAACCGCCGAGAGCTGGACCTCGCCCGCGATCAGCGCCTGGAGAGCCGGGCCGCCGCCGCGATAGGGGACATGCAGCATCTCCATCCCCGTCTCCGCATTCAGCAGCTCCACCGCCAGATGCGCCGAGGAGCCGGGGCCGGAGGAGGAGTAGCTGATCTTGCCGGGCCGCGACTTCACCAGCGCGATCAGCTCCGCGATGTTCAGCGCACGCAGGTCGGGATGGACGCAGAAGAACTGCGCATTGGTCGCCAGCAATCCGATCGGCGTGAAGCCGTGCTCGTTGTCATAGGGAATGCCCTTCAGCAGGAAGGGCGCCATCGCATAGGTGGAGTTGGTGCCCAGCAGCAGAGTGTAGCCATCGGGTTGCGCGCGGGAGACCATGGCATGCCCCACCGTGCCCGACCCGCCCGGGCGGTTGTCCACCACCACCGGCTGCCCGAGATCGGCCGAGACCCGCTGCGCCAGCACCCGCGCCAGCGTGTCTGTGGAGCCACCCGGCGCCCAGGGCACCACCAGCGTTACCTGCCGCTGCGGCCAGCCGAAGGCCTGCGCACGCGCCGCGCCGGCGGCCACCAGTCCCAGACCTGCCAGCCCCAGACCACGCTTGGTGATCATTCTGCTTCCTCCGTTGTTGGAAGAAACAACGTCCAGGGCCGCCTTTCACGCAAAACGATTGCGCGAGAGCAGGCGCTTACTTCACATGTGCATCAAACGCGGCGCCAATCACGCCCGGTGGGGCGGGGTGGCCGGTGAACAGGACGAAGCCATCCTCCGCCTGCCTGATCGACATGGCGCGGCCCGGCATGATCGCGCAGCCCAGCGCCTTCGCCGCCGCCAGCAGCGGCGTGATAGGTGGGTGGTACACCGCATCCGCCACCCACATCCCGCCCCGCAGCAGCGCGGGGTCCACGGGGCTGGAGGTATCGGGCAGCATCCCGGCCGGGGATGCGTTCACCACGCCCACCGCACCCGCCATCGCCTTCCCGGCTTCTGAGACCGGCACGAAGCGCCCGCCACCCCAGCCCGAGGCCTCCTGCGCCAGCGCCGCGGCGCGCCCGGCATCCTGGTCCACTACCCGCACCTCCGGCACGCCCGCCTGAGCGAGCGCCCAGGCTATGGCCCGCCCCGCGCCCCCCGCGCCGATCAGCACGGCCGGCCCGGTTGTCACCGCCTCGCCAACCGTCTCCTGCAAGCCGGAGAGAAATCCCGTGGCATCGGTGTTGTAACCGGTCAGCCGCCGATCGCGCACCGTGATCACGTTCACCGCCCCCAGCTGCGCCGCGCCGGGGTCGAGCGCGTCAAGGAAGGGCATTACTGTTTGCTTGTAGGGGAAGGTGACATTGATTCCCGCGAAACCGATCAGCCGCACGCCATCGAGAATGCGGCCGATGGTTTCCGCCGAGGCGTCCGGCACGTCGATCAGGTGGTCGCGGATGTCGAGCCCCACGGCCGCTCCCGCCGCCTCCATCATGGCGGGCGCAGCCGAATGCGCGATCGGCGAGCCCAGCAGACCCAGAAGGACACGCTCCATGCCGGCCATGCTCAGATCCCCGCCAGGCGCTGCATGGGGGCAAGTGCCAGGACGAGTTCGGCGGCGCCAATCGGCTTCATGCAATCCTCCCGTCCTGCCGGGCCGGCTCCGCGGAACGGCCGGCATCGAGGAAGCGAACTATCGGCCCCGGCTGCAAGGGCTGGCAAGCCGCGGGCCGACAGCATCCGGCCCTGTTCCCAGCCGGGGCGCGACCTGCCGGGGCAAGTGAAACCATGCGCCATCCCGCAGCTTCGAAGCATGGCGCATCTCTGCAAGCCGGCAGGGGCAGGCAGCACGATCCGCCGCTTTCCCCGCTTCTCAGCCGCGCCGATACTATATGGAACCAGTCCCGAGGACCGCGTGAGCGATAGCAACCCTTATGAATTCACCGGCCAGGAGCTGGCCGCCTTCGGGAAGACGATCGTCGCCGAGCGCGAGGCCCTGCTCCAGGCCGCCCACACCACCCTGAGCGAGCTGTGCGGCACCCGCTTCGGAACCCGTCCCGCCCCTCCGGTCGCCGCGCAGGCCCGCTTCGACGGCAAGGCGGCCTATCTCCTCATCGGCTGCCCTATGAACGGCCAGACCGTGATCCTGGAGATGGTCATCGAGCGCGCGGAGGGAGATCCCCCTGCCACCCTGCCCGCCGTCCTGCGGACGCCACAGCACGGGGAGGTCGGAATGCGGATCGTGGAGCTCGCGGTGACACCGCAGCTGTGGAACGCCGCCCAAGTCCTGATGCATCGCGCTGCCTTGCAGGAGGAGGTCGCAAAGGCGCTGGACGAAAAGGTGAAGGCGCTCTGGTCCGAGTTGGACTCGGCCGCCCGTGCCGCCTGGGCCCGCGCGCATACCGACGGGCTCTCCCTGCAGTTCGTGGGCGTCGAACGCAGCCCGGATGAGCTGACCTACCAGCTCCGCTTCAGCACCCAGTCAGAGGAGAGCGCGGACGGGGGCGGCGCCATAACCTGCGGCCTGGGCCCGGCAGACCATATTGAAGTGGCCCTTGAACTGGTTGCTGACACCGGGCTCGAAGTCATGAGCGAGACCTGGAACCAGCGCCTCGACGGTCGCATCGGGCAGCTCTTCCGGGATGCCAAGATCCTGGAACGGCGCCTTGAGGCCATCCGGCTCGGTGCTGACCCGGCCGAAGCCGCCAGAACGGTCCATCAGCCGGCCTGGCAGACCGATCAGGGCTGAGCCCTGCGCACGCGGCTTTCCCGTGTGCGGCAGGGCCGCACAGGCCGCACAGGCCGCACAGGCCGCACCGCGAGCGTTACCTGAGCGGTTCTCCAAGGCGAGCGATGCAACATGCTCCGAAGGACAGTCGCACTCCTCCTATGCTGCCTTTCATGCCTGGGCGTCGCAGCCTGTGCAGCCGCACCGAACCGCTGGCCCGACCGGAGCGGGCACGAACGTTTTGACCGTTACTACCTTCACCGGGAAGCACCATTCCATCCTCGGGGCGACCTTTTCGACCGCCCCTGAGAACTCGCCATGGCCGCTCCAAGGCCATGGATTATCAGCACCAGCTTCTCACCCCGGGTAAACAGCCCCGGAGAAACAGCTCGGAGAGAAGCCGGCCACCCGTCCACAACGCTCTCTGAAATGGAAGTGCCTGGATGCTGGCGGCTGAGTCAGTGCCGGCAGCAATAGGCCAGTCTTCAACGCAACCGCCACCTGCCGCGCATCGGAGAGGTCACTTGCCTTCACCGTGACCCGCTTGCCCGCGAATGCTGGGCCTTAAGGATCATCCACGGGCTGAAGGACAAGCCCCAGGCCGGGAACCTCGGTGACCCAAAGGGACAGCCGCTGAGGTCCCGGCTCGGTCTGCCAAACGCGTGTCGGCGCCAGTCCTACACGCGTCTCTCAGCTTCCCCTACCCGGTAAGTCCGGGTGGAAACTCGATCGTTGTTCTGGCTGGGATTCGGTCTCTAGCTTCGATACGACCCGTTGATATCGATATACCCATGGGTCAGGTCGCAGGTCCAAACGGTGGACTCCCCCTGCCCCAGGCCGATATCGACTTCGATATCGATCTCCCGTCCCCTCATATGCGCGACGACCGGCGCCTCGTCATAGCCCTCGACCACGCCGCCCGCCTTCGCCATCCAAACCCCGCCCACGGCAACGGACAGGCGGTCCCGATCGGCCGGCTCACCCGCCTTGCCCACGGCCATGACGATGCGGCCCCAGTTCGCGTCCTCGCCGGCAATGGCGGTCTTCACCAGCGGTGAATTCGCGATGGCCATGCCGATGCGCTTGGCCGAGCTGTCGGAGACGGCGCCGCGCACCGTCACCTTCACCAGCTTCTGCGCCCCCTCTCCATCCCGCACCACCTGCAAGGCAAGGTCGAGCAGCAGTGCATCCAGCTGCATCTGGAAATCCTCCAGCGCCGAGGTCGCGAGGGCGGAGACGCGGTCATGCTGCGCCTGCCCGGTCGCGAAGAGCAGCACCGTGTCGGAGGTGGAGGTGTCGCTGTCCACCGTGGTGCGGTTGAAGCTCGCCTCGACACCCTTGCGCAGGCAGGCCTGCAACGCGGCGGCGGGAATGGCGGCGTCGGTCGCCACGAAGCACAGCATGGTCGCCATGTCCGGCGCCACCATGCCGCTGCCCTTGGCGATGCCCACGATCGTCACCTTGGTCCCGTGAATCGTCGCCGTGCGGGCGCAGGCCTTGGGAAAGGTATCGGTGGTCATGATGCCGCGCGCAGCATCGGCCCAGCCCGTCTCCTGCAGCGAGGCATGCAGCGCCGGCAGCGCCGCCGTCAGCTTCTCATGCGGCAGCACCTGGCCAATCACGCCCGTGCTGGCCAGGAACACCTCGGAGGGCTTGGAGCCCACGAGGTGGGCGGCGGCGGCGGCGGTGGCCTCCACCGTCTCAACCCCGGCGCGGCCGGTGAAGACATTGGCATTGCCGGCATTCACCACCAACGCACGGGCAGCCTCGCCCTTCAGCGCGCTGCGGCACCAATCCACCGGCGCGCCGGGGCATTTGTTGCTGGTGAACACGCCGGCCACCGTCGTGCCGGGCGCGAACTCCATCATCATCACGTCGGGCCGCCCCTGATAGCGCAGCCCGGCTTCGGCCACGCCCAGCCGCACGCCCTTTAGCGGCGGCAGCGGCGGCAGATCGACCTTGAGCGGGGAAACAGGGATGTTCTGGGCCATAATCTTCTCCTCAGCGCCGCTGGGCCGGTGCGGCGGCCGGGGGCGCCGCCGCCGGAGCGGGCGGCGAGGCGCCGTCCAGCAGGCTGGGCGCCCGCTGCGGCGAGCCGTCCAGGTTGAACCGCTCCACTTTGGCGGAATTGCGGATGCGCTCGACCGCGGCGTTCACCGTCTCCTCGAAGGCCGCCTGGCGCAGCGTTTCCTGGCTCTCCTCGAAGCTGGCCGGCGGCGCGGAGCGGCGCTCTTCCACCTTGATGACATGCCAGCCGAAGGGGGTCTGGATCGGATCGCTGATCTGGCCGGGCTGCAGGGCAAATGCCACCTCAGCGAATTCCGGGATCATGTCCGACTTCTTGAAAAACCCGAGATCACCGCCCCGCTGGGCGCCAGGACCAGTGGAAAGACGCTTGGCCACCTCGGCGAAATCGGCGCCGGGCTTGCGCACCTCATCCAGCGCGGCACGGGCCGCGGCCTCGGTCGGCACGAGGATGTGGCGGGCATGCACCTCCTCCTCCGTCTGGCGATTGGCGGCCCCACGCTCATAGCGCTGGCGCAGCGCCTGCTCGGTCAGGGCCGGGGCGACTTCCCGCCGCAGCAGCGCCTGCTGCAGTTCCTGGTCCGTGGCGCGGGTGATGCGGCGCTGCACATCCGGATCGTTCTGGAGCCCCTCCGCCCGGGCCCGGGCCACGAGCGCCTTCTGGGCCACCAGCTGGTCCAGGATCAGCGGATAGAGCGTGGCCGGAGGAGCGTTTCGCAGCTCCTGCGGCAGTTCGGCGGCGGCCTCCCGCACGTCGGAAAGGCGGATCTCCTGCCCATCCACCCGCGCCACCACCGGATCGGCGGGTTGGGCATTCGCAGCCTGGGCCGGGGTCGCGGGTGCGGGGGCGGCAGGGGATGGAGCCTGGGCCAGGGCGAGGCCGGCGGAGAGGCACAGCGCCGGGAGGGCTGCGGAGGAGAGGAGAAGGCGGCGCATCGCGGGGGGTAGCCTTGGCGGAAAGGGGCCGCAACATGGCCGAGCGGTCGCGCCCCTACAAGCTGGACCGCCGGGCCGGAGTCGTCACAACGCGGCGTCCGGGCCCTGTTCCGTCCTCTGACCCGGGCCGAACAACTCTCGCATGGCGCCGGCGACGTGCTGCACCGCCAGGTCCCCGCCACGCCGGTCATGCCAGGCGAGGTCGAGGCGGAAGCCCTCGACGGGTAGCGGCGGGTCCCGGGTCACCAGCGCCGCATCCTCCGGCACGCAGCGGCCGGGCAGCATGGCGATCATGTCGGAACCGGCGAGCAGGGGCGGGACCATGAGGAAGCTGGGCACGACCATTCCCACCCGACGGGACAGGCCGCGCGCGGCCAGCACGGCATCCAGGGGAGTCTCCGCGAGGCCGCGGCCGGAAACGACGATATGTGGATAGGCGAGCCAGCGCGGCAGGTCGAAGCCCTCCGCCGCCGGATGGCCCCGGCGCATGGCCACGCGGTAGCGCTCCTCCAGCAGGGCGCGCTGGCGCAGGGGCGGCTCAAGCGGCGGCAGGACGGAGGCGACAAGATCAGCCTCACCGCGCGTCAGGCGGCTCAACGCATCATCCGCCCCGGCCCAGGGCAGGATGGCGAGGGTGATGCCGGGCGCGGTGGCGGCCATGCGGGCATGCAGGGCGACGGCCAGGGCAGCCGCGGGCGCGTCCGCCATCAGCAGACGCACGGTCTGGCTGAGGGTGGAGAGGTCCGCCGGCGGGCGGTCCAGCACGGTCCGTACGAAGGCCAGGGCCTCGCGTAGCCTGGGGCGCAGCGCCTCCGCGGCCGGGGTGAGGCGCATGCCACCACGCCCCCGCTCCAGCAGCGGGTCGCGGAAGAGATGACGGAGGCGGTCCAGCGCATTGGAGGTAGCGGGCTGAGAGAGAGCGAGGCGGCGGGCGGCGCGGGTGACATGCGCTTCCTCCAGCAAGGCTTCGAGAATGACGAGGAGGTTCAGGTCAACGGACCGGAGATCATTCATTTCACCGATCATGTGGCATATGAATTATCCGTTGGAAGCATAATCCGGGCTGGCCCAATGGGGAGGGGCAACAGGCGGAGCCACCGTGATGACCGAGATCCTGATCCTGCTTTCCCACCCCGATTTCGCGGCCTCCCGCGCTAACCGCGCGCTGTTGGAGGCGGCCTCCGCCCTGCCGGGGGTAGAGGTGGCGCATCTGGAGGGGCTCTACCCCGATGGGCGGATCGACGGAGATGCGGAGGTGGCACGGCTGCTGGCGGCGCGGCGGATCGTCCTACAGTTCCCGGTGCAGTGGTATTCGACCCCGCCCCTGCTGAAGGCGTGGCAGGACCTCGTGCTCACGCGGATGTTCTATGTGAATGCCCGGACCGAGGGCACGCTGATCGCCGGGCGGGCGATGATGGTGGCAGCGACGGCGGGGAACCGTCCCTCGGCCTATTCGCCAGAGGGCGCGAATCTGTTTTCGCTGCCGGAGTTGCTGCGCCCGCTCCATTCCACAGCCCATCGCTGTAACCTGGTCTGGCAGGAGCCCTTCCTGGCCTATGAAGCCCGCCATGCCCCGGAACCGGTACTGGCGGAGGCTGGACGGGCCTATGCCAGCCGGCTGCGGGAACTGGGCAGGCTGGGCTGAAGGACCCGGGGCCCGGCCAGCTTCGTTGACCGGCCGCCCCCCCTTCCCTATCTCTCCCCCCTGCACGCAGGGCCCGGCGCGGCCCCCTTCCCTGCCGGCCGCGCCGCGGCCTCTTGGCGGCCGCCCCCTTTGCGTTGCGCCGGAGACCGCCCGACCCGATGTTCGCCCGCCTTGCCCGCGCCTTCCTCGGCACCTCGAACGACCGCGCCCTGAAGGCGTACCGGGCGCGGGTGCCGGCCATCAACGTGCTGGAACCCCAGATGGCCGCCCTCTCCGACGAGGCGCTGAAGGCCAAGACCCCCGAGTTCCGCCAGCGCCTCGCCAATGGAGAGAGCCTGGACTCCCTCCTCCCGGAGGCCTTCGCCGTCTGCCGGGAGGCCTCCAGGCGCGTCCTGGGCATGCGCCATTTCGACGTACAGCTGATCGGCGGCATGGTGCTCCATGAGGGCCGAATTGCCGAGATGAAAACCGGCGAGGGCAAGACCCTGGTCGCCACCTTGCCCGCCTATCTGAATGGCCTGACCGGCAAGGGCGTGCATCTGGTCACGGTGAACGACTACCTGGCCACGCGTGACGCCGAAGAGATGGGGCGCCTCTACAACTGGCTTGGCCTGACGGTCGACACGATTGTCTATGGCAAGACCGACCAGCAGCGCCGCCAGGCCTATGCCTGCGACATCACCTATGGCACGAACAACGAGTTCGGCTTCGACTACCTGCGCGACAACATGAAGTACTCGCTGGCCGAGATGGTCCAGCGCCCCTTCAACTACGCGATCGTGGACGAGGTGGACTCGATCCTGATCGACGAAGCCCGTACCCCCCTCATCATCTCGGGCCCCACCGACGACACCTCCGACCTCTACAACCGCGTCAATGCCGTGGTGCGGGAGATCGCGAAGGATCCGGCGAATTACGAGAAGGACGAGAAGAACAAGACCGTCTCCCTGACCGAGGCCGGCAATGAGGCGGTGGCCGAGGCCCTGACCGCGGCCGGGATGCTCGAGGAAGGCGACCTCTACGACTTCCACAACGTCACCCTGGTCCACCATGTGAACCAGAGCCTGCGCGCCCACACCCTTTTCACGCGGGACGTGGACTACATCGTCTCGCGCGACGGCAAGCTCGTCATCATCGACGAGTTCACGGGCCGCATGATGGAAGGCCGCCGCTACTCCGATGGCCTGCATCAGGCGCTGGAGGCAAAGGAGGGCGTTGAGGTCCAGCCCGAGAACCAGACGCTGGCCTCCATCACCTTCCAGAACTACTTCCGCCTCTATCCCAAGCTCTCCGGCATGACCGGCACGGCAGCCACCGAGGCCGACGAGTTCGCCGAGATCTACAAGCTGGAGGTGGTGGGGATTCCGACCAACCTCCCCGTCGCCCGCATCGACTCGGACGACGAGGTCTACCGCACCGCCCGGGAGAAGTACGAGGCGGTCGCGGCCCTGATCCAGGAATGCCGCGAGCGCGGCCAGCCCTGCCTCGTCGGCACCACCAGCATCGAGAAGTCGGAACTAATCTCCGACCTGCTGAAGAAGAAGGGCGTGCCCCACCAGGTGCTGAACGCCCGCTACCACGAGCAGGAAGCGGCCATCATCTCCCAGGCTGGCCGCCCGGGCGCGGTCACGATCGCGACCAACATGGCGGGACGCGGCACCGACATCAAACTCGGCGGCAATGCCGAGATGCTTGCCCGCGCCACCTTCCCCGGCGAGCCCGCCGGCCCCGAGTTCGAGGCGCGGCTGGCCGAGATCCGGCGCGAGGTGGAGGAGAGCGCGGCCAAGGTGAAGGCGGCCGGTGGCCTCTTCGTCATCGGCACGGAGCGGCATGAGAGCCGCCGCATCGACAACCAGCTCCGTGGCCGCTCCGGCCGCCAGGGCGATCCGGGTGCCTCCCGCTTCTTCCTCTCCCTGGAAGACGACCTGATGCGCATCTTCGGCAGCGACCGCATGGGCGGGATGCTGGAGAAGCTGGGCCTGAAGGAGGGGGAGGCGATCATCCACCCCTGGATCAATAAGGCCCTGGAAAAGGCGCAGAAGAAGGTCGAGGCGCGCAACTTCGACACGCGCAAGAACCTGCTCAAATACGACGACGTGATGAACGACCAGCGCAAGGAGGTCTATGCCCAGCGCAAGTCGTTCATGCAGGCCGCCGATGTCCAGGAAACCATCGCGGAGATGCGCCGCGAGATGATCGAGGACATGGTCGCCGCCGCCATTCCCGAGAATGCCTATCCCGAGCAGTGGGAGACGGAGGGGCTGCAGTCCCGCGTGCTGGAGATCCTCGGCCTCGACCTGCCGATCGTGGAATGGGGCCGCGAGGAGGGGATCGACGAGACCCAGATCCGCGAGCGCATCATGGAGGCGGCCGAGACCTCCTATGCCGCCCGCGCCGCCAATATCGGCATCGAGCGTATGCGCGAGGTGGAGAAGTCCATCCTCCTGATGGTCTTCGACAAGGTCTGGAAGGACCACCTCCTTGCCCTCGACCATCTGCGCCAGGGCATTGGGCTGCGCGCCTATGGCCAGAGGGATCCGCTGAACGAGTACAAGTCCGAGGCCTTCAACCTCTTCAACGCCATGCTCGGTGAACTCCGCGAAGAGACGACGCGCTGGCTCATGCAGGTGAACCTGGCCCCGGACCAGCCTCTGCCGAACCCGGAGCCCATCAGCTTCACGGATATGAGCCATCCCTCGCCGGAGTTCAGTGACCCGCTGCTCGGCCCGCTGGTCGGCCTGGACACGGCGGGCGACTACGGCTCCGCTGCTCCGGTCACCACGGACCGTGTGGCCGAAGGCGTCGACCCGAGTGATCCCTCCACCTGGGACCGCACGCCCCGCAACGCGCCCTGCCCCTGCGGATCCGGGAAGAAGTACAAGCACTGCCACGGGCGGGGCTGATGCCCCTGGGAGGCTTTGCCTTCCGAACCCCTGGGGCAAAGGCGAAGCGTTTGTCCCGCGCCGGGGAGGCAACGGCCTCCCCGGGACTACATCCCAGCCCCTACTTTCCGGACCATGAACACGGCGATCCTCACCGGATCGGCCGCCAGCGCCCCGCGGGCGAGGAACGGCGTGGCGGTCGCAGCGCCAAGCAGGCTGCGACGGTTCATGCGCAGGGACCTCACGAGAGCTTCGGATAGGTGGCGGGATCGAAGAAGGAGGATCCGGCGATGTAGCGCCGCCCCTTCGACATGTCGGGCGACGGGCCGGCCTCAGTGGAGCCGTCGAAGGTCAGCTCCAGCTGCACGCCCGACGGGTCATAGACGAAGAGCTGCCAGAGCGTGGTGCCGGGCACCAGGAACTCCCGCCAGTCCAGCCCGGCCGCACGGAAGCGCGCGATGAAGCCGTGATAGCCCCGGCAAGCGAGCGAAACATGGTCGATGGCCGCGGTGCCGTGCGGCGCCACGCCTTCCGGCCCAAGTGCCGGCCCGCCAGCATAAATGTGCATCAGCGCGGGCCCGCCGGGCAGCGGCACGGCCAGCCAGGCGCCGGGATATCCGAAATCGGGCCGGTGCGCCTCGGCCAGCCCCATGATTCCCTTGTAGAAGGCGAGAGTCGCCGCGAGGTCGCTCGTCTTGATGGCAACATGGAAGAGGCCGGCGACGAGTGGCGTGTCCTGCTCAGGCATTCGGAACGGCTTCCTGCAAGTTGGCCCTTGCAGGGCAAGCCATGTGCCACGCGCGGGCCGGTGATCCGGATCGCCGGCGCCTGTTGCCTGGTCAGTATCTTCCCGGGGCTGGCGCCGACCTAAGCAGCCTGTCTGCAACGAACCTGAAATGAAAGAGAGGAAGGCGGCCTCTCCGGCCGGCTTCGCCTGCTACGCTCTCAGAACGGCTTGGCCAGGGTCGCGCGCCCGCCATGGGCGGCGGACCAGGCGATAGGATCAGCCAGGAACCGCTCCAAAGTTGCACGGGCCCGGGGCGGCAGCCCGCCTTCCACGGCCAGCACGTCGCGCCAGCTCGCCAGGGCGATCAGGCTCAGCCCGAGCTTCTCCAGCCGCTCAGCCCCGCCCGGGAAGGTGCCGTGATGGAAGAGGCAGAGGCCGTGGGTGACCTGCGCCCCCGCCGCCCGCAGCCCCCGCGTGAAGGCAACCTTGCTGCTGCCATCCGTCATCAGGTCGTCCACCAGCAGCACGCGAAGGCCATCCACCGGCCCGCCCTCCACCTGGGCGTTGCGGCCGATGCCCAGTGGGCGCTTGCGCACATAGCGCAGCGGCAGGTCCAGCGCCTCGGCCAGCCAGGCGGCCCAGGGTATCCCGGCGGTCTCAGCCCCCGCGACGGCGTCCGGCATGGCCGGGCCCAGCGCCCCACGAATCGCTGCCGCCGCCAGGTCGGTCGCCGCGCGTCGCAGCCGCGGCTCCCCGATCAGCAGGCGGCAATCGACATAGGTTGGGCTCGCCCATCCCGCAGCCAGGATGAAGGGTTGCTCGTCGCTCACCTGCACGGCGCCTGCCTCCAGCAGAAGCCGCGCCATGGCATCGCCCGATCCCGTCATGCCGCGGCCTCGCGCAGGGTGCGATAGAGAAGCTCGGCGCCGATCAGGAAATCCTCCATCTCCATCGCCTCCCGCGGGTTGTGGGAGCCATGCTGGTTGCGGATGAAGATCATCGCGCTGGGGATGCCCGCCTGCGCGAAGACCGCCGCATCATGTCCCGCCCCGCTTGGGATCGGCTCGTCCGGCTGGCCCATCGCGCGCAGCCCGGCGCGGAGTCGCTCGATCAATCCTTCATCCATCCGTGCGGGCGCGGAATCAAGCCGGCGATCCAGGCGGAATTCCACTCCCCGCTCTTCCCCGATCCCCGCGCATTCCGAGAGGAAGAGGTCATAGAAGGCCTCCAGCGTCTCGACACTCTGGCTTCGCGCCTCCATGGAAAAGCGCAGCCGCCCGGGAATCCGCGCCAGCGCATGCTCCGCCGGATCGGTGCCGATCACGCCGGAGGTCACCACCAGATCCCGCCCGCGCTCCAGCAGGGTGCGCCAGTGCCGGTCCAGCCGGGTGATCAGCTCTGCCGTCGCGAACACCGCATCCCGCCGCAGCCAGCGCGGGATGGTGCCGGAATGCCCGGCCTCCCCGATGCACTCCACGGAACGATGCCGGATGTTGCCGCGAATGCCCGTCACGATCGCCACCGGCAGGTTCCGCGCCACCAGCACCGGCCCCTGCTCGATATGGATCTCCAGCCAGGCGGCGATGCTCTTCGGGTCCAGCAGCTTCTCCCCGCGCGCCACCCGATCCGCATCCACCCCGGCATCGCGCATGCAGTCGATCAGCGGCCGTCCCGTCACCACATGGGGCGTCGCCAGATCTTCCGGCGAAAGCCGCCCGAACAGCGCGGCCGATCCCATATAGGCGCGCCCGAACCAGGCGCTCTCCTCCCCGCGCAGCGCCATCAGCGTGATGCCGCGCTCGGGCACGAAGCCTTCCGCCTGCAGCCGGGCCAGCGCCATCAGCCCGCCAATCACCCCCGCCGCGCCGTCGAAATTCCCGCCTTGCGGCACGGAATCCAGATGCGACCCGCAGGCGATGACCGGCAGGGACGGATCACGCCCCGGCAGTGTGACAACCAGATTGGCGCCCGCATCCCGGCAGGTTTCCAGCCCCTGCGCCCGCGCCTCCGCCTCGACGATATCCAGGGCCAGCGACTCCCCGGGCCCATAGCTCTCCCGCGTGATGCCGACACCATCCCCTGTCGCCTCGGCCAGCCGCGCGAAAAGCCGCTCCGCCATGGCCCGTTCCGGCGCGATTTCCAGCACCGCGCTCATGGGGAGGGCTCCGTCCATTCCAACTCCGCCTCGTCCGTTTCCTCACGGTTGATCGCGCTGGTCAGCTCGGCCACGCGCGCGATCCCCCGCGCCGCGCAGAAGCGGTCCAGCCCCTCGATCACCGCCTGCATCGCGCCGGGATTCAGGAAGGTGGCCGTGCCCACCTGCACGGCCGCGGCGCCGGCGATCATGTATTCCGCCGCATCCTCCGCCGTGGAAATCCCGCCGCAGCCGATCACCGGGATCCGCACGGCCCGCGCGCATTGATAGACCTGTCGCAGCACAATCGGCTTGATCGCCGGACCAGACAGCCCGCCCATCACATTGCCCAGCCGCGGCTTGAAGGTGGCCAGGTCCACCGACATGGCCAGGATGGTATTCGCCACCACCAGCGCATCCGCCCCTTCCGCCTCGGCCGCCCGCGCCACCTCCGCCACATCCCCGGTGTTCGGCGTCAGCTTCGCCCAGAGTGGAAGGCGCGTCGCCTCCCGCAGCCGCCGCATCACCGCCGCCGTGGACTCGGCCCGCATGGCAAAGGCGCGCCCATCCTCCTCAATGTTGGGACAGGAAATATTGGCCTCGATCGCCGCCACCCCCGGCACGGAGATCTCCGCCGCGAGGCTCGCGAAACCCTCTACCGTCGGCGCGGAAATGCTGACCACCAGCGGCGGCGAGAAAGCCCGCATCGCCGGCAGCGTGTGCTCCAGGAAATAGGGCACGCCCTTGGAGGGAATGCCGATCGCATTCAGCATCCCGCCCGCCGTCTCCGCCACGCGCGGCAGCGGGTTCCCCGCCCGCAGTTCCCGCGTGATCGTCTTGGTCACCAGCGCGCCCAGCGCGTTCAGGTCCGCCGCCTGCGCCAGCCCTTCGGCGAAGGTGCCCGAAGCCGGCATCACCGGGTTGGCCAGGGTCAGCCCGCCGACCTGCACGGACATGTCCGTCATGCCACCGCCTCCAGAAGATCGAAGACCGGCCCGTCCCAGCACACCCGCTTGTGGACGATGCCCTCCTCCGAATGGAAGTCGCGCACGCAGCAGAAACACATGCCCAGCCCACAGGCCATCTGTTGCTCCAGCGCCACCTGCCCGGGCAGGCCGAATTCCCGCGCCAGCTTCTGCTGCACCCGCAGCAGCCGGGCGGAGCCGCAGGTGAAGAACGCATCGCAGCGTCCCTCGGCGATCAGCCCGCGGAGCAGCCGCTCCACATGGGCCGGCCCGCTCGTTCCCTCCAGGTCCGTCACGGTCAGCACGCGCGCGCCCTGGCGCTGGAACAGCGCGTCCGACACCATCAGATCCGGCCGCCGCGCGCTCAGCAGCGCCGTCACGCCAATGCCCCGTGCCCGCGCCGCCTGGGCCAGCGGCGCCAGCGTGGCCAGCCCCGCGCCCCGACCCACCGCGACAACATGCCGCCAGGCCGGCGCCAGCGTGAAGCCCCGGCCCAGCGGCCCCATGATGTCGAGCTGATCGCCTGGTGAGAGCGTCGCGAGCCCGCGCGTCCCCGCCCCCGTGACCTTGTAGAGGAACTCCACCGTCCCCGCCGCCGGATCGGCGCCATAGAGGCTCATCGGCCGCCGCAGGAAAGGCGCCTCCCCCGGCGGTGCCGGGCAGAGCAGCTGAAAGAATTGGCCTGGTGCCGCAAAACTGGTCTGAGGCCCGCAGCGCAGGACGAGATGGCGGTACTCGGCATTCACCTGATGGTGCGCCAGCACCTCCGCCATCTCAGCAACGACGGGGCGGCCGGCCGGCGCCGGCCCGGCCTCGGCGGTATATATTGGGATGGACATGGCGCCCTCTCCAGCAAAGGCCCATCCAAGCCCCGCCGGGCCGCTCGCAAAAGAAGAGAATTTCGGCCGAGGCGCTGCCGATCCGGCATCACCCCTGCCGCGCCAGGGCCGGCCCGGGGGGGCCCGTTCCTACAGCCAGCCCTTGCGCTTGAAATACCAGATCGGCAGCAGCGCGCTCGCCACCATCAGCAGCAGCGCCCAGGGATAGCCCAGCTCCCAGCCCAGCTCCGGCATGTGCTGGAAATTCATGCCGTAGATGCTCGCCACCAATGTCGGCGGCATCAGCGCGACGGACGCGACCGTGAAGGTCTTGATGATCCCGTTCTGGTCCATGCTGATAATGCCCAGCACGGCATCCAGCAGGAACTGCGCCTTGTTGTTCATGGTGTTCGCATACTCAACAAGCGAACGCACGTCCCGAACCAGCGTCTTGATCATCGCCTGGTTCTCCTTGCGCACGGCATTCGCCTTCTCCGCGCCCACGAAGGTCAGGATGCGCGTCAGCCCCAGCAGCGTGTCGCTCGCGCGCGTCGTCACATCGCCCACCTGGCCCAGTGTCAGCAGCGCCTGGCGCAGGTCCACGTCGCGCTTGTTCGCCTTCACATGCAGGTTGCGCGCGTTGCGGAAAGTGGTCTGGCTCGCCCGGTCCATCTCGCTCGCCGTCCGCTCCAGGATATCGGCCAGCCGGTCCACGATCTGCTCAAACAGATGCAGCATCACGCCATCCGGCGTGCGCAGGATCGGCGCCGCCTGGCGCTGCGCCCGCACGGCGAACACGGAAAAGGCCTTGGGCGTCGCATAGCGCACCGTGATCAACGCGGTCGGCGCCAGCACGAAGGTGATCGGCGTGGACCCGAATTCTCCCTCCTCGGCGCCGTACAGAAAGGCGGCCGTGAGGAACAGCACCTCCCCTTCCTTATAGAGCCGGGAGGAGCTCTCGATCTCCTGCATCTCCTCGCGCGTTGGCACCTCGACATGCAGCGCCTGCTGCACCGCGCGCTCCTCCTCGGGCGTCGGGTTCAGCAGGTCGATCCAGGTCGCGGCCGCGATGGATTCGGCCGTATCCAGGCCGCCATGCACGGCGCAAGCGCCGTCACGAAGGGCGTAGGTGGTCATCATCGGCGAAGTCTCCCGGCCGCCGGGCAAGGGGCCAGTTCATCTCTGTTGAACGCACGATCCAGGCCCGGGCCGATTCGGGAGCCCCTGGCGATCACGCTCTAGCCCCGCGCGCGGCACCTCGCCAGCGCGGCGGGATGACAGGGCGGCAGACCCTGTCTCAGGTGGTACTCGGGGGCTTATCAGGCGCGGGCAGGCCGAAGCGCGCCGCCACTTCGGGGAAGGTGGCACAAGCCGGGTGCCGCCCGCTCGCCACTGTGCCATCGGCCGCGCGCACGAGCTGGCAAACCTGCATGCCCGCCGCGGCCGCCGCATCCAGTTCCTCCGCCACATCGGAGAGGAACAGCATCTCCCTCGGCTCGAACCCTGCCGAGGCTGCAATGGCGCGATAGGAATCCGCCTCACGCTTCGGCCCGGTGCGGGTATCGTCGAAGCCCGACAGGATTGGCGTCAGGTCTCCCGCCTCGGAGTGCCCGAAAAGCAGCTTCTGCGCCTCCACGGAACCAGAGGAGTAGATCCGCAGCTTCACCCCTGCCGCCGCCCAGGCCCGCAGGCAGGGGGCCACATCCGGCCAGAGATGCCCGTGCAGCGCCCCGGATTCAAAGCCCTGCCGCCAGATCATTCCCTGAAGCGCCTTCAGCGGCGTCACTTTCTCGTCCCGCGCCATCCAGCGGCGCAGGGCGTCGGCTGGCTCCTCCTGCGGAGCCAGCGCACGCACCTCATCCAGGATCGCCGCCACCTCGGGCCCGGTGCCGTGCTCGCGCAGGAACCCGTCCAGCGCACCCTCCGCGAAGGGGAACAATGTCTCCTTCACGAAGGCGATCGCGCTGGTCGTACCCTCGATGTCGCAGACGACCGCGCGGATGGCAGGCGCGGGCGGAGTCACGCCACTCTGGCCGGGAAGCGCTCCGACATGTCGGTGCCCGTGTAATGCGGGGTCCAGCCCGTGGTATCCGTGAAGATGCGCAGCGCCGTCACATTCGGCTTCACGCCCGCATCGAACCAGTGCTGCGTGTTCGCGGGCACCGAGATCAGATCGCCCCGTACGCAATGGGCGTCATAGACCTTGCCATCCACATGCAGGATGAAATTGCCCGATCCCTCGTGGAAGAAACGGACCTCGTCCTCCGTGTGGCGGTGCTCGGCCAGGAACTTCGTCCGCAACGCATCGGCCTGGGGGTGGTCGGCGGTCAGCCGGATCACATCGGCCGTGCCCGCCCCGGTCTCGCCCATGAAGGCGTCCAGCCGCGGCTTGTAAGCGGCCAGCACCGTCTCGGCATCGGCACCCTCGGGCAGGTCGGCCACCTCCCAGCGCTCGAAGCGCACGCCAATCCCGGCCAGGGTCTTGGCGATCTCCTCCGCCTCCTGCGTGTCCAGGAGAACGGCCTTGGTGTTGGCATCATGAACGACGAGGCGGCTCATGGCACAGAACCTCCCATGGAAAGCGTGGCCATCTCGCAGGCCAGCATGAATTCGAGCCCTTCCAGGCGCGCCAGCGCGGCGTCCATGTCGGGCCCCCATACATAGACGCCATGGCCGCGGATCAAATACCCAGGAAGGATCGGGGCCGCCATGCCCGCCCAGCGCGCCTCCACGGCCCGTTGCAGACGGGCGATGTCCTGGTCGTTGTCCAGCACCGGCAGTTCGACCACCGCCTCATGCGTGGCCAGGCCGGGAAAGGCCTTCAGCAGCTCATAGCCCTCCAGCCGGATCGAATCCCCGGCCCGGCGGGACAGCACGGTGTTGGCGATGGAATGTCCGTGCACCACCGCCCCCACCTCGGGAAAGGCGCGATAGGCCCCGCAATGCAGCCCCGTCTCGGCGGAAGGCCGCAGGGCCGGATTCTCCGGCCGCCCTTCCAGATCGACCGCCATCACGGCACTTCCGTCCAGATGCGCCTTGTGGAATCCAGAGCGGGTGATCGCCACGCGCCCGCCCGGCAGCCGGACGGAGATATTGCCCGCCGTCGCCGGCACCCAGTTCCGCTCCGCCATCCGGCGCCCGGCCTCGACGATCGCCCGCACCGCGTAATCGGGGATGGGCGCCTCGGGAATGCGATCAGCCATAAATCCGTAACCTGTCCGCAAACGAAGCGCGCCGGCCCTTGGGGGACCGGCGCGCCATCAGGCCATAAGGGCTGGGGTCAGACCGGCCCGGGCGGCTGACGCACCACGGTGCGGTTCGGATCGGCCGAAGCCTGGACGCCCGGCGGGGGCAGGTTGCCGGCCGGCGTGGTGGTGGTTTCCGCCATGGAGGCGTCGGGCTCATCCTCCTTGATGTTCTTCTTGAAGGACTTGATGCCCGTGGCGAGGTCGCCCATCAGCCCGCTGATCTTGCCGCTGCCGAAGAGCAGCAGCACGACCAGCAGCACGACGAGCCAGTGCCAAATGCTGAACGAACCCATGTGACGCCCCGTAATCCTTGCGCGGTTTGGCGGGCTTGCAGCCTTCGCCACCTTCCCTGGTGGAGACTAGGGCGGCGCCTTCCGGGGGTAAACCGGCCCACGCCATCCCCGTGGAAATCTCATAGAGGACATGGGCCATGCCGGGCCCGGACGCAATGGGCGGATGACGGTTCCGTCACCCATTCCCGGATCATTCCACCGCCGCCCAGCGCCGGGTCGGGTGAATGAACCCATAGGCCGGGAAGACCGTGCTCCCGACCACCCCCGCCGGCGGGTACCATACCCGCACCGCCGACCAGTCATTGCGCTCGGACACATCGATCACCGCTTGGTCCCGCGCCACCCGGCCCTTCAGCCCGCCCGAGGCCCAGTTCGCATGATCCACGCGGATCTCGCGCGGCCCAAGCACCCGGGCCACCACCGCCACATGCCCGTCCCGCAGTCGGGAGGTCCGCTGGAGCACCAGCACCGATCCCGGCCGCGGCCTCTGGTCGCGATCATACCGGCCCAGCGCCGCGTCCCACCACTGCCAGCCATCCCCACGCAGATCGATCCCCGACCGTGCGCGCGCATAAGGCACGCAGGATTGGTAGCCATTGCTGGCCTCGTAACCATAGCCAGCCGCGATCGGCCCACGCGTCGAACCACAGGCCGACAAGGCCCCACCCACCAGCGCCAGCAGCGCCAGCCGCAGGATGAACCCGGACACGCTCGAAATCCCCCTCAAGCCTCCCCCGAGGCCCACCCCAGGCTAGCGCGCGCCCCCGCCCCTGTCAGCGCCACGCCGCGACCCCGCACCGGACAGGTTCCGTCCGAAAAAATTCACGCCCCATGTCACACCCAGCGTCACATCCGGCGCCTCCGCCTCGTCCTGTGGCTGACAACCCCATGCAAGGATGGTCGCCATGACGCCCCGCCTGAACTACTTCGCCGTAGCGCCCAAGCTGATGCAGGCCATGACCGCCCTGGAGCGCGCCATCGCCACCAGCGGCCTGGAGCACAGCTTGATCGCGTTGGTGAAGACCCGCGCTTCCCAGATCAATGGCTGCGCCTTCTGCATCGAGATGCACACGCGCGATGCCCTCAAGGCCGGCGAGACCCCGGCCCGCCTCTTCCTGCTGGATGCCTGGCGCGAGGCCCCGCACTACACCCCGCGCGAGCGTGCCGCCCTGGCCTGGACCGAAGCCCTCACCCTCGTCTCCCAGACCCACGCCCCGGATGACGATTACGAAGCCCTGAAGCCGCACTTCACTGAGGAAGAAATCGTGCAGCTCACCTTGTTGATCACTACGATCAATGCCTGGAACCGCCTGGCCATCGGCTTCCGCAGCGTCCCCGGCCAGGCCCCGGCTGCCGCTGCGGCCGCCTGACCATGCCGGGCGAGCCCGATCCGGCCGAGCACTTCACCGCATTGCGGGCGGAGCTGATCGGGCTCGCCTATCGCATGACCGGCTCCTTCGCGACCGCTGAGGATATCGTCCAGGACGCCTTCCTCCGCTGGAACGCCGCCGATCGCAGCCAGATCGAGATCCCCCGCGCCTGGCTCCTGAAGACCACCGCCCGCCTCAGCCTGGACCACCTCAAATCCGCCCGGCACCGGCGGGAACACTATGTTGGCCCTTGGCTCCCCGAACCCGTGCTGGATGACGTGGCCCCGCCACAACAGGCCGCCCATGAGCGCGCCCAGGATCTCTCCGTCGCCTTCCTGCTCACCCTTCAGCGCCTCTCCCCGGCCGAGCGCGCGGTCTTCATCTTACACGACCTGTTCGAAACCCCCTTCGCGGAGATCGCCACCCTGCTTGGCCGCAGTGAACCCGCCTGCAGGCAGCTCGCCGCCCGTGCCCGCCAGCACCTGAACGAGGCCGCCCCACGCCGCCCCGTGGCCGAGGAAGAAGCCCGGCGGATCGCCCGCGCCTTCCTCGCCGCCTCCCGCAACGGCGATGAGGCCGCGCTCCGCGACCTGCTGGCACGCGACGTGGTGCTGCACACGGATGGCGGCGGCATCCGCCCGGCCGCCCTCAACCCCATTCTTGGCGCCGAAAAGGTGGGCCGTTTCTTCGCCGGGCTCGCCCGCAAGCGCGCTGCCCCCGCCCCGCTGCTGCATCTCGGCCGGATCAACACCCTGCCCGGCTATGTCACCCTGGAACCCGATGGATTGCCACAGACCACCGCCCTGGAGGTTCAGGACGGCCGGATCACGGCCATCTACATCGTCCGCAACCCGGAGAAGCTGGCCATGATCCGCGCGCATCTTCCGGGCAGCTGAAACAAAAAAGCCGGGAAGAAGGAATTCTCCCTGGCTCCTTCATCTTTTCTTCAAGTTTGGACGGCCTGCCATCACAGGCGCGCAATGCCGGGGAATGTGGCTCAGGCCGGAACCGCCAGCTCCGCCAACGCCTCGGCCCGAGACGGCACCTCGGCCATCGGCGCGTCAATCCCGGGCGTCCAGGCCCGCCCGCCGCGCGGCCGTGGCGCGAAATGCGCCTGCAGTGTCCGAAATCCCCCGATCCGGGCGACATCGAACATTCGCCAGCCCTCCCCCGGATCATCCGGCCCGCGCGCCAGCCCGGCGGTCTGCCAGGTCAGCAGCCCGACGCGGCCGGTGCCCATCCGCCCGATCGCATGCGGATGCACGACACGCCACGCGCCGCCATAGAGCAGCTCGAGCGCGCGCCTGTCCTGCACTGCCCGTGACAGGCGGGCGACACGGCGGCGAAGGTTTGGAGAGAGAGGCGGGGACGCATCGGCGCGGAGCCCCGCGGGGGTCTGGCGCATGCATCCCATATGGGTCTTACCCCACTGATTTTAAAGGCTGATCGCCCATATGGGATGCTGGATTCCGGCCATGTGCCGGCTTTCGGCTCAGCAGGAACAGCGCCTGTTCGCCGAACAGATTCGCCAGCCGCAAGCTGCGCCGCCACGGTGCCCGCAGCCCATGCTCGTCTGCTGCCAGCCACTCCTCCACCGCATAGCCATCCTGTTCGCACAACTCCACGAAGTCGAGCATCGTGCAGGGATGGATGTTCGGCGTCTCGTACCAGGGCCGGTTCCAGATTTCCGTGTCCGGCATCCGCCCCGTCGAAACCAGGCGCCAGCGCATCTGCCAGTGCCCGAAATTCGGGAAGGAGACGATCGCATGGGTGCCGATGCGCAGCATCTGCCGCAGCACCTCCCGCGGCTTCTCCACCGCCTGCAAGGTGCGGGACAGCACGACATAGTCGAAGGCGCCGTCCGGGTAATGCGCCAGGTCCGCATCCGCGTCGCCATGGATCACGGCCAGCCCCGCCGCGACGGCGCGCGTTGCCTCCGCCATGTCGATCTCGATGCCGCGCGCGTCCGCGCCCTTCTCGCGCGTCAGGTACTCGATCAGCGCGCCGTCGCCGCAGCCGATGTCCAGCACCTTCGAACCTTGCGGGATCATCTCCGCGATCAGCCGCAGATCCACCCGCATGTTCTTCGCGACATAGCGGATGGGCTCTTTCGGTCGCATTCCCATCCCTAAACCCCCACCGCCTCGGCGGCCCCGCTCAGGAACCCGCCCAGCGCCGCATGGAACTCCGGCTCGTCCAGCAGGAAGGCGTCATGCCCCTTGTCGGATTCGAGCTCGATGAAGGCTACCCGCGCGGCTGCCTTGTTCAGCGCCCGTGTGATCGCCCGGCTCTCCGCCGTCGGAAACAGCCAGTCCGAGGAGAAGGACGCCACGAAGAACCGCGTCTTCGTGCCCTTGAACGCCGCCGAGAGATCCCCGCCGCAATCCGCCGCCAGGTCGAAGTAATCCATGGCGCGCGTGATGGTCAGGTAGGAATTCGCGTCGAAACGCCGGATGAAGGTGCTGCCCTGGTGGCGCAGATAGCTCTCCACCGCGAAGACATCCTCCAGGAAGGTCAGCGCCTTCGCCCCCTGCAGCCGACGCCCGAATTTCCGCGTCAGCGCGCTCTCCGAGAGATAGGTGATGTGCGCCACCATCCGCGCCACGGAGAGGCCCTGCGCTGGGATCCGCCCCTCCCGCCAATAGGCGCCGCCACAGAAATCCGGGTCCGCATGGACCGCTGCGCGCCCCACCTCATGGAACGCGATATTCTGCGCGGAGTGATGGGCCGCCGTGGCGATCGGCGCGCAGGCGAAAACGCTCTCCGGATAGGTCGCCGCCCATTGCAGCGCCTGCATCCCGCCCATCGAGCCGCCGACCACGGCCAGCAGCCGCTCGATCCCGAAATGCTCCACCAGCCGCTTCTGCGCCCGCACCATGTCGCGGATGGTCACGGAGGGAAAATCGATCCCCCAGGGCCGCCCCAGCCCGCGCCCCTCTGCATCCGTCATCTCCTCACGCGGCCCGGTGCTGCCCATGCAGCCCCCCAGCACATTCGCGCAGATGACAAAGAAGCGGTCCGTATCGATCGGCAGGCCCGGCCCGACGACCTTCTCCCACCAGCCCGGCTTGCCCGTCACCGGCTGCGTCTCGGCCACATACTGGTCGCCAGTCAGTGCGTGGCAGACCAGCACGGCATTGCTCCGGGCCGTGTCCAGTGTCCCATAGGTCCGGTACGCCACCGTCAGCGGCGCGATCCTCACCCCACAGTCCAGCATCAGCCCGTCCGGAAAGACGACCCGCTGATGATCGACATCCGGCAAGGAAATGATCGCGTTCATGGGCGGGAGGATTAGGAGCCCCGTGCCGGGGCGGCAAGGCGCGGCTGCTTGCTTCCCCCAACTCGCTAAAGCCGCACACCGTCCAGTCATTCCGATGGCAGCAGCCGAATGCAAAAGACCCCGGCCGGATTTCTCCGACCGGGGCCCAAAGCCCGTTCCGGCGCTTACGCCGGAACAGCAATCCTTAAGCGGCGGAAACCGCCGCCCGGGCCCTCAGGCCTGGCGCAGGTTGCCGGCAGAGGCCTTGCCCTGCTGGCCCTGAAGCACGTCGTATTCGAGCTTGTCACCCTCGCGCGGCTCCTGGAGACCAGAGCGCTGCACGTCGGAGATGTGCAGGAACACATCCTTGGAGCCGTCATCCGGCTGGATGAAGCCATAACCCTTGGTCGCGTTGAACCACTTAACAGTACCTGTAGCCATGATGAGATTCCGATCAAAACGGAAGACCGCTGGGCGACATTGCCCCGCGAATCATTTTCTCTTGAGACGGAACCAAACCCGGCGCCCACATGACATGGACAGCGGAAGCAAACCGAACCAACGAACCTGACGACGTCTTTATGCGCGCATTGACATCCGAATGCACGTCTTTTTTGCGACCCCATTTATTTGTGATGGATGTTTCAGATGTTCTCCACCCCGGAAAGCGACATCAGACCGTAACGCGGCTGAACTGAGTGCCCGTTTGAGAATGGCTAGGGGTTGGGGTGAGCGACGCGCCGGAGCAGGAGCGCGCCCATGCTGAGGTGGATCATGGCGTCGGACACGTCCAGGCGCACCTCGTAGTCGCGCACCAGCCTGCGCCATCGTGTCATCCAGCCGAACGAGCGTTCCACCACCCAGCGCCGCGGCAGCACCTGGAAGCCCGTCTGGTCCGGCAGCTTGCGCACGACCTCCAGGGTGAAGTCCTTGTAGGCGGCCAGGCTCGCCAGCCTGCCCCGGTCGTAGGCACCGTCGGCGAACAGGTGCTTCAGCCACGGCCAACGCTTGCGGACGCCACGGACGATCTCCTCCGCCCCAGCCGCATCCTGCACGTCGGCGGTGGTCAGGTTGACCATGAGCAGGCGTCCGTCGGTGTCTACGGCCACGTGGCGCTTGCGCCCCTTGGTCCGCTTGGCTGCGTCATACCCGCCGCCACCGGGCGCGTGCGGCGCCTTGGCGGTCTGGCTGTCCAGCACGCCCGCGCTCGGGCTGGCCTCACGCCCCTGTTGCTCGCGATCCAGCATCAGCATGACGTCGTGGACGGTCCGGAACAGCAGGCGGCGCACAAGGCGCCGGAACCACCAGTATACGGTTTCCCACGGCCCGAAGTGGATGGGCAGCATGCGCCAGCCGCCGCCCGAGCGGGCCATGTAGCGGATCGCGTTCAGGATCTCGCGCAGGTCTACCTTCGGCCGCCTGCCGCGCCGGGCGGGCTTGGGCAGCAGCGGCTTGATCCGCTCCCACTCGGCGTCCGTCAGGTCAGTCGGGTAGCGGCGGCGTTGCTCAAAGGCGAGTTGCCGCGCACGGTGCTCCTTGGTCCACATTCCACCTATGTGGCCATCCAGGCCCGACCAACCCAGCCCAGAACCGCATTCTCAAACAGGCACTGACAGCACGGGCCGTGCGGGCGCTCCCGGCTCGCCAGCCCCAAGGCCCGCGCCGCCGGCGATCAGGCTCCGCCCCGCCTTGGCGCTCCGCCGTGGGGGCGCTAGACCCGCCAGACCCCCCTGGCCTGGTTCCATGTCCGATCCCGCCCTTACCGACACCGCCGTCATTCAGCCCACCGCCCTCGCCGCCGCGCGTGCCGAGTTCGATGCGATCGACGACGCCTTGCACGACCTGCTGATGCGGCGCTCCGCCCTATCCGCCCAGCTCACGGCCCAGGGCATGAAGGCCGGCGGCGCCAGCTTCCGCCCGGGGCGGGAGGCGATGATCCTGCGCCGCCTCCTCGCCCGCCATCGTGGCCCGATGACGCGCGCCACCGTCGTTCGCCTGTGGCGGGAGGTGATCGGCTCCTCCCTCCGCCTGCAATCCGCCTTCACGGTCGCCACCGTAGCGGGCTGCGAAACGCTGTCGCGCGGCCATTTCGGGCTGGACACGCCGCTCCGCACCCATGCCACCCCTTCCCGAGCCCTGGCCGCCCTTTCGGCCGGGGAAGCCCCGGTCGCCATCCTTCCCTCGCCCGCGGATGGGGAGCCGCCCGAGGCCGCCTGGTGGATCAGTCTCGATTCCCCCCGCCTGCAGGTCGTGGCCGCCCTGCCCTTCCTCATGCAGCCTGGCCAGCTTCTGCCCAGCGCCCTGGTCCTGGCCCCCTTCGGCACCGACGCCACCCCGCGCGACCGCGGCCTGATCCGGTTGGAGCGCGCGCCGAACACATCGCGCGACGCCCTGGTCGCGACCCTGACCGCCGCCGGGCTGAAGCCGCTCCGCCTCATCCTCGCCGCCGACGGGCTGCGCGCCCTGGCGGAGGTGGAAGGGCTGGTTGCCCCCGCCGATCCCCGCCTCGCTGCCCTGGCCTCGCTCCGTCCCGCCCCCATTGGCGGCTATGCCGAGCCCGAGCCCGACGAAGCCTCTTCCGAACCCGCCTGACCCGCTACCGGGGTCCATCCCCCGAAGGACGACCGCCATGCCCGTGATGCCCCGCCCCTCCATCCTCTCGGTCGAGCCCTATGTGGGCGGCGAATCGAAGGTTCCGGGCGTGAACCGGATCGTGAAGCTCTCCTCCAACGAGGGTCCCTTCGGCCCGCCCCCCGCCGCCGTGGCCGCCATCGCCGAGGCAGCGAAAGAGGCGAACCGCTACCCCGACGGCGGCGCCACCGCCCTGCGTGAGGCCATCGGCAAGCATCACGGCCTGGACCCCGAGCGCCTCGTCGTCGGCAACGGCTCCGATGAGCTGCTGGCCCTCCTGATCCTCGCCTATGGCGGCGAGGGGACGGAGCTGGTCATGTCCGCCCATGGCTTCCTGATGTACGAGATCACCGGCCGCTGGGCCGGCTGCAACATCATCAAGGTGCCGGAGAGGAACCTCCAGGCCGATATCGACGGCATCATCGCCGCCTGCGGCCCGCGCACGCGCCTCGTGATCCTGGCCAACCCCAACAATCCCACCGGCGCCCTGCTGCCGCAGAGCGAGGTGAACCGCCTCCGCGCCGGCCTGCGCGAGGACATCCTCCTCATCCTCGACAGCGCCTATGCCGAATATGTCGAGGACAAGGACTATGACCCCGGCCAAGCCCTGGTGGATGCCGGCACCAACACGGTGATGACCCGCACCTTCTCCAAGGTCTGGGGCCTGGGCGGCATGCGCCTCGGCTGGCTCTATGCCCCGCCGGCCATCGTGGACGTGCTGAACCGCGTCCGCAGCCCCTTCAACGTCTCCCTCACCGCCCAGGCCGCCGGCATCGCCGCCCTGTCCGAACCCAACTGGGTCCAGAAGAGCGTCGCCCACAACACGGAGTGGGTGCGGAAGATGACGGAGGGGCTGACCAAGCTCGGCCTCAAGGTCTATCCGAGCCACACCAACTTCCTGCTCGTCGATTTCGGCAGCGCCGAGGCCTCCAAGGCCGCCGACGCGCATCTCCGCTCCCGCGGCCTGATCGTGCGCGGCGTGGTCGCCTATGGCCTGCCCACCTGCCTGCGCATCACCATCGGCACGGCCGAGGAATGCCAGATGGTCCTCGACGCCCTGGCAGAGTTCCGACATGGCTGAGGCACCGCTCTTCAACCGCCTCTGCATCATCGGCCCGGGCCTCGTCGGCTCCTCGATCCTGCGCGTGGCCCGGGAGCGCGGCGACATCGCCCGCACCCTCGTGGCCAATGCCCGCCACGCGGCTACGCTGGACCGGGTGCGCGAACTCGGCATCGCCGATATTGTCGAACCCGACGCGGCCAGGGCCGTCGAGGGCTGCGACGCCGTGATCCTCTGCGTCCCCGTCGGCGCCTATGCCGGCGTGATGGCGCAGATCGCCCCGCATCTCGCCCCCGGCTGCATCCTCAGCGATGTCGGCTCCACCAAGGGCAGCGTGCTGCGGGACCTCACGCCCCTGCTGCCCGAGGGTGTCCACCTCGTCCCCGCCCATCCCATGGCCGGCACCGAGCACTCCGGCCCCGATGCCGGCTTCGCGGAGCTGTTCAAGGGCCGCTGGTGCATCATCACCCCGCCCCCGGGCAGCGACCCGGAAGCAGTCGCGAAGATCCGTGCCCTCTGGGAACGCGCGGGCTCGATGATCGAGACCATGGACGCCGCGACCCATGACAAGGTCGTGGCCGTCGTCTCCCACCTGCCGCACCTGATCGCCTTCACCATTTGCGGCACGGCGGACGACCTGGCCCAGGAGACACGGGAGGCCGTGCTCCGCTTCGCCGCCTCCGGCTTCCGCGACTTCACCCGCATCGCCGCCAGCGATGTGGACATGTGGCGCGACATCTTCCTGAACAACCGCGAGGCGGTGCTGGAAATGCTCGCCCGCCTGACGGAGGACGCCCAGGCTTTCGGCCGCGCCATCCGCTGGGGCGAGGCCGGCTTCATCGAGGACCGTATCCGCCGCGGCCGCAAGATCCGCCGGTCCCTCATCGAAATGAAGCAGGCCTGACCGGGTATTCCCCGACCAAGCCTGCCGACACAACCGAGAGCGGTGACCGCCTTAGTTGAAGGTCACCCGCTCGTTCTCGCCGCCCTGGGGTGACTTGCCCGTCACCGCCGCCTTCACCGTGCCATAGGCATGCAGTAGGGTGGAGGAAGGGGCGTCCCAATACTCCGCGCCGGCCATCTCCACGGCGATCAGCGCAATGCTCGGATCCTCCGGCCCGTCCGGGAACCACGTCTTCATCGTGGTTTGCCAGAGCTCCTTCTGCTTCGCCACGTCCCGGACGACCCGCGCGGAGCCGGTGACAGAGACATAGGTCTGGCTTGACGGCTCGGAGTAGACGAGCAGGACATTGGCGTTCCGCGAGATCTCGTCCGTCTTCTCCGTCGCGTTCTTGGAGAAGAACCACATCGTCTTGCCGTCGGCATCCATCGCGGCGGCCACCATCGGACGCCCGCGCATCTCCGCGCCGTCATGAGTGACCAGAATGGCCGTATTCACATCCTTGATCAGCTCGCGCACCTTCTCGCGCTGCTGGTGCTCGGTCATCGCCTGCGCCATCGGGCACTCCTTCGCTGTGGGGATCAGGCGAAGAAACGGATGCCGCCCGAGTCGGTTGCCCGGCAGGCTTTGCCTCCCCGCCCCGTCCACCGGCGCTCTGGAACCGGCGATCTGCCTTCGGGAAAACAGGCCCTGAGGATCGCCCGGCCTCAGAAACCCGGGCAAAATGCAATCCGAGCGGTGGGAGGACGCCCAATTCTTACTTTGAGATTTGCTGTAACCGCCCCTGAATAGCCCTGCCACGGGCCCGGAGCGATTTGACCCGCGCCTGCATCGTATCCTTCATGCGGCCAAGATATTCCCGGCTGGTCTGCTTTGGCGGTTTGACCGGATGCCACAGGTAATTCCGCCTGTACCCGGCGAGGAACCGCGCCGGTTTGAAGACGAAGCTGCCAGGGGCGAGATTCCAGGTAGGGGAATTGCTGTAGAAGCGGTTCCTGTTCTCCGGCGTGACGAAGGCGCCATTACCACCAATATCCTCGATCATAAGCCCTGCGTGGTTGAGCACCGTCGGCCAAGTGGCTTCCAGATGACCCGACCAACCCGCACGATATGCTTGATCCATAACCTCCACCGCCGCTCGCGAGGCACGGAAGATCGGCATGAAGCAGCGCAGGCGCTCGATGTCACGTAACGGAACCGGCGCACGAAGCGTCGACCAATAGAACCAGTCCGGCTCGTCGGCGGCTGTTCGCACCGTCGTTGCCAGGAACTCCGCCGGGCTATTCCGGAAGGCGTCGAATAGCGTGCGCCACGCCCCGGAGAAGCGGACGTCGTATTCCATTGACCAGAATTGGTCGAACTCGGGGTGCATCTGGGCAAAGCGCAGCAGTAGCAGGTCAGTATGACCGTCGCGCGCGATATGCCAGTTCGCACCATCAAAGGCCTTCGCCCCATAGTCCCGGTTCCTGGCCTCGGCCGTGCTCACATAGGCATAGCGGATACCTTCAAGCAGCGGTCCCACCGCCACAGGGGGCTCGCCATTGATCAGGACAACGGGCTCGAAATCGGGTGGGCATGTATTCACCAAATGGCGAAATGTCCGCAACATTGAACTGTTAAATACATGCGTCATGAACAACACGGCGGTCCGAGTACGTGCCATCGCTTGAACTTCCCCGTCCGATTGCCAGGGGCAGCCGCCGCCAGCAGCAGCGGAGCAGGCCGGATAAGAGCAGGGACCGGCCTGCCATCCAGCCCTTTCTCAAGCGACGCAATTACTTCGCTTCCGGCCAATCAAATATCGATGACAACGATATTATGCGGCATCAATGCGGTTTTTCCGCCTAGGTATCTGAAGCAGCCTGATGCTTTCGGGAAACAAGTCCTGTGTAGATAGCCGTCCACATGCGACTGCCTACACGGTCCCTTCCGCCGGGAACCCAGCCGGCTTCTCGGCGGAAAGGAGTATGGGGCAGGCGGTGCTTTCCCCGCCCCCTCAGTCCAGCACCACTTTCGCGGCCGCGATCCACTCGCGCTGCTGCACGACCTGGCGCTCCAGAAAAGCTCCGAACTCCGCCGGGCTCATCCGCATCGGCTCGGAGCCCTGCCTCTTTTGCATCTCCACGACATCCGGCTGAGCCAGGATCTCGTTCACCGCCGCGTTCAACCTGGCGATCACCGGCCCTGGCGTCCCAGCCGGCGCTGCCAGCCCGTTCCAGAGCGAAGCCTCATAGCCCGGCAGCATCTCCGCCACCGCGGGTACCTCGGGCAGCAGCTCGGACCGGTCCGGCCCCGTTGTCGCCAGCCCCCGCACCTGCCCGTCACCCACCAGCGGCAGCATGGTGAAGATCGCATCCATCATCACATCCACCTGCCCGGCAACAAGGGCCGTCCGCGCCTCGTTGTAGTTGCGGTAGGGAATATGCTCCATCTCGATCCCCGCCCGCGCGCAGAGTGCCGCCGTCGCCACATGCCAAATCGAGCCGGGCCCCGAGGATGCATAATTCAGCTTTCCCGGATGCGCCTTCGCATGGGCGATCAGCCCCGGCAGATCCTTCACCGGCAGCTTCGGATTCACCGCGACGACATGCCGGTACACATTGATCGCCGCCACCGGCGCCAGATCACGCATCAGCTGATAGGGCCGGCGCGGCTGCAGCGTCTCGTTCGCCGCCTGATTGGTCGTGATGACGCCCAGCGTGTAGCCATCCGGCACACTCTTCGCCACGGCATCCGTGCCGATTGTCCCGGTCGCGCCCGGCCGGTTCTCCACCACGAAGCCTTGCCCCAGCGCGGCCCCCAGCCGGTCACACAGGAAGCGCGCCACCGCATCGGTCGAACCCGCTGAGCCATAGGGTACGATCACCCGCACCGGACGCTCCGGCCAGGCGCCACCCTGCGCGAAGCTGCCGCGTGAGGACAGAACGAAGGGCAGGCTGCCGAGACCGGCGAGAAATTGGCGGCGGATCATGACCTGGACTCCACGCAACGACCGCCATCCTAGCGGCCGCCCGGAATTGCCGGGAGAAAAAACCTTCGATATGTAGCAATCGACGTGCCACCCGCACGCACACCGCCGTGACTTGCCGCCGCGCGGGCCAGCGCGGCAGCCTGCGCGGCCCCAGGGATGCCGCCGCCGATGACGCCCACCGACTCCACGCCACTGTCCATCTGGAACTTCCGCCAGCTCTCACATCACGAGCTGGACGGTTTCGGCGGCATGGGAGAAGGCCTGTCCATCCAGATGGCGAAGGATGGCCGCCGTATCCTCTGGTGCGCGCATGAAAGCGCGCCGAAGAACTTCACGGGCATCGACGTTACCGACCCGCGCAACCCGCGCATGGTCGTGCAGACCACCCTGCCCCAGCCGCATATGCGCTCCAACTCGCTGGAGGTGGTGGGCGACATGATGACGGTCGCCTACCAGGTCTCAAAGCCCGGCCTGCAGCCCGCAGGCTTCGAAATCTTTGACATCTCCAAGCCTGAGGAACCGCGCTCCGTCGCCTTCTTCGACTGCTCCGGCCCGTATTCCCGCGGCGTGCATCAGCTCTGGTTCGTGGATGGCGAAACGGTGCATCTCAGCGCCGGCGCGCCCGACTTCCAGCCGCGCAATCAGAATGACGACCAGTTCTACCGCATCATCGACATCAAGAACCCGACCAAGCCGGAGGAGGTCGGCCGCTGGTGGCTTCCCGGCACGCGGGAAGGCGATGCGGAACCACCGGTGAAGCGCCATGAGGGCCTCGCGGATACCGGCTTCCGCGTGCACAATACGAATGTCTATCCGCAGCGTCCGGACCGCGCCTATCTCGGCTACCTGGACGCCGGCATGTTCATCCTCGACATTGCCGACAAGTCACGCCCCAAGGTCGTCGCCGCCTGGGACAACTCACCGCCCTATTTCGGCTTCACGCACACCGTCCTGCCGCTCTTCAACCGCGACCTGCTGGTCGTCACCGACGAATCCGTTCTCGACGATGCGGCGGATTGGCCCAAGCTCGTCTGGATCATGGATGCGCGGGACGAGACGAAGCCCATCCCCATCTCCACCTGCCCCATGCCGCCCGTGGATTCCTTCCGCCACCGGGGCGGCCGCTTCGGCGCGCACAACCTGCACGAAAACGTGCCGCTTCCGACCTCCTGGCACTCCGAGCAGGTGATCATCGGCACCTTCTTCAATGGCGGACTGCGCGCCTTCGATATCGCCGATCCGTACCAGCCCAAGGAAATCGCGCATTTCGTCCCGGCGGCCCCGCGCGGCTCGCCCACCAAATCCATCCAGATCAATGACGTCTTCGTGGACGAGCGTGGGATCGTCTACACCGTCGACCGCCATGTCGGCGGCCTCTACATCCTGGAGATGGATTTCTGAACACGGTCCTCTCCGCCTTTGGCGCGGCGCCCGGCCTTTTCGGCCGGCGCCAGCGCCGGGCACGCGGCTCGCGCATTCCCGTCATCCTCGTCACCGGCTTCCTCGGCGCCGGCAAGACCACGCTCATCCGCGCTCTGCTGACGACCGAGGCGGGCCGCGATTCCGTTGTGGTAGTTAATGAATTCGGCGAGGTCGGCATCGACGACGCGCTGATCGTCGGCACCGGCAACGACACCGTCCTGCTCGGCAATGGATGCCTCTGCTGCCGCATCCGCAGCGATCTGGAAACGACGCTTCGAACTCTCTTCACGGATCGCATGCGCGGCGCGATCCCCGGCTTCGCGCGCGTCATCCTGGAAACCAGCGGCCTCGACGATCCCGCGCCCTTCCTGCAGACCCTGCTGAGCGACCGCGCCCTCGGCCGCGAATACCACCTGCAGTCCATCCTTACCTTGCTCGACCTCGCCACCGGCGAGGCAGCCCTGGCCGAATCCCCCGAGGCCCGTCGGCAGGTCGCGATCGCCGACCGCATCCTGCTCACCAAAGCCGATCTCGCCCCGGCTGGCGCCGCGGAACGCCTCGCCCCCGCCCTGCGCGCCCTGAACCCCCACGCACCCATCGAAGCCACGGCACCGGGCGCTATCCCACGGCCGGAGTGGCTGGAGGAATCCGACCTTCCCCTTCCCAGCCTTCTGACCGCTGATGCACCCCCTCGTCACACGGCCGGTCTCGCCACCTTCACCATCACCTTCGGTCAGCCCTGGTCCTGGCCCGCCCTGGAAGCCACGCTCGACCTGCTGCTGCGCCTGTGCGGCGAATCCATCCTGCGCGCCAAGGGCCTCGTCGCGCTGGAAGGCTGCACCGGCCCCGTCGCCATCCACGCCGTCCGCCACATCCTCCATCGCCCCGTGGAGCTCGAAGCCTGGCCCAAGGGCGACAGCACCTCGCGCCTCGTTTTCATCACACGCAACCTGCCCCGCGAAGCCGTGGAGGCACTCCTGCGCGCCGCCCACCACCTGGCTCCCCCTCCGGAGAATACGCCATGACGCAGCCGCCCACCCAGCCCCGAGACCGCGCCCCTTACTCCGCCATCGTCGACCGCCCACCGCTCAAGCTGCCGAACAACGCGCGGGTCGTGGTCTGGACCATCGTGAATCTCGAGGTCTGGGACATTGCCAGCCCCATGGCCCGCCAGGTTCTTCCCGCCCCCACCGGCCAGGTCCTGCTGCCCGACGTACCCAACTGGTCCTGGCACGAATACGGGATGCGCGTCGGCTTCTGGCGCTTCCACAAGCTTTATGAGCGCCTGGGCATCCGCCCCACCCTCTCCATCAACGCCCGCGTCTGCGACGACTATGAACGCGTCGCCGCCGCCTGCCGCGATTCCGGCTGGGAGTTCATGGGCCATTCCTGGCAGCAGGGCCCGATCCACAAGGAGACGGATCAGCGCGGCATGATCCACCGCTCCATGGACCGGCTGGAAGCCTTCACGGGCAAGCGCCCCGTCGGCTGGCTTGGCCCGGGCCTCACTGAAACCTATGAAACCCCCGAGCTGCTCGCCGAGGCCGGCGTCCAGTACATCGGCGACTTCGTGTGGGACGATGAGCCTTGCGAGATCAGCACCGCCAACGGTCCCCTCGTAACCTTGCCCTACACGGTGGAGCTGAACGACATCCCCACCATGATCGTGCAGCACCACGAGAGTCCTTACTGGGCCACGCGCTGCAAGGACAGCCTGGACCGCCTGCATATGGAGGGCGAGGAGCGGGCCAAGATCATGGCCATTGCCATCCACCCCTACATTTCCGGCCAGCCCCACCGCATCCGGTACCTGGAGGAGGTCTATGACTATGCCGGCGGGAAGGAAGGCGTGGTGTTCATGAACGGGGAAGAGATCCTGAACTGGTATCGGTCGGCGAAGGCCGCCTAGACCGGCCCAGGAGGCTCTGCCTCCTGGATCTCCGCCGGGGCCCCGCCAGGGGTCCCGGACCCCGCGTCAGGTCAGGGGCGGGATGACCTTCTCGCGGCGCAGCTGATCGAAGAACTGGGTGAACATGTCCTCCGTGTCGATGCAGGCATGGAAGCCCGCACGGCGAGCCTTGATCGTGCTGCTGATGTTGTCGAAACCGCTGTTGAGGATGAAGTCACCGAAGCCCCACGAGACGAGCTTGTCATACGGAATCGGCTGAAGCCCGTACTTCTCCGTCATCTTCGCCCAGAGCGGGCCCTTATCCGCCATATAGGTCACCAGCGGCGTCGGTACCGGATCGGCCACCTCCATGCGGAAGGCGCGTGCGATCCGTGGCCACATATGCTGCCAACGGAAATAGTCGCCATTGGTGATGTTGTAGATCTCGCCGCGCGCCGCCTCCGTCCGCCCGGCCCAATCCGCCGCCTCGGCCAGGATATCGGCCGAGGTCACTTGGTACAGCGCCCGATAGGCGGCCTCGGTCCCCGGAAAGCGCAGTGGCAGCCCCAGCTGCTTCGAGATCGCAGCATAGACGGCGATCACCATCGTCAGGTTCATCGGGTTGCCCACGGCGAAGCCGCAGACCGCCTCCGGCCGCAGCGCCGTGAAGCTCCAGGCCTTGCCCGCGCTGCGCTCCCGCAGAAAGTCCTCCTGGTCGTAGTAGAAATTCGGCGGCATCAGCCGCGGGTCATCCTCGCGCGCCGGCGTCTTGAAAGGCCCGAGATCCGCGCCATAGGCCTTGCCGCCCTGATACAGCGTGACATGCCGCAGCCCCGGCGAGGCTTCCTCCACCACATCCAGCAGGTTGCGCAGCAGCGCCAGGTTGACCTCGCTCTTCTCCGCCGCCGTTGGCTTCTCGATATAGGCGCCGAACACGACATGCGTGACGTCACGGATCCGGCCGAGCTTGGCGCCCACATCCTCCGGCCGCAGCAGATCGACGGAAACCTCCTCCACTCCCGGCAGCCCGAGGCCGGTGCGGCGCGAAAGGCCATAGACCCTGGTATCCGCCTGGGCCGCCAGATGCCTGGCCGCAGCGCGCCCGATGACGCCCTGAGCACCCGCAACCAGCACAGTGCGCTGTGATGCCATCATCTTTCTCCTGAATCCTGGGGAGCAGGCGCGGCCGATACGCGATCGCGCCCCGCCCTACGCTGACCTATGAGCAAAGGCCGGAGGAACGCGTCAGCCGCTCACCCGCACGATAATCTTGCCGCGCACATGCCCGGACATGCTGAGCCGCAGCGCCTCAGCGGCCCGCTCCAATGGAAACACCTGCGCGACGGGAACGGTCAGCTTTCCCGCATCCGCGAAATCCGCGAGCACCTGCAGGTCCTCCCCATTCGGCCGCACCCAGGCATAGAGCCCGCCATGCTCCGCCACCGAGGAGTCCACGATCGAGCCATGGCGCCCGGAGGGCGCCAGCACCGCGAGCGTGACGTCGCGCACCCCGCCCACGAAATCCGCCGCGACATCGATGCCATTCGGCACAAGCTGGCGCACGCGCTCTACCAGCCCCTCCCCATAGGCCACCGGCTCGATGCCGAAGCCCCGGAGGAAGTCGTGGTTCTTCTCCGAGGCCGTGCCGATCACCCGTGCTCCCATCGCCTTCGCGATCTGCGCGCCCAGGATCCCCACCCCGCCCGCTGCGGCATGGATCAGCACCACTTCCCCCGCCTTCAGGCCAAGGCGCTTCAGCAGCTGATAGGCCGTCAGCCCCGCAAGCGGCAGCCCCGCCGATTGGTCCCAGTCCAGGCTCGCCGCCTTGCGTGCCGTCGCCTGGGTTGAGACGGAGATGAACTCCGCGAAGGTTCCGTCGTGGACGACGCTCTTGCGGGCATAGGCCATCACCTCCTCGCCCGGCCGGAATTCGGGTGCGTCGAAACCCACCGCCTCAACCACCCCGGCCACGTCCCAGCCCGGTGTGACCGGGAAGAAGGTCTGCATGATCCCGTCCAGCCCGCCGGCCATGATCTTCCAGTCCACGGGATTCACCGCCGCGCTGCGAACCCGGATCAGGATCTCGCCTGGCCCGACCTTCGGCATCGGCAACTCGGCCTGCTGAAGGATCTCGGGCTCGCCATAGCGGTCGAAGGTCATGGCCTTCATGGAAAGCTCCTTACGCAAGGAAAAGGTCCGATGCCCGCGCCGTGAAACGGCGCGGGCAAGCCCTGGTTGAGGGGGCGATGCAGCCCCGGTCAATCCGCCTGGCGCGCTACCCTGCCGCTGGCACAGCGACGGGAAAGCAGACCTGGGCGAACTCGGCGCTGGCCAGGTTCTTCTCCTTGGCCTCCACCTCGATATCCGCCCAGGCCAGGTGCCGTGCCGCCCATGCCGCATGGGGCCGGTTCCACAGCCGCGCCGAATGCGCCCGCAGGTCCCGCGCCGAAATCCCCGCCGCGATCAGCGCCGCCCGGTCCGGCAGCACATCCGGGTCCTGCCCCGCCACCAGGTCCGGCTTCGGCGCGCTGATATGGATCACGGGCCGCACCCCGCGCCAGGAGGCCTTGATCCGCTCGATCCGTGGGTCGTCCGGCTCCAGATACTCCCCCGTCACCACCCAGTGGTGATGCAGGTCCAGAACGATGGCCAGGTCATCCGCCAGGGGCAGGAGGTCATCCAGCCCATAGGCCGTCTCCTCGTTCTCCACCGTCAGCAGCCCGCGCGCATCATCCGACAGCAGCCGCAGCCCTGCCCGGAAGGCCTCGATCCCTGCGGCGCGTCCGCCCGCATGCACATTGATATGGGCGCCATGCGGGTGCCACCCGCCGGCATGGCCCAGGAAGCGCATGACATCCGTGTGGTACTCAATATCCCCCACCGCGGCCGCTTGCGTGCTGTCCCGCTCCGTCGCCAGCACCGTGTACTGCCCGGGATGCATGGAAAGCCGAACCCCGCCCTGCTTCGCGACCTCGCCTACCGGCTTCAGGCTGGTCTCCACCACCCGCCGCAGCACCGGGTCGTCATAGAGCGGCCGGATCGCCGGATGGCTGTAGGAAGGCAGCACGCTGCTTGCCATCCGCATGGCGCGCTGCCCCTGCGGCAGCCGTGCCGTCCGGGCCACCTGCCCGAGCAGCGTTTCACCATTGGTGCGCACCAGCCCGATCAGCTTCTCGACCGCCGCCTTGCGCTCCATCCTCTGCAGCGCCGTGACCGTGGTGTCGCGCAAGTTCAGCGCGCTCTGCTCCTTCGCAGAGAGTGACGGGTCCAGCCATTGGCAGACCCAGGCGATGCGCGGCGTATCCATTCCCTCGCAAACGAAAAAACCGGAAGGACGTATCCTCCCGGCTCTCCTCAAATTGCCAAAAAGCGGAGAGCAGCCCTCCCCGGTCTTTTAGCTTCCCTCCGCCGGCACCGGCCGCGGCCGTCCCTTCTCGTCCAGCGCCACGAAGGTGAAGGCCGCTTCCGTCACCCGCTCCCGCAGGTCCGAATGCCGCTCCCGCCTCCAGGCCTCTACCTGGATGCGCAGCGAGGTCCGCCCCACCGCCAGGATGCGGGCGTAGAGGCTAACCTCATCCCCCACATGGACTGGCCGGTGGAAGGTCATCGCCTCCACCGCCACCGTCGCGCAGCGCCCACGAGCCCGACGCGCCGCCGCATTCCCCGCTGCCAGATCCATCTGGCCCATCAGCCAGCCACCGAAGATGTCCCCAGCCGGGTTGGTATCGGCCGGCATGGCAATCGTGCGGATCACCGGTGCCATCTCAGGCGGCAAAAGCTGTTCAGTCACGTCCGGTCGCCGTCCTGCTCTTGATCCTCGTCCCGCTCCTCACGGGGCCCCAGATCCCGCGCCACCTCCGGCCGGCGCATCAGCGCGTCGATATGCATGGCATGATCGAGCGCCGTGTCCGCCTGGAAATGCAGTTCCGGGGCGAACTTCAGACGCACGGCCCGTGCCACTTCCCGCCGCAGCTCCGGCTGGTTCCGCCGCAGCAGGTCCAGCAGCGCCTTGTCCGCCGTCTTCCCCAGGCGGGAGACGAAAACCGTCATATGCTTGAGATCCGGGGAAGCCCGCACCTCCGTCACCGTCACCCGCGCATCCGCCAGCTCCGGATCATGCACGTCCCCGCGCGTGAGGACGGCGGAAAGCGCGTGCCGCACCTCCTCCGCCACGCGGAGCATGCGCTGGGACGGGGCGCCCGTCGGCGTCTTCTCCCTGTGGGCCTGCTTGGCCATGTGGTCACCTCCAAAAGCATCCGCCGCGCCCGGCTCTCACCGGGCGCGGCGGGATCGTATTCCCGAAGAAGAGGGGTGGCGGATCAGTCCGCCGCCACCGTCTCCGTCTCGTAGCACTCGATCTGATCGCCGACGCGGATGTCGTTGTAGTTATGGAAGGACATGCCGCACTCGTAGCCGTTCGCCACTTCCTTCACGTCATCCTTGAAGCGACGCAGCGTGGACAGCGTGCCCTGGTGGATCACGACACCATCGCGCAGCAGGCGGACACCCGCACCGCGCTTCACGACGCCCTCGGTCACGCGGCAGCCGGCAATGTTGCCGAGGCGCTTGACCTCGAAGACCTGCAGGATCTGCGCGTAGCCCAGGAACTTCTCGCGCTGGATCGGGGCGAGCTTGCCCTTGACCAGCTTCTCGATGTCGTCGGCCACCTCGTAGATGATCGAGTAGTAGCGGATCTCGACCCCGTCCCGGTTCGCCATCTCCCGCGCCTGGGTGGTGGCCCGGACGTTGAAGGCGATGACCACGGCGTTGGAAGCCTTGGCAAGCTGGATGTCGCTCTCGGTGATCTGGCCGACCGCCGAGTGCAGCACGCGCACCCTGACCTCTTCGCGCGAGAGCTTGCCGAGGGTGACGCCGAGCGCCTCCGCCGAGCCCTGCACGTCCGCCTTGACGACGACGGCCACCTCCTTCTGCTCACCCGCCTGGATGCGGGCCAGCATGTCGTTCAGCGTACCGCGCGCCGCACCCGCCGCAGCGGCCTGCTTCTCGCGCAGCTTGCGCTGACGGAACTCGGTGATCTCGCGCGCCCGGGTCTCGTCCTCGACCGCGACGAAGGTCTCGCCCGCGGAGGGAACGCCCGAGAGACCGAGGATCTCGACCGGCTCGGACGGCTCGGCACCCGTGAGCGGGATGCCCATGTCGTCGATGATCGCGCGCACCCGGCCCCATTCGGCGCCGGCCACCACGATATCGCCCTGGTTGAGCGTGCCCTTCTGGACGAGGACGGTCGCAACCGGCCCGCGGCCCTTGTCGAGCTTGCTCTCGATCACCGTACCCTCGGCCGCCCGGTTCGGGTTGGCCTTCAGGTCCAGCACCTCGGACTGGAGGATGATGGCCTCCAGCAGCTTGTCGAGGCCGGTGCCCTTGAGCGCGGAGACCTGGATTTCCTGCGTGTCGCCACCCAGGCTTTCCACCACGACCTCGTGCTGCAGCAGTTCCTGCCGCACGCGGTCAGGGTTCACACCGGGCTTATCGATCTTGTTGATCGCGACGATCATCGGAACGTTAGCCGCCTGGGCGTGCTTAATCGCCTCGACCGTCTGCGGCATCACACCGTCATCCGCCGCCACGACCAGCACCACCATGTCCGTCACCGAGGCACCGCGGGCACGCATGGCCGTGAAGGCCTCATGGCCCGGGGTGTCGATGAAGGTCACGCGGTCGCCGCTCGGGATCTGGATCATGTAGGCGCCGATATGCTGGGTGATGCCACCCGCCTCGCGCGCCGCCACATCCGTCTTGCGAAGGGCGTCCAGAAGGCTCGTCTTACCGTGGTCGACATGGCCCATGATGGTGACGACCGGCGGGCGCGGCTCCAGCGCCTCCTCGGTGTCAGCCTCACCCTCCAGGCCCTGCTCCACATCGGCTTCCGAAACGCGGCGCACGCGGTGACCGAACTCGGTCGCCACCAGCTCCGCCGTATCGGCGTCGATCGACTGCGTGATGGTCGCCATCACGCCCATGCGGAACAGCGCCTTCACCACCTCGCCAGCCCGGGCCGCCATACGGTTGGCCAGCTCCTGCACGGTGATGACGTCGGGGATGATAACGTCGCGAACCACGCGCTCCTGGCCGGAGCGCAGGCGAGCGAGCTCGGCCTGGCGCCGCTCACGCTCACGCGCACGCCGCACCGAGGCCAGCGAACGCCCGCGATCGTCGTCACCCTCGATGGCCGCCTGCACGTCGATGCGGCCTTCGCGCTTCCGGTCGGCCGGGTTCATGCCCTTCTTGGCAGGAGCCGGAACGGTCTTGCGGGCCGCGGGCGATGGGGCGCTGCCCAGGCGACGCGGCGGGGCGCGGCGCCCCTCCTCCTCCATCCCCGGCACCGGCGCGTCGCCGGGCGCACGGGGGCGCAGGGAGAGCTTGCCGGCACCACCGGCCGGCAGGCTGCTCGGCACGGGGCCGGGCCGGCGCGCCGCCAGCGGGCCACCGCCGGCGCCGCCACCATAACCGCCGCCGCCGCCGCCGGGGCCACCGGCGCGCGCACCATAGCCGCCGGGTCCACCAGCCGGGCGCGCCGTATAGCCACGGTCGCCACCAGGTCCACCGGCCGGGCGCGGCGCATAGCCGCCGCGGTCGCCACCGGGGCCCCCGCTGCGCGGCGCATAGCCGCCACGGTCACCACCCGGGCCAGCCGGACGCTGGGCGTAGCCGCGATCGCCACCCGGAGTGCCCGTGCGCATCACATAGCCACGCTCACCGCCAGCGCCGGGTCCACCGGCCGGACGCGGCGCATAGCCGCTCCGGTCACCACCCGGGCCGCCGGAACGCTGGCCATAGCCACCCCGGTCACCGCCATCACGCGGCGCATGGCTGCGGTCGTCGCGGCCGGAATAGCCGCCACGATCGCCACCGCGGTCCTGACCAGCACGATCCTGATAGGGCGCGCGGGCGGCCGGCGCAGGGCGCGGGCCGTCCTCACCCGCCGGCTGGGCCGGCGATGCATTGCGGCTTCCGATCGGCCCCGGCCGCGGTGCGGCCAGGGGCGGCGTCGGCGGGCTCGGTGGCACAGGGGCCGCCTCGCGGGCCGCAGGAGTTGGGGCCGGGGCGGGCTGCTCGCGCGGCGCGGAGGCGGCAGCCTCGGCGGCACGGCGCTCCTCCTCCGCCCGGCGGGCGGCGTCGGCCTCCTCGCGGCGGCGCGCCTCGGCGGTGCGCTCAGCGGCCTCCTCGGCGGCACGGCGCTCCTCTTCCGCCCGGCGCGCAGCCTCTTCGGCGGCGGAACGCACCATCAGCGCCTGTTGCTCACGCTCCTGGCGCTGACGCTCCGCCTCCTGACGACGCATCTCCTCCAGCACGCGCAGGCGGTTGGCCTGCTCGCCCTGGGTCAGCGGGCGGCCAGGGGCCG
>NZ_JBNBZS010000019.1:0-127327 GCF_049629625.1 Roseomonas chloroacetimidivorans | reverse complement strand
TATATCGACCACGATACACCCAAAAAGCAGTACGACCTCGCCGGCCTCAACGCACCCCAGATCGCACGCGCCGCACGCGACGCCCTCGGCCAGGACCAGGCCATCAGACCCGCCAGAGCTTAGGGGCCTCTCAGGATCCGGCACGCGACAACTCCGGTCGCGTGCCCGTGATCTTTGGATGAACACCTATACATCCAGGGAAGAAGCCGTAGATCGTCCTCGCGACCGGTGCGCGGGGTTCTCCAGCGCGCGGCCGCGCCATGGACCACCCTCCCCGCTCCCCTGACGCGAGACGCGACTTGCCCAACCGGACTTCCCTGATCGGCCGTATCGTGGCGCTCAGCGCCAACCGGCCCTGGACGGTCGCGCTGCTCGGCCTTCTCCTCTCCCTCGCGGCGCTTTTTTACACCGCGCGGAATTTCGCCATGACCACCGACACCGCCGAGCTGATCTCGACGGAGCAGGCCTGGCGCCAGCGCGAAATCGCCTATGCCGCGGCCTTCCCGCAGCAGAAGGACCTGATCCTGGTGGTGCTGGATGGCGCGACGCCCGAGCTGGCCGAGGCCGCTGCGGTGCGCCTCACCGCCGCGCTCGAAGAACAATCCGGGCTGTTCCGGAGTGTTCGGCGCCCGGAAGGTGGCCCCTTCTTCGCCCGTAACGGCCTGATGCTGCTTCCGCTGGAGGATGTGCAGGCTACAACGGAGCAGCTCGTCGCCGCACAGCCCTTCCTGGGGCCGCTTGCGGCCGATCCCAGCCTGCGTGGCGTGCTGACCAGCATTTCAACGGTTCTGGAGGGCGTCACGCGCGGCAGTGCGACGCTGGGCAACATCGAACCGCTCATGACGGCCCTGGCCGACACGGCCGAAGCGGCCCGGTCGAGTCGCCCGGCCTTTTTCTCGTGGCGGAATATCATGGCCGGCAAGCCGGCTGGCCCGCGGGAGACGCGACGCTTCATCCTCGTCCAGCCCGTAATGAACTACGGCGCACTCCAGCCCGGGGCGGCCGCCAGCGATGCCATCAGGGCGACAGCCGCGTCGCTCGGCCTGGACCCGGCCCATGGGGTGACCCTGCGCCTGACCGGCCCCGTGCCGCTGGCCGATGAGGAATTCGCCAGCCTGGCCGAAGATGCGGGGCTGGTGACAGGTATCATGGTTGCGGCGCTGGTCGGCATCCTGTGGCTGGCCGTGCGTTCGGTCCGCTACGTGGCCGCCATCCTCGTCACGACGATCCTTGGCCTGATCATCACGGCCGGGCTGGGGCTGATCGCCACCGGGCGCTTCAACCTGATCTCCGTGGCCTTCATCCCCCTTTTCGTCGGGCTGGGCATCGACTTCAGCATCCAGTTCAGCGTCCGCTGCCTGGCCGAGCGCCTGATCCAGCCCGACCTGCAATCAGCTCTTGTGGCCGCCGGGCGCGGCGTCGGCCGAGCCCTGACCCTGGCGGCGATGGCCATCGCCGTGGGCTTCTTCGCCTTCCTGCCGACCACCTATGTGGGTGTGGCCGAGTTGGGGGCGATTGCGGGCATAGGGATGTTCGTCGCCCTTGGCCTGAGCCTCACCCTCCTGCCGGCGCTGCTCGTGCTGTTGCGGCCCGGCCCGGGCGGGATGGCGGAGATGGGCTACCACGCCCTGGCGCCGGTCGAGCACCTCCTGCACCGGCGCCGGCGGGCGGTGCTGACGGGGGCAGGCGTGCTGGCAGCCATTTGCGTCGCGCTGCTTCCCCTCGTGCGGTTTGACTTCAATCCCCTGCACCTCCGCAGCCCGAAGGTGGAGTCCATGTCCACCCTGGCGGATCTGATGAGAGACCCGGACCGGACGCCCAACACGATCATCGTCATGGCCCCCTCCCTCGCCGAGGCGGAAACACGGGCCGAGCGCCTGGAAGCCCTTCCGGAGGTGTCGCAGGTCGTCACCCTGGACAGCTTCATCCCCTCTCGACAGGAGGAGAAGCTGGCCCTGATCGCCGATGCGGCGATGATCCTCGGGCCGACGCTGGAGGCGCTGGCCCCCCTTCCCCCGCCCACGGATGCGGAGCTGGTCAGCAGCCTGGAGAGCACTGCGGCGGACCTCCGGCGCGCCGCGGCGCAGAAGGACGATTCTGCTTCGGCGGCGGCCCGGCGGCTCGCCACGGCCCTGGAGGGCTTGGCCTCCGCCGCACCAGAAGCACGAATGGCGGCGACGGGGGCCGTGGTCATGCCGCTGCAGGTGCTGCTCGGCCAGATCCGCGACATGCTCCAGGCTGCCCCCGTGACGCCCGAGACGCTGCCGCCTGACCTTGTGGCCGATTGGATCGCCCGGGACGGAAGCGCGCGGGTGGAGGTGTTTCCCCGCGGGAACCCGAATGATGACGCGCTGGTCCAGCGTTTCGCCCGCGCGGTTCAGGCGGTGGCACCGGATGCGACGGGTACCCCGATTTCCATCCATGCGGCGGGCGACAGCATCGTGACGGCCTTTCTTCAGGCCGGGGTGCTCTCAGGTGTCGCTATCACCCTGCTGCTGGCCCTGGTGCTGCGGCGGGTGCGGGATGTCGTGCTGACCATGATCCCTGTGCTGCTGAGCGGCCTGCTGACCCTCGCTACCTGCGCGGCCTTGGACCTGCCGCTGAACTTCGCGAACATCATCGCCCTCCCGCTGCTCTTTGGCATTGGGGTGGCCTTCAACATCTATTTCGTTATGGCCTGGCGCATTGGGGAGCACGATCTGCTGCAATCCAGCCTGACCCGCGCCGTGGTCTTCAGCGCGCTGACCACGGCAACAGCCTTTGGCGCCCTGTGGCTCTCCAGCCATCCCGGAACCGCCAGCATGGGGCGACTGCTCATGATATCGCTGGGCTGGGAGCTCCTTGTGACGTTGATCTTCCGGCCGGCTCTTCTGTCGAACCCGCCGAAGGAGCTGCGGGGGGCCTGACCCGCAGAATCACCGTGTCGTGCGCATGGAGTGGCTGTGCCGGCCCGGTGCAGACTCTATGCTTCTTCCATGCGACTCCCCCATCTCCTGCCCCTCCTTGCCGTGACCCTCTCCCTCGGCGCCTGCGCGACGCGGGGAGCCGATAGCGAGATGGCGGCCACCCCGGGCGATCCGCTCGAGCCCGTCAACCGCCAGGTGCTGGACGTGAACCTCGCGGTGGATGACGCGGTGCTCAAGCCAGTGGCGAAAGGCTACCGGGAGGTGGTGCCGGAATATGGACGGAACCGCATCCGTTCCGTCCTGAACAACATGCAGGAACCGCGCATCCTCGCGAACAACCTGCTCCAGGGGCGGCTTCTGGATGCGGGCCACACAACCCTGCGTTTCGTCTTCAACTCCACCATCGGACTTGGGGGCCTCTACGACGTCGCGACGCCCTGGGGCATTGCGCAGCGCACCGGGGATTTCGGGCAGACGCTGCATGTCTGGGGCGTCGATAGCGGGCCCTTCCTTATGCTGCCCCTGGCCGGTCCCTCCAATGTGCGTGACACGGTGGGCATGGTCAGCGATGGCTTCCTGAACCCGATCAGCTGGGCCCTGCCCTTCGAAGGGAATCTCGCCCGCGGCGCGGTGTCCGGCGTGGACCTGCGTGAGCAGAATATCGAGGGGCTGGACGCGCTGCGCAGTGGTTCGCTCGACTTCTACGCGCGGCTTCGCAGCGTCTGGCAGCAGCGCCGCAACGCGGAGCTGGGCCTGCAGGACGATGCCGGGGACCGAGTCGACGTGCTGGAGGATCCGGGAGCGGCCGCGCCGCCCCCGTGACGGATCAGCCCTGGAGGAGCCCGACGGTGCGGCGGCGCAGTTCGGCGACCAGCCGCTCCGGCCCGCCTTCCCGCAGCAGGTTGGTGAATTCCGACCGGCGGGAAGCCAGCTCGCTGATCGTTCCGGTCAGGTAGACATCCACGATCCGCCAGGATCCGCCGGAAGACCGCATCAGGTAGTTCAGCTGTACCGGCGCGTCATTCACCCGGTTCAGCGTGGTCCGTACCATCTGGTCACCGTTCTGCAGTGCCTGGGTGCCCGTGGTCGTGAAGCTTTCGCCCGAATAGCCGTTGAACTGGCTGGCATAGGTGGCGATCGACCATACCGAGAAGGCCTGGACGAGCTGCGCCTGCTGGTCCGGCGTCATCCGCGCCCAGGGCGGGCCGACGGCGATTCGCGTCATGGCCGGCAGGTCGAAGGCGGCTTCCATGGCTGGCCGCAGCCGATCGAAGCGGCCACGGACACCGAGTCGGCCGGCATCCCGCATCATCTCGATCAAGGTGGCGTGGAAGCGTTCCACCACCTGCGCCGGCTGGGTCTGGGCCTGGGCTGGCCCGGCTATCGGCAGCGCAGCGGCGACGGTCAGCAGGAGGCGCCGGGTCGGGCCGTGGAGGGGACGGAAGGCGACGGAATCAGCCATGCACCGGCCTCTATCACAGCCACCCCGGGATGGTGAGGGGTCGCTTCAGGCGACAGCCTCACCGTGCCGCGATGTTCCGCGGAGGAAAATCCCCACGGCATGACGGATGCGCCGGCGCAGCGCCTCCGGCGCGATGGCGGCCGTCACGCCGATCAGCATCTCATGGTGGAAGGAGCCCAGAGCCATGCCCATGAGCATGCGGGCCGCCTCCCCCGCATCGCCGAAGACATGCCCGCCCTTCCGCTCAAGCTCCTCCAGATAGCCCTCGAGCGCCAGGCGGGCGGTTCCCGCGCCGCGGCGCTCCGCCGCCTCCAGCAAAGCAGGGCTATGGGTGTACTCGGCCATCAGCATGCGCAGCACCGCGACGGCGTTGTCGCGCAGGATGAAACGGCCGCTCTCCTCCAGGAACTCGACCAGCGCGGCGTCCGGCGCCTTGGACCGGTCGATTCCGACCTGGCAAACCTCGTCCTTCGCGCGCTCCAGCAACCCGAAGAACAGCTCCTCCTTCGAGGCGAACAGCTTGTAGATCGTCTTCTTGGAGCAGCCGGCCCGGCGGGCGATCCCGTCCATCGTCGCCACATGGAAGCCTTCGGCCGTGAAGGCGGCCTCCGCGGCGGAAAGGATCCGGGCAAGCACTTCGGAAGCCTCCGCCCGCTCCTCCCGGCCCAGCCCGGCCTCATCCGTTACATGCTGATCCATTCACACGCCTTCCCAAGTCCTTGCTGCGATGCAATATCGGCTTGACGGGCGAATAGAAACTAACCAGTTTCCCCAGCCCCGGAAACTGCTAAGTTTCCGATGAAAGCTGAATGCTCGCGGGATGGCCGACATGCGTTATCTGCCCCTCAGCCCGGTCGTGGCCCGGCCGGTGCGGCGGCGTGGCCTGTGCGGGGGCGCCCTGGCGCTGACCCTCCTGGTCCCACTTCTGGCCGCATGCGACGAGTCCGTGAAGGCGGAGCCGGCACCGCCGCCACCGCCCCCCGTGACGGTCATCCGTTTGCAGCCCCAGGCAGTGCCGATCCAGACCATCCTGCCGGGCCGGACCTCAGCCTTTCAGGTCGCGGAAATCCGCCCACAGGTGAATGGCGTGCTGCAGGAAAGGTTGTTCCGGGAGGGCGAGGCCGTGAAAGCCGGGCAGCCCTTGTTCCAGATCGACCCCGCCCCCTACCGCGCAGCCCTGGCCAGCGCGGAGGCGAATTTAGCCAAGGCGCAGGCGACCCTGCAGACCGCGCGGACGACCGTGAACCGCTATCGCCCGCTCGTCTCCCAGAACGGCATCAGCCGGCTGGATTACGACAATGCGGTCGGTGCCCAGCGCCAGGCCGAGGCCGAGGTCGCCTCTGCCCAGGCGGCGGTGGACTCGGCGCGGATCGACCTGGCCCGCACCCGCATCGTTTCGCCCATCGACGGGCGCACCGGGCGCGCCCTGCTCACCGTCGGCGCGCTGGTGACCGCCAGCCAGACCAGCCCGCTGCTGACAGTCACGCAGCTGGACCCGGTCTATGTGGACCTGACCCAGCCCGCGGATTCCCTGCTCCGGCTGCGGCGAGACCTGGAAGCGGGGCGGCTGCGGCGCAACGCCGAAGGCGCGGCGGAGGTCCGCCTGCTGTTCGGGGACGGCACCGAGTATCCCCTGCCCGGAAAGCTGCAATTTTCCGAGGTGACAGTGGACAGCGATACCGGCTCCGTCACCCTGCGTGCCACCTTCCCTAACCCGGATGGGATGCTGATGCCCGGGCTTTTCGTACGGGCGCGGCTGGAGGCCGGGGTGGCGCACCAGGCGCTCCTGGTTCCGCAGCAGGCCGTCTCCCGCAACCAGCGCGGCGAAGCGACGATCCTTGTGCTGGACGACCAGGGCGTGGTGCGGCAGCGGGTGATCCGCACCCAGCAGAGCATCGGCAACAAGTGGCTGGTCAGCGAGGGTCTTTCCGCTGGGGACCGCGTGGTGGTCGAAGGCGTGCAGCGCGTGCGCGATGGGGTGAAGCCCGAAGTCACAGAGACTACCGTCGAGGAACTGGACCGGCGCCCCACGCCAGCCGGGGCCGCGCAGGCGGAGAGCTGAAACCGCCATGGCACGCTTCTTCATCGACCGGCCCGTTTTCGCCTGGGTGATCGCCATCGGCATCATGCTGATGGGCCTGCTCGCCATCCGCAGCCTGCCGATCGCGCAGTACCCGACCATCGCCCCGCCCACGATCCAGATCACCGCCAGGTATCCCGGCGCCTCGGCCGTGACGGTGCAGAACACTGTGGTCCAGATCATTGAGCAGCAGATGACCGGCCTGGACGGGCTGCTCTACTTCACCTCGCAGAGCAACCGGGACGGCACGTCCCAGATCTCGCTGGTCTTTGCCCAGGGCACCAACCCGGACACGGCCCAGGTGCAAGTGCAGAACAAGCTCTCCCTAGCCCAGCAGCGCCTGCCCCAGGCCGTGCAGCAGCAGGGCATCCGCGTTACCAAGGGCGCTACGAGCTACCTGCTGGTGGTCGCCTTTGTCTCGACGGATGGCCAGCTATCGACCAACGACCTGGCCGACTATGTCGGCTCCACCGTGCAGGATCCGCTCACCCGCACTTATGGCGTCGGCGACTTCAACCTCTTCGGATCGCAATACGCGATGCGGATCTGGCTGGATCCGGACAAGCTCAACGCTTTCGATCTGATGCCGTCCGACGTCACCGCTGCGCTCTCTGCGCAGAATGTGCAGGTGGCCTCGGGCGAGCTGGGCGCGCGCCCCGCCGTCCCCGGCCAGATGCTGAACGCCACGCTGATCGGCCCCTCCTATCTCACAACCCCCGAGCAGTTTGGCTCCGTCCTGCTGAAGGTGAAGACCGATGGCTCGCAGGTGCGGCTGCGGGACGTGGCGGAGATCGAGCTGGGGGCGGAAAACTACGCCTTCAGCAACGTGTTCAACGGGCGTCCGGCGGCCGGCATCGCGCTCCAGCTCGCCCCCGGTGCCAATGCCGTGGCCACCGCGGAAGCGGTGCGCGCGACGATCGATTCGCTCCGCCCGACCCTGCCGCCCAATGTCGAGGTCCAGTATCCGCTGGACACCACGCCCTTCGTGCGGATCTCGATCCACGAGGTCATCCGGGCGCTGATCGAGGCCATGATCCTCGTCGTCGCGGTCATGTACCTCTTCCTGCAGAACCTGCGGGCGACGCTGATCCCGACCCTGGCCATCCCGGTGGTGCTGCTCGGGACCTTCGCGGTGCTCTTCCTGGCGGGCTACTCGATCAACACCCTGACCATGTTCGCCGTGGTGCTGGCGATCGGCCTGTTGGTGGACGATGCGATCGTGGTGGTCGAGAATGTGGAGCGCGTGATGGAGGATGAGGGGCTCTCCCCCCTGGAAGCCACGCGCAAGTCGATGGACCAGATCTCCGGCGCGCTGATCGGCATCGGCCTGGTGCTCTCGGCCGTATTCCTGCCGATGTTCTTCTTCGGCGGCTCGGCCGGCGTGATCTACCGGCAGTTCTCGCTGACCATCATCACGGCCATGACGCTCTCCGTGCTCGTGGCGCTGGTCTTCACCCCCGCGCTTTGCGCCACCCTCCTCAAGCGCCCGAAGCACGGGCAGAAGCGCGGCTTCTTCGGCTGGTTCAACCGCAACTTCGACCGCACCAGCCGCGGTTATGCCGGGGGCGTGCGCCGGCTCGTCACCCGCCCGGCTCGCTTCCTGCTCATTTACGCGGCCCTGGCCGTGGGAATGGGCGTCCTCTACACGCGCCTGCCCACCTCCTTCCTGCCGAATGAGGATCAGGGCGTGATGTACGCCCAGGTCTCGACCCCGCCCGGCGCCACAGTGGAGCGGACCCAGCGCGCCCTGAACGAGCTGATCCAATACCTGATCACCGACGAGAAGAACGTCGTCGACTCGGTCATGGGGGTCACCGGCTTCAACTACGGCGGACGCGGCCAGAACGCTGCGCTGACCTTCATCCGGCTGAAGGACTGGGAGGAACGCCCGGGCGAGCAAAACTCGGTGCAGGCCTTGTCCCGCCGGATCATGGAGCGCTTCGGGCGCTACCCGGACGCTCAGGTCGTCGCCTTCGCGCCGCCCCCGGTGCGTGAGCTGGGCAACGCCACCGGCTTCAACATGCAGCTTCTCGACAATGGCGGGCTGGGGCGTCAGGCGCTGCTCGCAGCGCGGGACCGGCTGCTTCAGGCCGCAGCGCAAAGCCAGGTGGTTACCAATGTCCGCCCCAACGAGCAGAATGAGGAGCCGCAATACAAGCTGGACATCGACTGGGAGCGCGCGAGCGCCCTGGGCCTGACCATCGCCGATGTGAACAGCACCCTCACGGCCGCCTTCGGTGCCTCCTATGCCGGTGACTTCATCAACCGGGGACGGATCAAGCGCATCTACCTGCAGGGCATGGCGCAGGCGCGCATGCAGCCGGAGGACCTGTCGCGCTGGTATGTCCGCAACGGCGCCGGGGAGATGGTGCCCTTCTCCTCCTTCGCCTCGGCCCATTGGGAGGTGGGCTCGCCCCGCCTCGCCCGCTTCAACGGTATCAGTGCCATCGAGATCCAGGGCGACGCCGCGCCGGGGCACACCACCGGCCAGGCCATGGTGGAGATGGAACGGATCGCGAAGGAACTGCCCCAGGGCATCGGCGTCGCCTGGAGCGGCCTGTCCTATGAGGAGCGGGCCTCGGGCTCCCAGGCCATGGCGCTCTACGGCATCTCGATGATCGTGGTCTTCCTCTGCCTCGCGGCCCTGTATGAGAGCTGGGCGATCCCGGTCTCCGTGATGCTCGTCGTGCCCCTGGGCGTGCTCGGCGCCGTTGCGGCAACAATGCTGCGAGGCATGTCGAACGATGTGTATTTCCAGGTCGGCCTGCTGACGACCATTGGACTCTCGGCCAAGAACGCCATCCTGATCGTCGAATTCGCGAAGGAGCATTTCGAGGCTGGGGAGAGTCTGATCGACTCCGCCATTCACGCGGCGCGGGAGCGCCTGAGGCCGATTCTGATGACCTCACTGGCCTTCGTCCTTGGTGTCGTGCCGCTGGCCATCTCCACCGGCGCTGGCGCGGGCGGGCGGCAGGCCATCGGCACGGGCGTGTTCGGCGGCGTGGTCACCGGCACGGGCCTGGCGGTGTTCTTCGTGCCGCTGTTCTTCACCGTGGTGCTGCGCCTGTTCCGGACGAAGCGGGCAAGCGAGGTCCAGGCGCGGCGGGACGAGGAGAAGGCGGCCCACCAGCCGGCTGGTGCCGACTGAGCCTGATGGCAAGCGCGCTTCGTTGATGAAAACAATGAGGGGCCGGGGGAGAATTCTTTCTCCCCCGGCCCCTTTCCTTTACCGCTCCGCCTACGCGACAACTTCTCCGTCGCCGAGGTAAGGGCGGCGCAGCTCTCGGCCATGGCGCGCGACATGGCGGCGCAGGGCCCAGAGGCGCTGGCAGTGATCTGCACCAATCTTCGCGCCACCCCGCTGGTCGAAAAGCTGGAAGCCGAATTGGGCCTGCCGATCTACGACACCATCGCGACGGTGGTGTGGAAAGGCCTTCTGCTCACGGGCGTGGACCCGCGCCGGGTGACGGGCTGGGGAAGGCTGTTCCGGGAAGTGGGGCCAGGCTGAGGAGCGCGCGCCTTAGCGCGGCGCGATGCTCATCGCGAAGCTGCGGAGGTCGCGCGTGGCCGTGCGGAACACGGCGTTCTGGCGGTGCTGCCGCTCCCCCGCCAGCTCCGGCACGCGGCGGGTCACATATTCGCCCAGGGCAAGGGCGCTCACCCGTCCATCGGCATCCTTGGCCGCCCGGCCACGCAGCCCCTCGCGCAGCGCATAGGCGAAGACACCGTTCTGGTTGTCGTAGCTGTCCAGCGCCTCCTGCACCGAGGAGGCGGCGGCGAGGAGATAGCGGCCGGTTTCGTTGCCCAATGCAGAGAGGCTGTCGAGCGCGATCTGGCCGGCATAGCAGGTATCGATCAGCAGGAAACCGTCCCGTGCGCGTATGCCGGCCAGGGCCGTGATCAGCGCGTCGTCGTCCAGCGCACGGCGGGTGATATCGGCCATGGTGCTGGGTTGGCCGATATCAGAGGGAATGAACAGGAAGCCTCCGTTCTGCTCCACCCGCACGCCATGGCCGGCGATGTAAAAGACGAAAGTGTCCTGCGGGCGCACTGTCCGGGCCGCATCAGCCAAGGCGCGCAGAATGCCCTCCCGCGTCGCCTCCCCGTCGGTCAGCATGGTGGTGTCCACGCCTTCGTAGAGGCCAGCGCCGCCGGTACGCAGTGCCTCCACCACGGTGCGCGCATCGGGAACGGCGAATTGCAGGTTCATGTCCTGGCGGCCGTAATCATTCACCCCAACCGCCAGCACCACCAGCCGCCCGGCACCCGGTGGCGGGGCGGCCTCGCCCTCGCGCCGGAGATCCAGCGCCGGCCCCTCGGCGAACAGGGTGCGGTCGGCGGCGTAAAGTCGCGTCGTGATGCTGTTCGGGCCGGGGTCAAGCGGCACCTCGGCATGGATCGGCACCGGAGTGGCCAGGGCGCGGCTACCAGCATCCGGCCCATGCTTCGGCCCGTCCACGCGCACGGCGATGCGGCCATTCACCAGCACATCCAGCGGGCCGAGGCCCAGGCCGCGATCCTGCGGCAGCACGGTGAAGCGCAGTGCCGTCGCGCCGGCTGGCAGCGTTGCCTCAGTCCAGGGCAGGACCGTGCAGGACCCGTCCGGCATCACCACGCAGAGTTCACCCGGCCTTGCGGTGGGCGTATGGCCGATCCGGTCACGCAGCCCAGCCAGCACATTGGCGTTCGGCATCTGCCCGGCCACGCGTTGGCGCACGGCTTCCGGCGCGTAAAGGGCGCGATAGGCCTGCTGAAAGCTCGCCCATTCCGGCGTGGCGGCGCGACCGCCATTCAGATGCACACCAACCAACTCCTGCCCACCCGAGGCGCCATGGTCGAACAGGCCCTCAGGCGTCCACATGGCCCAGCGCAGCGTGGCGGGCTGCAGGAACAACGCCGCGCGCTCCGCGATGCGGCCACCGGCCAGGCCGTACCAGCGCAGGGTGCCATCGGCATGGGCAGCGACGGCAAGACTGCCATCGGCCGAAACCGCCAGGCCCCAGGTGGCGCCCGGCCCGGGCAGCGCATCCACCAGCGCGCCGCGGGAGTCGAACAGGCGCAGATGCGTGTCGGTGCCCAGCAGGAAGCCGCCTCCATTGGGCAGCACGGCGGCGCTGCGGGCATATTCGCCAGAGCCGAGCGCGACCGGGCGGCCATTCAGACGGGGCTGCGAGGAATCACGCCACTGCGACAGGGTGATGCCGCCAGCCGTCTCCATGGCCGAGAACACTCTATCCCCCGGACGGTCCTTGGCGAGATCGAGTTGCCCCCGGGTGGCGTCGAAGGTGAGCGGCGCCATTCCCCGGCGCGCCACGAAGCGCAGCCGCATCCCGTCCGCGCTGACAGCCAGGGCGCTGCCGGTGGAACGGAAGTCAGAGGTGGCCGCACGCGGCGCCAGGGCCAGCGTGCCATCCGGCGCCACGCGGCCCCAGCCCGGATCGGCGGCAGCGAAGGCCACGCCGCCACGCGGCAAGGGCAGGATCTGCGCGATGGAGTCATGGGCCGCGGCGACGTCACTGGCCGGGCCAAGGCCGAAATCGGCCCAGCGCCGGATGACGAAGCTTCGGGGCATTTCTGGCACCTGTGCTGCGGCAGGCGTCAGCGCCGTGACGGGCGGCTCGGCGGGCGTGTCCGCGGCTGGTTGCGGCGCCTGGGAGGGGGGAAGGCGGATGCCGCGCCCTCCTGCCTGCGGCGCTGCGGGGGCTGCCGCAACGGCTGCACTTCGCGCCGGCTGCAAGTTGCGGCGCGCATAACCGCCGGCATGGAGCTGCACGCCACCCCTTCCGTCGCTGGCCCAGGCCACGGCCGGCAGCCCTTCCCCGTCCAGCCCGGCCGTGTCAGGCAAAGCCACGCTGCGAAAATCCGGCAAGGCCAGGATCTCAACGCGCAACCGGTTCTCATAGCCCACCGCGACCAGCGTTCCGTCGGGAGAAAGGGCCAAGCCGAAGGGACGGCCGCCCGCCACCGGCGCACGCTCCCCAAGCTTGCGGCCGCGCGGATCGTAGAGTCGCAATTTCCCGTCTGCGGAACTGCTGACGAGGCGCCCGGCGATATCAAAGACCACCATGCGCGCCGGGCCGCCGTAATCCGGATCGTCGAAGACCGGGCGTCCGGTCCGTGCATCCCAGACGCGGATGCCGGCCCGGCCGCCCAGGGCCGCTGCCAACAGCGTGCCGTCCGGAGAGAGCGCCAGATGCTGGATGGGCGCTGGCAGCCCTGGCAGCCGTGCCGCCAGCCGTCCCGCTACGGTATCGAAGACATAGATGCAGTAGGTGCCGTCCCAGCTCCGGCAGGTGCTGCCCGCTGCGAAGGCGCGGCTCCCATCCGGGGAGAGGGCGACCGCATAGAGCTCGCCCTCCTCCGCCGGGCCGATCGGCGGGCGCAGCACGCCACGGGGATTTCCGTCGGGCAGGGACCAGAGGCGCAGCGTCTTGTCATCGCTCACGCTGGCCAGCAGGCGGCCGGCAGCATCGGTGGCCAGGCGCGCGACGGGTGCGGTGTGCGCCCCCGTCTCGATCCGCAGGATGGGCTGCTGCGGTGGCTCCTGCTGCGCCCAGGCGGGTTGCGTCAGGGCTGCCGCGGAGAGCAGCAGCGCCGCAAGCAAGCTGCGCATGGGTTGTACTTCGCTCAGCCCGCGGCCAGTTCGAACCCGCTGGCCGCAGCGGTCTGCGCCTGCGATACGCTCTCCGCGAAATTGTCGCGGCGGGCGACGTTGCTGGCGGCAAGGGAGCGCGCGTCGCCGTTGCTGGCGGCTGGCACCGGGCGCGGCGCCTCGCCCAGGGAGCGCGTGTTGGCGAAGGCCTCGCTCGGCACATAGCCGCGCTGCCCGGTATCCGTCTCGACCAGGACGAAGTTGTTCCGGGCGGGCTTGGCCTTCACGCTCTGCCGCGCCGGCACGCTGCCGATTTCAGGCGAGGCCGGATCCGGCCGCAGGCGGATCGGCGCCTCGCGGCGGGTCTGGACGGGACGCAGCGGCGCCTCGCGGGTCGCGGCCACCTGCGCCTGGGCGGTGCGGGCCACGCCGGGCTCGAAGCTCTCCACGGCGGTGTCGAACTCGGCGCCACGCTTATTGATGTTCTGGCTGATGCTCTGCGCGAAGGCGATCTCGCGCTGCGTACGCTCGCGGAGCTGGGCCATCTGCGCCAGCCCGGCCTCACGGCTCATGCTGCCGTTGCGAACGGCCGTGCGGATCTGCTCTGCCTGGCGGAAGCGGCAGTCCATGAGCTGGTCGAAGGCGAGCTGGGAACGATCGAGCTGGGCGTTCTCGCGTTCGAGATCCGAGGCCACCGCCATGCGGAGGCTGGCCTGGTCCTTGTTCCGCTGCTGCATCGCATAGAGATAGCCGCCAGCCGCCCCGACGGCGCCGCCCGCCGCCGCGCCGATCAGTGCGCCGCGCCAGTCGCGCCCGATCAGGCCACCCGCCGCTGCACCGCCCAACGCACCGATGGCGGCGCCTTTCAGGATATCCTCGGCGAAGAAGTCACCTGTACTGTCCAGGGCGACAAGCTGTTGGCGGCAGGAATCCGTGCCGTCATCCACCCCGATGCGGCCTTCCCGCGTCAGCGGCGTGGCGCAGCCGACGAGGAGGCTGAGAGAGGTAAGGACGGCGACGGCCCGCCGTGCTGGGGATGCCATGGAACCGGGTTTCCTGGTGTGACTGGCTCGAGAGCGAGATTCGAACGTTACGGTGAGGGGCGGATTACCGCCAAGGTTCTCCTCCCGAAAGGGATACACGCCGCGACACAAGCTCACGAATTCGTGATAACGGCGGACAGACCTCATGCCCAGGATGCGGGCTGAGGCGTAGTTAGCCCCTCCAACTGCGTTGATCGCTGCTGTCCAACAGTTCCTGCGACCGGCAAACTCGAAACGGGGCTGGTCCGGCGCTTCCCACCTCGCCCGGATCCAATACCAGCGCGATGGCATGCCCTTTGCCCGACCCGCGCCAGGCGCTTTGAATGGCACGGGCATCAGGAGATCCACCGGGGTGGAGATCGGCATCGATATTGGCGGCACCTTCACGGATGCCGTGCTGCGCGGCCAGGACGGGGCGCTGCTTTCCCTCAAAGTGCCGAGCACGCCGGATGATCCGGCACGCGCCGTAGGCCATGCGCTGTCCCGGCTGCTCGGGGGCAGTTCGGGCAGGCCGGAGGCCGTGCGCCGCTTCCTGCACGGCACGACGGTGGCGACCAATGCCATCCTGGAGAACACCGCTGCCCCTGTCGGGCTGATCACCACGCGCGGCTTCGCGGACGTGATCGAACTCGGGCGCATGACGCGCGCCTCCAACTACGACCTGCTCTTCGGCCCGCAGACACCGGTCGGGCTGGTGCCGCCAGAGCGGCGGATGGAGGTGACCGAGCGGATCGGCGCCGATGGCAGTGAGTGGGAGCCGCTGAATGGGGCGGAGGTCGCCGCGGCAGCGCGGGCGCTGGAGGCCGCCGGCGCCAAAGCGATCGCCATCTGCTTCCTCTTCGCCTTCCTGGACCCAAGACATGAGCGGAGGGCGCAGGAGATCGTGCGCGCCACCTGCCCGGGGATGGCCGTCTCGCTCTCCTCGGAGGTCGATCCGGCGCCGCGCGAATACGAGCGGAGCTGCGCCACCGCCTTCGACGCGGCGCTGAAGCCCGTCATGAGCAATTATCTCGGGCGGATCGAGGGCATCCTGCAGGACCTTGGGATCGGCGTGCCGCTACAGGTCATGCATTCGCGGGGTGGGCTGCTCGGCGCCGTGGCGGCGCGTGGAAAGCCGATCCGCCTCACCCTCTCCGGTCCTTCGGCGGCGGCCATCGGCGCGGCCGCGGTGTTGCGTGGCGCCGGCCTTCAGGATGGCGTTTCCATCGATGTCGGCGGCACCAGCGCCGATGTGGCGGTGATCCGGGGCGGCGCGCCGGCGCTGCGGATGGACGGGATGATCGGTACCTTTCCCGTGCGCGTACCCACGGCGGATGTGCTGGCCGTGGCGGCGGGCGGCGGCTCCATCGCCTGGATCGACGATGCAGGCGGGTTGCGCGTCGGGCCGCGCTCTGCGGGGGCGGCGCCGGGGCCGGCCTGCTACCGGCGCGGCGGCACGCGGCCGACGGTGCTGGACGCCTCGGTCGTGCTCGGGCTGGTGGACCCGTCGCACTTCGCCGGCGGCGAGTTGGCGCTGGACCCACAGGCAGCGGCCGAGGCCATTGAGCAGGAGGTCGCGGGGCCGCTCGGCCTCGGCTTGCGCGAGGCGGCGGTCGCCATCCATCGCGTAATCAATGCCGTCATGGCGGAAGCCGTGCGGAGCGTGACCGTGGCGCGTGGCACCGATCCGCGCGAACTGCCATTGGTGCCAGCGGGCGGCGGCGGCGGCCTGCACGCCTATGCCATCGCGGAGGAGTTGGGCCAGACCCGCATCGTGGTGCCCGCCGCCCCCGGCGTGCTGGCCGCAACCGGATTGCTGGACGCGCCGCTTGAGCATGACGCGGCGCGCGGCTTCGGCCGCGTGCTCGACGATCTGCCGGACGCCGAACTGCGCGCGGCCATCGCCGCGCTGGTGGCCGAGTGCCGCGCCGCGATGGAAACCGAGGGCGTGGATACCGCGGGCACCGAGACCCTGCTGACCGCCAGCGCCAGCTTCGTCGGCCAGGGCCACAGCCTGGAGGTGCCGATCCCGGCGGATACAGATGCGCCAGGCCGCGCCATCGCGCAGGGCTTCATCGCCGCCCATCGTGCAGCCTATGGCCATGCCCGCCAGGCACCGGTGCGGCTGGTTTCGCTGCGCGTGGTGCAGCGCCTGCGCGCGCCGGTGATCGATGCCGTCTCCAGTGCCGTCAAAGCTGCCGCGCGAAGCATCCGGATGGCGGTGATCGACGGCGTGGCGCAGGAGGTGGCGGTGGTGCCGCGCGGCTCCCTGGCCGCCGGCGAAATTCTCGCCGGCCCGGCGATCCTGGAGCAGGACGATACCACGCTGGTGGTGCCGGCGGGCTGGCGCGTTACCGCCCATCCCACGCATCTGATGATGGAGCGCGCCCGATGAACGCCGAACGGCTTGACCCCGCGACCATCGAGATTGTCCGCCGCCGGCTGGAGGCCATTGCGGAGGAGATGCAGGGCGTGATGCTGCGCTCGGCCGTCTCGCCCATCGTGCGGGAGGCGAATGACGCCTCGGCCAGTCTCTTCCTGCCGGACGGCACGGTGATGGCCCAGTCCATCTCCCTGCCATTGCTGCTGGGATGCCTGATGCCCGCCGTCTCGCGCATGTTGCGCGACTTCCCCGTGGCGCAGATGCGGCCGGGCGACGTCTATCTGATGAACGACCCCTATGACGGCGGCACGCATATCCCGGACGTGTCGCTCATGGTGCCGGTCTTCGCGGAGGATCGGGTAATCGGCCTAGCTGCCACCATCCTGCATCATCAGGACATGGGCGGGCTGACGCCGGGCTCGCTGCCCACCACCTCCACCGAGATCTTCCAGGAAGGGCTGCGCCTGCCCCCGCTGCGGCTGGCCCGGGAGGGTGTGACGGATCAGCAGATCCTGCGGATCATCTCGTTGAACACGCGCACGCCCGACGCCTTCTCCTGGGATCTGGACGCTCAGGTCGCGGCTTGCCGCGTCGCCGCCATGCGGATGGAGGAACTGGCTGCGCGCCATGGCGCGGACGCACTGACCGCGATGATGCAGGAGCTGGTACGCCGGGCCGAGGCCGCGACCCGCGCCGCCATCCGTGCCATTCCCGACGGAAGCTGGACCTATGAGGACGCGCTGGACAATGACGGCGTGGATCTGGACCGCGAGGTGCCGATCAAGGTCCGCGTAACCGTCGCGGGCGATGAGATGACCTTCGACTTCACGGACAGCTCGCCTCAGGTGCGTGGGCCGGTGAATGCGGCGCCCGCTGGCGTAATGGCCGGCTGCTTCTTCGCGTTGCGCGCCGTCACAGGGCCGGACATCCCAAACAATGGCGGCTGCGCCCGGCCGCTCCGTGTCGTGCTGCCGGAAGGGTCGGTGCTGAATCCGCGCATGCCGGCGCCGCTGAATGCGCGCACGGGCACGGTGAAGCTGCTGACCAACGCCATTCTCGGCGCGCTGGCCCAGGCGCTGCCGGACCGCATCCCGGCTGCCAATGCGGGCACCTCCACCGTGATGGCACTGTCCGGGCGACGGGCGGATGGCTCGGCCTGGGTAGTGACAGAGGTGCTGGCGGGCGGCAGCGGCGGCTCGGCAATCGGGCCGGGGGTGCATGGCGTCTCCACCGATGTCGGCAACACCATGAATCTTCCGGTGGAGGCCATGGAGACGGACGCGCCCGTGCGCGTTCACCATTATCGCGTGCGGCGCGGCTCGGGCGGCGCGGGGCTGCATCCCGGTGGCTGCGGCATCGACAGGGAATACGAGGTTCTGCGTGGTCCCCTCACCCTCACCTTCCGGGGAGAGAGGCATCACCACGCGGCAAGGGGCAGCGCCGGCGGCCAGAACGGCCAGGTAGCGCAAGCCTGGGTGATCCGCGCCAACGGAGCGCGGGAGGAAGTGCGGTCGAAGCTCACCACGGTGTTGAACACGGGCGACCGGTTGCTGATGGGCACTGCCGGCGCCGGAGGTTGGGGACCATCCGCATGAAGAAGAGACTTGCCGCGTCGCTGCTGCTGTCCTGCATCTCACTTGGCGCCCTGCCCCGTCCGGCGGCCGCGCAACTGGACACGACGCGCCCGATCCGCATTCAGGTGGGCTATGTCAGCGGCAGCTTCGATGCGACCGGACGCATCATCGCGGATGGGCTGCGCGATCGGCTTGGCGTGAACGCGATCGTGGAGAACCGTCCCGGTGCTGGCGGCTCCATTGCTTCCGACTACGTGGCCAAGGCGCCGGCCGACGGCACGGTGATCCTGATCGGCGGCGCGGGCACGCATGGCGTCACGCCCGCCGTGCGCAGGAACCTGCCCTTCGATGCCGCGCGCGACTTCACCGCCATCGCGCGCGTCTCCGAATTCCCCAACGTCATGGCGATCTCGGCCCGGGCGCCGGTGCACAGCGTGCAGGAATTCATCCGCTGGGCCCGGCGGCCCGGCGGGGTCAATTTCGGCTCCTCGGGCACCGGCACCTCGATTCATCTCACGGGCGAACTATTCCGGCTGCGCACAGGGCTGGAGATGACGCATGTGCCCTATCGCGGAAGCGCGCCAGCGGTGCTGGACCTGCAGTCAGATCGCATTCAGGTGATCTTCGACAACCTGCCGAATGTCTTCGGCGGCATCCAGGGCGGTACGCTGCGCGCGCTGGCCGTCACCTCGCCCGAACGCGTGCCGACCTTGCCGGAGGTGCCGACCATGGCCGAGGCCGGGATGCCGGATTTCGTGGTATCGAGCTGGGTCGGCGTCTTCGGGCCGGCGAACATGAATCCGAAAACGGTGGAGCAGCTCTCCGCCGCGATTATGGACACGGTGCGGTCAGCCATGGGCCAAACCCGGATCGCCAATCTCGGCGCTCGCCCCTCCCCCGCCGGCCCGGCCGAGTTCGACGCCATGTGGCGCGCGGATATGCGGCGCTGGTCCGAGGTGGTGCAAGCCGCAAAGATCGAGCTGGACGACTGAGTCCCAGAGCGGCTTCGGGGCGACGGAACCAACCTATGTTGGTCCCGCCGCTCGCCTGATCGGCCTTGATGGGGCCCGGGCGGAGGCCGATTCGCACCGGATCTCCGGACGGCTCCCCCAACCGACGGGGCCGTGCGGGGGCCTTCGCAGCCTTCCACGAACCCGGCTGTCAGGAATGTGACAATGCCCGGCACGTCCCACCGCTTCCGCCCTCTGGCCCGCCCTGCGGGGCGCTTCCATGATGGCGGCTCGACGAAGCAGGACGGAACGTGTGCGGCATGGCGGCGTGATCGATCGGTCCCCTGCGGGTCGTTCGACCGGGTTCGGCTTCCCCGATGCCGTCGTGCTCGACATGGACGGGACGCTGCTCGACACGGAAGGCGCCTATCGCGCGGCCTTCATGGCCGCCGCGGCGGCCTTGGGGCAGGAGGTGCCGGATGCGTTCTATGCAACGCTCGTCGGCGTCTCGAGCCGCGAGCGCGGCACGTTGATACGCGCGCGGTTCGGGCCGGATTTCCCGTGGGAGGACTGCCTTCTCGACTACCGCGCCCGAAAGGCGCGGCTGCTGGAGGGTCCTTTACCCACGAAGCCAGGGGCGGTGGAGCTGCTGGAGGAGCTGACCGCCCGGAAACTGCCCTGCGCGGTGGCGACCTCGGCCAGCCGCCGCACAGCCTTGGCGGCCCTCGGACGGGCAGGGCTGCTCGAATCCATCGCGACGCTGGTAACGCGCGACGATGTTTCGGCCGGCAAGCCACATCCCGCCCTGTTCCTGCGCGCGGCGGCGGAACTCGGCGCCACGCCCGCCCGCTGCATGGCCGTGGAGGATTCCCCACCTGGCGTCGCGGCAGCGCAGGCGGCCGGGATGCGCGTGGTGATGGTGCCGGATGCCGTGCCACCCTCTGCCGTGCCGCGCAGCGCGGGGCTGACTGTGGCCGAAAGCCTGCTGGATGTGGTGGCGCTGCTCCGGCGCTTACGCAATGGTGAAGAGTGCGTGGCTTGATGGTCCGGGCGGGGCAGCCAGGATTGTCTCTGGATTTCCGGACGGATTCGATGCTCGCCCATTTCTCCGCGTGCCCCTTCCCGGATCACCCGGCCGCATGAGGCTGGTGATTTTCGGACTCGCCGTTTCCTCCTCCTGGGGAAACGGCCATGCGGCGTTGTGGCGCGCATTGATTGCCGCGCTGATCAGTGATGGCCACCGCGTAACCTTCTTCGAACGCGACGTTCCCTATTACGCCGAAAATCGCGACCTGCACGCCCTGCCGGAAGGTGGCGAACTCGTGCTGTACCGGGACTGGGCGGAAGCCCTGCCCCGCGCACGCCATGCCCTGGCCGAGGCCGATGCGGGCATGGTCACCTCCTACTGCCCGGACGCGGCGGAGGCGACGGCACTGGTTATGGACAGCCGCGCGCTGCGCGTCTTCTACGACCTGGACACGCCCGTCACCCTGGCTCGGCTCGAGGCCGGGGAAGCCGTGGGCTATATCGGGCCGGAAGGATTGGGCGGCTTCGACCTCGTGCTGTCCTATACCGGTGGCGGCGCGCTGGATGCGCTGCGCGACCGGCTCGGTGCACGCCGCGTGGCGCCGCTCTATGGCTCCGCCGATCCGGCCATCCATTGCCCCGCGCCGGCGCCGAGTGACAGGGCTGCGCTATCCTATCTCGGGACCTATGCCGCCGACCGGCAGGCGGCCCTGGACCAGCTTTTCCTGGAACCGGCCCGGCGGCGCCCGGAACGCCGCTTCGTCATCGGCGGCGCGCAGTACCCGCAGGATTTTCCCTGGACGGTGAATACCTGGTTCCTGCGACATCTTCCGCCGCCCGAGCACCCGGCTTTCTATGCCGCGTCTCGGCTCACGCTGAACATCACGCGTGAGGCGATGGCCCGCTCGGGCTGGTGCCCCTCTGGCCGGCTCTTCGAGGCCGCAGCCTGCGGCGTGGCGATCCTGTCGGACTCGTGGGCGGGGCTGGACGCGTTCTTTGAGCCGGGACGCGAGATTCTCATCGCCCGCTCGACAGAAGAGGCGCTCGCAGCCATCGACCGCTCCGATGAGGAACTGGCCCTGGTGGCGCGGCGCGGGCGCGAGCGCTGCCTGGCCGAGCACACGGCACAGCGGCGGGCGCGTGAGATGGTGGCGGCGATCGAGGCGGCCGCTACCCCTGCCCTGACCTCCGTGCCAGGCGCGGGCGCATGAGCCGCGCCACGGCGCCCCGCGTCTGGGGCATCATCCCGGCCGCGGGGCAGGGCACGCGGATTCAGCCCCTCGCCTTCTCGAAGGAATTGCTGCCGGTGGGCAGCCGCGTGGATGAGAACGGCGTGGAACGCCCGCGCGCGGTGAGCGAGCACCTGGTCGAGCGCATGGTGTTGGGTGGGGCGGACCGGATCCTTTTCGTCATCTCGCCGCTGAAGTCCGACATCATGCGCTACTATGGCGGGCATTACGGCACGGCGAACATCGCCTATGCGGTGCAGGAGCGCGCCGCCGGGCTCTGCGACGCCATCTTCCGCGCCGTGCCCTTCGTGGCGCCGGAAGAATGCGTGCTGGTGGGATTGCCTGATACGGTTTGGTTCCCCGCCGATGCGCTGCGCCGCCTCCCCGATGACCGCCTGAGCTTCCTGCTCTTTCCCGTCGATCAGCCCGAACTTTTCGACGCGGTGGACACGGATGGGGATGGCCGCGTGCGCGAGGTGCAGGTGAAGCGGCCGGACCCGGCGACGAACTGGGTATGGGGAGCCTTCAAGATGCCCGGCGCCACGCTTCACGCCTTGCATGACCTCTGGGAAGCGCGGGAGCGGCAGGATGAATATATCGGCACGCTGGTGAATGCCTGGATCGCCCGGGGCAACAACGCCTGGGGCGTCCGGGCCGGCATCAGCTATGTCGACACCGGCACGCTGAACGGATACCGCGATGCATCCCGGCTGCTGGAGCTGCCAGCACCTTTGGCGAGCCGTGACCTGGAGGGAGAAGAGCTTGAGCGTGACTGACGGCTGGACGGCCGAACGCATCGCCGCCCGCGCCGCCGAGCTGGGCCCGTGGTTTCACAACCTGAACCTGCGCGGCGTGCGCACCGCGCCGGACCATTTCCTCGGCGATTATCCCGCGAACAAGTTCCGTGGCTTCGCCCATGCCCTGCCCGCCGACCTGACGGGCAAGAGCGTGCTGGATATCGGCTGCAATGGCGGCTTCTACGCCATGGAGATGAAGCGCCGCGGCGCGTCCCGCGTGCTGGGCGTGGATTTTGACGAGGATTACCTGGCCCAGGCGCGTTTCGCCGCCGAAGTGGAAGGGCTCGACATCGAGTTCCGCCGCCTTTCCGTCTATGACGTGGCCCGGCTCGGCGAGCGCTTTGACGTCGTGGTGTTCATGGGGGTGCTCTATCACCTCCGCCACCCGCTGCTGGCGCTGGACCTGATCTACGAGCATGCCGCGGGCGACCTGCTGCTGTTCCAGTCCCTCCAGCGCGGCAGCGAGCGCGTCGCGCCCGTGGCGCCGAACTACCCCTTCAGCGAAACCGAGGTTTTCAATGACCCGGGCTGGCCGAAGATGCATTTCATCGAGCACGCCTATTCCGACGACTTCACCAATTGGTGGGCGCCGAACCGTGCCTGCTCGGCCGCCATGCTGCGCTCGGCCGGCTTCTCCATCGAGGCGGAACCGGAGCCGGAGGTTTTCGTCTGCCGTCGCGCCAAGCGGAACCAGAACTTCTACGGCGCCGTCTATCCCGCGCGCGGGACGGAGGATGCGGAGGGGGGTGGCATCGCGCCCTTCGATGAATCGAAGGGCTCGTCCGCCTGAACGCCGAAGCGCTGCTGTCCCGCCTCGCGCGGCGCGAGGCGGTGGAGGAGCCCGTCGCCGTGGTGGTTGCCCATCCCGACGACGAGACGCTCGGCGCCGGAGCGGTGATGCCGCTGTTCCGCCGGCTGCTGCTGGTGCAAGTGACGGATGGCGCGCCGCGCAACCTTGGTGACGCGCGGGCGGCGGGATTTGAGACCGCTGAAGACTATGCCGCCGCACGGCAGCGGGAGTTGGATGCGGCCCTCGCCACGGGCGGGGTTCGCGCGGAGCGTATCGTGCTGGGTGCTGCGGACCAAGGAGCGTCGCTCGAAATGGCGGCACTGGCACGGGCGCTCGCGACGCAGTTTTCTGATCGCGGCACTCGGGCGGTGCTGACGCATGCCTATGAGGGCGGCCACCCCGATCACGACGCCGTAGCCTTTTGTGCAAGGGCGGCGGTCACGATCCTGGCGCAAGGCGGGGCCGAAGCGCCGGCCCTGATTGAGATGCCCTACTACCATGCTGCCCCGGATGGCTGGGCCGTGGGCCGCTTCCTGCCCCGCGACCCTGCCGCCACGATACTGGAGCTGACCGCGGAGGAACGCGCCCGGAAGCGCGCGATGCTGGACGCCTTTACCACCCAGGCCGGAACCCTGGCGCAGTTCCCGGTTGAGACGGAGTCCTTCCGGCCCGCACCGGAGCATGACTTCGCCGCCCCAGCGCATGCAGGACAGCTGCTTTACGAGCGCTATCCCTGGGGCATGGACGGGGCGCGCTGGCGCCGCCTGGCCACCGAGGCGTGGCGCAGCCTGCGCCTGCCGGCATGAGCGGCCGGCCTCTCTCGATCCTCTCGGTCGCTTATCCCTTGGCCCCCGTCGGGCCCGATGCGGTGGGCGGGGCGGAGCAGATCCTCTCCGCGATGGACCAGGCCCTGCAGGCGGCGGGGCATCGCTCGATCGTGGTCGCGCAGGAAGGGTCGGCGGTGTTCGGTTCGCTGCGGCCGGTGGCGCGCCCGCCGGGCGCACTGGACGATACGGCCCGGCAGCGGGCCCAGGCGGAAACGGCACGCGTGATCGCGGCGGTGCTGCAGACGGAGCGGGTCGATGCGGTGCACCTGCACGGGATCGACTTTCACGCCTATCTCCCCGCGCCCGGCCCGCCCGTGCTGGCAACGCTGCACCTGCCACCATCCTGGTATCCGGCCGAGGCGCTTCACCCTTCCCGCCCCGGCACCTGGCTGCACGGCGTCTCCGCCTCGCAGCATGCGGCGCTGCGGGAGATGGCGGCCCCTGTGCTTCCCCCGGTGCCCAACGGGGTGCCGGTGGAGGAACTGGGCGCGGCGCGCCACGCCCGCCGTAACTTCGCGCTGATGCTCGGCCGCATCTGCCCGGAGAAAGGCCAGCATCACGCGCTGGATGCAGCGCATCTCGCGGATGTGCCGCTGCTGATCGGCGGAGAGGTCTTTCCCTACGAAGCCCATGAGCGCTTCTTCGCCGAGGAGGTCCGGCCGCGCCTGGACCGGCGGCGCCGCTTCCTCGGACCGATTGGTTTCGCGCGCAAGCGTCGGCTCCTGACCGCCGCGCGCTGCCTGCTTGTGCCGAGCACGGCGCCGGAAACCAGTTCCCTGGTCGCCATGGAGGCAGCCGCCTGCGGCACACCGGTGATCGCTTTTCCCTCCGGTGCCTTGCCGGAAGTGGTGGAGGAGGGCCGCACCGGCTTCCTGGTCTCCGACGCGCCCGGGATGGCGAAGGCGATCAGCCGCGTCGGCGCACTGGACCCCGAGGAGATCCGGCGCGTCGCCCGTCAGCGCTTTTCCCGGGAGCGCATGGCCGCAGACTACATCGCACTCTACCGGCGTCTGGCGGCATGAGAACGGTCTTGATCGACAGTGATGCGGCGCTCGCGGCGCTACGCCCGGAATGGGAGGGGCTGTGGCGGAGCGCGCAATCCGTCCCGGGCGGGGCGGCCACGCCCTTCCAGTCCCCTGCCTGGCTGCTGCCCTGGTGGGGCGCCTTCGGCACGGGAATGCCGCGTGTCGCGACCCTGCGCGGCGACGATGGCAGGCTGCTCGGCTTACTGTCGCTCTATGTGCTGGATGAAGGCGGTGCGCGGAAGCTGCTGCCGATGGGCGTCGGGATTACCGATTATAATGACGCGCTGCTCGATCCCGCTGCACCGGCGGATGCCGCCACCGCGCTACTGGCCATGGCGCTGGACGCCGCATCCCGCGATGGCGTGACCTGCTGCGATCTTCCCGATCTGAAGCCCGGCGCTCCTCTGCGGGAAGCCGAAGTGCCGCCGGGTTGGCGGGAGGAGGGCTGGGTAGGCGAACCCTGCCCTGTGCTCGCCCTACCCGACAGCATCGAGGCGCTGCGCGGGCCAATTCCGTCGGGCACCCTCCGCAAGCTGCGCATGGCCCGCCACCGAGCGGAGCGGGCCGGCGGCTGGACCGCCTCCGTCGCCGAAGCCGAGGAGGTCCTGCCTTTCTGGGAGGCGTTGGTCGGCATGCACCGGGCACGCTGGACCCGACTGGGCGAGGAGGGCGGCGTGCTGGCTGACCCGCGGGTGCTCGCCTTCCATCGGGCCGCGCTGCCACAACTTTTCGAGGCCGGCGCGCTGCGGCTCTACGCCTTGCACATCGGCGGGGCGATCGCGGCCGTCTACCATGTACTGGCCGCCGGTCCCGACCGCCTGCTGTTCTACATCAGCGGCTTCGACGAGGCGCGCGCCTTTGAGAGCCCCGGCACCATCCTGCTCGGCCATATCGCAGAAGCAGCCATCGCCGAAGGGCGACGCGAGCTGCACTTCCTGCGCGGCGGCGAAGCCTACAAATACGCCTGGGGCGGGCAGGACCGCCTGAACACGGGACGCCACCTTGTGCCCACCGGCCCCCATGACCGATGACGACCCGATCGCCCTCTGCCTGGCCGGCCGCATCTCACCAGAGGTCGCGCTGGCGCGGCTGCTGCTGGGCGGCGCCAACCCGGCTGCGGTTGCTCGGCGCGTAGCCGAGCGCCGCGCCCCTGATAATGCCAACTGGCGGCGGCTCGATGAGCTGGTCTCGGCCCGCCGGGGCGCGTTGGAGGAACTCTCGGCCATGGCAGCGGAGGTCGACCACGCGCCCTTCGGGGCTGCACCCGATGCGGCCGTTGCCGCCATCGCCGCCCTGTTCGACCGCGCCGTGTCCCGCGCGCCGGAAGCCAGCGTCGCCGCCTATTCGCTGGGCGATCCCGCCATCCTCGCCGCAGCGACCCAGGAGATCCTGTCCTGGTTGTCGGCCGAAGGGCTGATCGGCCGGGAGCGGGATGTGCTGGATCTGGGCTGTGGGATCGGCCGGGTCTCGGCGGCACTCGCGCCGCTCTGCCGCTCCGTGCTGGGGCTGGACGTGTCGCCGGGCATGGTGGCCGAGGCCCAGCGGCGCCATGGGGCCATTTCCAATCTGCACTTCGAAACGACCCCCGGGACAGGCCTCGACCTGCCAGGCGACGCGCGCTTCGACCTGATCCTGGCCGTGGATAGCTTTCCCTATCTCGTCCAGGCCGGCGCCGCGGTGGCGGAACGGCATCTGGCCGATGCAGCGCGGCTGCTGCGCCCGGGCGGGGCCTTTGCCATCCTCAACCTGTCCTATCGCGGCGATCCCGCGCTGGACCGGGCGGATGCGGCGCGCTGGGCGGCAGGGGGATGGACGCTCTCGCGGAACGGCGTCGCGCCCTTCACCCTCTGGGACGGCCTGGCTTTCCTGCTCCGCCGCCCCGGTCAGTGCGGCGCCAGCGGCCAGAAATAGGCGATCAGCGGCACACCAGCGAGCACCACCAGGATCGACAAGGGCAGGCCGAGCCGGGCGTAGTCGCCGAAGCGGTAACCCCCCGGTCCCATCACCAGCGTGTTGCACTGGTGCCCGATGGGGGTGAGGAAGTCGCTGGCGGCTCCGAGCGCCACCGCCATCAGGAATGGGTCCGGGCTCAGTCCCAGCTTGCTCGCCAAGGCGGCAGCGATCGGCCCCATGACCAGCACGGTCGCAGCGTTGTTCAGGAAGGGCGTCACGGCCATGGCCAGGATCATGGTCACCGTCAGGGCCGCGATCGGCGGCAGCCCCTCCACGGCACCGGTGAGCCAGCCGGCCAGCACGTCCGTGCCGCCGGTATGCTGGATGGCACCGCTGACGGGAATCAGGGCGGCAAGCAGCACGATCACCGGCCAGTCCACGGCATCATAGGCTTCTCGGGTGGTCATGACGCGGAGCGTGAACAGCGCAACCACGGCACCGAAGAAGGCGATCCCCACGGGCAGCCATCCCAGGGCCACCAGCACCATGGCCGCCACCAGCACCGCTAGCGGCAGCCAGGAACGCTTGCCGCGACCCAGCGCCATGCCACGCTCGGCCAGGGGCAGCACGCGCAGCTCGCCCAGATTGTCGGGCATGGTGGAGGCCAGGCCGCGCAGCAGAACCACGTCGCCTGCCCGAAGCCGGATCTGCGCCAAGCGGTCCCGGATCTGGGTCTGGCCACGGCGGCTGACCGCGAGCAGCGAGACCCCGTGGCGGCTGCGGAGTGTCAGCGCAGCCGGGGTGCGGCCGACCAGCGGGCTCTCGCTCGTCACGACGCCCTCCACCACCTGGTGGTCGTCCTCGTCCGTATTCGGATCGTCGGTCACCGGCCCCTCGCCAGCCAGGGCAAGCCCGGCCTGGGCGACGAGGCGCTCGAGATCCTCCGGCTCTCCGCGCAGCATCAGCCCTTCCCCGGCGGCCAGGCGGCGTTCCGGCGAGGGAGGATCAGGAACCAGAGCAGTGATCGGGCGCAGACCCGCCGGTTCCGCCATCGCCGGCTCAAGCTCCCGGGCGGGCAGGATGGCTGAAACCCGAACCTCACCCTGTGAGAGGGCTTCCAACTCGGCCACCGTCATGCCGGCCGCCGCGCTTCCCTCCTGCAGCCGTGCCTCCACCGTGTACTGGCCGATGTTGAAGGCCGCATCCATGGAAGCTGCGCCGCGACGTCCACCGGGAAGCAGCCGCCAGCCGATCGCCACGAAGAGCAGCGCGACGATGCAGATCCCGAGGCCCACGGGCGCATAGTCGAACATGCTGAAGGGCGTCCCGGTCAGCTGCTCGCGCACGCGGGACATGATGATGTTGGGTGCTGTGCCGACCAGCGTGACGACGCCGCCTGTCATGGCGGCGAAGGACATGGGCATCAGCATCGCCGCCGGCGGCGTGCCCGTCTTGCGCGCGAGCTGCATGGCCATGGGCATCATGATCGCCAGCGCGCCGACATTCTTGGTGAACATCGCCACCAGCATGGTGGCCGCGGCCAGCACCGGCACCTGCACCGCCGCTGTCCGCAGGTGCGGCGTCACCGGCCGCATGATCACTTCCACCGCGCCGGAACGCGCCACGGCATGGCTGATCACCAGAGCCGCCGCGACGATCACGACCACATCGTCCGCGAAGCCCTCGAAGGCCTTGTCCAGCGGCACGACGCCGAGCAGGACCCCTGCAAGCAGCGCTCCCAGCGCCACCGCATCATACGCAAATCGTCCCCATAGGAACAAGGCGATGGTCACGCCCATCAGACCAAACGCCAGACCCTGGTCGAGTGTCATTCTTTCGCTGGCTCGCCCCCGAACGCCGGGTGCCCCTTCCCTGCGCGGCCCCGATCGGCAGCGCACGCCCAAAAACCGGCGGGGGGCGCCGGGGTTGCGACGTTCCGCGATCTGAAACCGCAACGCTGGCGAAGGCCGGACGGCGCGCCCCTTAATCCTGCCTTTTGTTAATGGCGATCGCGATGTCGGGGCCGGCGAGGTTCAGGGACAGGTTCAATCCCGTCTCATCGGCCATGGCGTGCAAGCGCTGTCGCTCCTGGCCCGCACGCGTATCCCAGCACACCGCCTGATAGGTCCCGGGCAGAAGGCCGGGAACACGAAGCGTGACCGCCATCTCGCCATCGCCGTCCACCTGGCGCAGGCCTGCTTCCGTTTTCCGCAGGCAGCGCCGAACGAGCCATAAAAGGGCCTGCCTCTCGTCACCGCAGCCGAAGGCCTGCACCTTTCCCTCACACACCACGATTTCGTCATTCAGGTTTCGCCGGCGGAAGTTCTTCCAGTCCATCAGCGGAAGGAAATCCGCCATGGCCTTTTGTGCCCGCCGCATTCCCGCCGTCAGCACATGCGGGCTGCGGTTAGGCCAGCGCATGCCGCCCCCGGCGCCGCCCGAGGCGAGATGCGCCCATTGAATATGCCGGAAATACTCGTCGTCGAATGCTTCCGGCAGGGTGCGGTGCTTGTCCTTGAAGGTGTGGATCGGGCCGTGTTCGGAATCGAAGAAGGGGCGCAGATCCGTGATCTCGGCCAGGGCTTCGCGAGTCAGGCGCCCGGCGCTCACGGCGGGTGCCAGCGTGTCCCGCGGGTCGTCGATCGTGCCTTCCTCGTAGAAATGGCTGTTCGCGAAGTCGAGTTGCGGATGGCGGAAGATCGGCTCCACGATCCAAGGCTTCCAGATCAGCTCCGGGCCGAAAACAGAGACGCATTGCAGATGCGCGCGGCCATGCAGCCTGGTTTCGAGATCCCGCAGGAAGGGGCTGACATCATCGATGAAGTCAGTGAAGGCATCCGGCCGGTTGTCGCCCTGGGCCGGGTGCATCTCGTTCCACAGATCCCAGGCGAAGATCACGCCGCTGCTGCCCCAGCGCTCGGTCGCGAAGGCCAGACGGCCCTTCACCAGCTTCCGCGTCTCCGGGCAAACCATGAGCTGTGACCGGTCGGCACAGGGGCCGCCATTCGCCTGATTGTAGGGGTGATTCTTCCACCGGACCCAGGTGAAGAAGGTGTCGAGCGGCGTAAGAAGGACGCGGAGCCCGACCTTGATGCAGAGCGCGAACAGGTCGTCCCAAAGTTGCACCATGGCGGGGACGAAACGCCCGGCGGGGCGCTCGAAGTAGCGGTGATTGGTCTGCGCGTATTCGAGCATGAGCCGCAGGCAGGTCACGCCACTGTCACGCAGGTAGACCAGGTGGCGCTCCACGGCCGGAAGATCGCGGCGACGGAACAGTCCGGCCAGTTCGGGCCAGGTAATCGCGTCATTCTGCCCGATCGGTGTCCAGGGCGCGCCGGACGACGTCACGAAATAGGGCGCGCCCGGAGCACGCTCAATCCAGGAAAGCTCAGACAATGCGAGGAATCTCAATTCAGCATCAAAGGTCCCGAAGGTGACGCAAGCCCGCCTGGGCGGGAAGGCGCCCATCCGCGTTCCGCCCCAGGAAGTGCCGCCATTCCCCCCTATCCCGCGTTTTGTTGATGAGAACTGGTTGAGGGGCGTGATGGCGGAGTTCACGGCGGAACCGGAGGGCCTTCTGGCCGCCCGGCTTGTGGAGTCGTCGACGGAGACGGGGGAGACGATCCATGTGGCACGCAGCGAGGCGCGGGCAGCCCGGTTGGCCCAGGCCGCCCGGGCCCTCGCGCCCGAACTGCTCGTGGTCCATCTGCCGGGATGGGACTGCCAGCCCTATGACCGGACCTCCCCGTCCCGGCAGGTCATGGGGCAGCGGATGGCCGCCCTGCGCGCCCTGTCGGGGCGGGGCCGCAGACCATGCCTCGTGCTGGCCAGCCTCGATGCCGCCGTGCAACGCCTGCCACCGCCAGAATCTTATACCGATCTGGCATTCCGGACCGGCGAGGCGCTGGATGCGGAAAACCTGGGGCGCATCTTGGAGCGGCTCGGCTACGTCCTGGACGACCGCGTAGATGAACCGGGCGAGGCGGCACTGCGTGGGAGCGTGCTGGATCTGTACCCTGCCGGCGAAGGCACCCTGCCCTGCCGGATTGAGCACGAGGACGGGCGGATTATCGCGATTCGCCTTTACGATCCCCTGACACAACGCAGCCTGGACGAGGCGGAGGAAATCGCCCTCGGCCCGTCCTCGGAGGTCGTGTTCCCCGAGGATTCCAAGGAATTCCATGCTCAGGGCATCGAGCACGCTCTGGCCGAGTACCATCCGGCCCTGGTGACGCTGTTCGGCCTGCTTCCTGAAGCGCCTGTCGTGCTGGACCCGGAGGTGGAGGAACTTCGGCGCCAGCGCATGGCGGATGTGACGGACGCCTTCCGCTCGCGGTTCGCCCTGGCCCCTCCAGGGCAAGGGATGCGCCAGGCCACGGAGCCCGCGAAGCTGTATCTTGATGACTCCGGTTGGACGGAAGCGCTCCTTGGCCATCCCGTGACCGTGCTGGATGAGCCGCCGGAGGAGCCCGAAGGCGCCATGCCGCGCTTCATCAACGAGCGCGACCCGGAGGAGGCTTTCCTCGACTTCCTGGAGGAGCAGATCGAGGCGGGCCGCCGCGTCGCGCTGGCCGGCCGCGAGCGCCAACGCACCCGCGCCCTCGTGAAGCTCGTACGACAGAGGCTGGAAGTTGAGCCGCAGCGCTTCGCCGGCTGGGCGGCGTTGCGGGCGGCACCGCCCGGCAGCTTCGGCGTGCTGGACGGGCTGCTGGAAGCGGGCTTCCTCACCGAGGACGCCGCCGTGGTCGCCCCGAACGACGTACGCCCGCCCCGCGCACGCCAACCGGGACCCGAACGGCAGCAGATCCTGGGTATGGCTGAAACAGGGCTCCAGCCCGGGGATGCGGTGATCCATCTTGATCACGGCCTGGGCGCCCTGCGTGGGGTGGAGGCGGTGAGTGTCGGCGAGGTGTCGCTTGACTGCCTGATGCTGGACTATGCCGGCGGGGCCACGCAGCTCGTACCGCTGGACGAGATGGACCGCCTCTGGCGCTACGGTGCCGAGGCGGAAGGCGTGACCCTGGATCGCCTGGGCAGCGATACCTGGCCGAAGCGCCGGGCCGAGGTTGAGGCACAGGTCGCCGAGACGGCGCAGGCTCTTGTAAAGCTGGCGCAGGAAGAGGAGCGGAAGACCGCCCCCGTGCTGAAGGCGCGCGGCGGTGCCTATGACCGCTTCGCGGCCCGCTTCCCCTTTGTGCTGACGGAGGATCAGTCAGAGGCGATCGATGCCGTGCTGGCCGACCTGGCTTCCGGCCATCCCATGAACCGGCTGGTCTGCGGCGATGTCGGCTTCGGCAAGACAGAGGTGGCGCTGCGGGCGGCGGCGGTGGCAGCGCTGGCCGGCAAGCAGGTGGCGGTGCTGGCGCCGACCACCGTGCTCGTGCGGCAGCACCTGACGACCTTCCGGCGCCGCTTCGCCGGCATCAAGATCGGCAGCAAGTCCATCCGGATCGAGCAACTCTCCCGCCTTACCTCGGCGGCCGAGGCGAAGAAGGTGAAGGCCGGGTTGGCGGATGGCAGCGTGCAGATCGTCATCGGCACCCAGGCGCTGGCGGGCAAAGGCGTGAAATTCGCCGATCTGGGCCTGGTGGTGATCGACGAGGAGCAGCGCTTCGGCACGCGGCAGAAGGACATGATCCGACGGCTGGGCCAGGATGTGCATGTCATGGCCATGACAGCCACCCCCATCCCGCGCACGCTGCAATCGGCACTGGTGGGGCTGGAGGATCTGAGCGTCATCGCGACGCCGCCGGGCCGCCGCCAGCCGATCCGCACCGTGCATGTGCCGCTGGACGATGCGGTGCTGCAGCAATCCCTGGCGCGCGAGAAGCGCCGCGGTGGCCAGAGCTTCGTCGTCTGCTCCCGCATCGAGGATCTGCCGGAGATGCGCAAGCGCATCGAAGCCCTGCTGCCGGATCTGGAGATCATCGAGGCGCATGGCGAATTGCCGGCGGAAGAGGTGGACACCGCCCTCGTCCGCTTCGCGGAGGGCGAGGGCGACGTGCTGCTCTCCACCAACATCGTGGAGACCGGGCTGGACGTGCCGCGTGCGAATACGATGCTGGTCTGGCGCGCCGACCGCTTCGGGCTGGGGCAACTCCACCAGCTTCGCGGCCGCGTGGGACGCGGACGCGTGCGCGGCACGATCATCCTGCTGACCGACCCGGCCGAGCCCCCGTCCCCGCTCACGCTCAAGCGCCTGAAGGCGCTGGAGGCTTTCGACCGGGTGGGGGCGGGCTTCGCGATCAGCGCACGGGACATGGACCTGCGCGGCGCGGGCGACCTTCTGGGCGAAAGCCAGGCCGGGCATATGAAGCTGATCGGGCTGGAACTGTACCAGCACCTACTGGACCGCGCGCTGCACGCCGCACGCGGGGAAACCGTGCAGGAGGACTGGATGCCGGTGCTGGCGATCGGCATCTCGGCGGGAATCCCGAAGGACTATGTCGAGGACGAGGCCGTCCGCGTCGAGTTGCATGCACGCCTGGCCGCCATCCTGCGCCGGGGCGATGCGGTGGCACTCGGCGAGTTTGCGGAGGAGGTGGCGGACCGCTTCGGCGCACCACCGAAGCCGGTAGAGAACCTCTTCGCTCTGGCGAGGCTACGGGTCCGCTGCCGGAGGCTCGGGATCACGAAGCTGGAGGTCGGGCCCAGTGCCGCCGCCGCAACCTTCCGGGGCACGCCACCCGCCGTCGAGGCGCCGCTTGAGCTGCGGGGCGAACGGGTCGTGCTGCCGAAGCCAAGCCAGGGAGAGGATGGGCTGCTGGCCAGGGCGGCGGAACTGCTCACCCGCCTTTCGCGCCAGCATAAGGCACGGAAAGGCCAGACAGCCGAGAATCAGCGGCAGGTGGCGCCAGCCGAGGCGTGAGAAAAAGGCCGGGAAGAAGGGATTCTTCCCGGCCTTTTTCCTTCGCGATCAGGGAGACTAGCGGCAGGCACCCGGCCAAGGCATGGCCGCGCCGCCCGGCCCCGCAACCCGCAGCAGACAGGCGGCGACCCTGACGGGGTCCGGCACCGGGTCCACAAAGTTCACCGCATCCGGCCGCAGCGCGCGTGCAACCTCCGCCCGGTGCTCCTGCATGGTTACCGGACCGATGCCGACATTACCGCGCAGCGCAACAGCACCATCGCTCTCACGCCCATCCTCCTCGCCGCCTCGCAAGGCGGAGACAGGCCCGGCACCGACGCGCGGGCGGCCAGTGGGATTGACGACGATGTCGCCCTCCGCGGCCAGAATGCCCCCGGTTGCCGCCGCCCCTGCATAAACCGCGCTGTCGCGGCCATTCGGATAGCGCGTGGCCCCGAGCACGATCAGGTTGTTCACCGAATGCACGAAGGCGTTGCTCACGACCTTCGGTTGCCGCTGCGCCGTTGCTTCGAAGACATTGGCCTGCAGCGTCAGGCGCAGGAAGGGCGCCATCGGGCCGGACAGGTTGGCGAGCGGATCGTCGCAGCCGGGTGCCGCGCGGTCGATGTAACAGGTCAGCGTGCCAACCAGCATGACCTTGTTGTGGTTGGCGAAGTGGTTGAAGGCCACGGTGACACGGGCCTGGGCGTTCCGTGGATCCTTCGGCACGATATCAAGGCAGCCATCGCCGCAGCGCTCGAAGGCATTGTGCAGGATCGCGATGCGATCGAAATGCGCGGTGAGGCCGATCGCGTCATTGGCGCGGTCGACAGTGTCCACATAGGGATCCTTGGTGAAGCGCAGGCCACGGATCAGGATGTTGGTCGCATTCGCCACCAGGAAGCTGGTGGTGCGCGGCGCGGCGGTGATGGTGACACCGCCGCATCCGCCGTCGATGGTGATGTCGGAGGGCAGGCGAAGCGTGGCAGAAAGCCGCAGCGTCTGCCCGTTCAGCTGCGGGTCGAAAGCAATCCAGCCACCCGTCGCGCGCGCGGCCTCGACCGCGCCACGCAGGGTGCCGGGCGTTCCCCGCGTTCGCGCCGTGTCCGGATCCTCGGTGCTGGTGACAAGGTAGAGCGGCCGGTTGAGGCCCCCCGTGACACCACTTGCGTCGCCTTCCACACGGCTTGGGCGCGGATCGGCGGTGACCAGGCCGTTGGGACCAGCCTGGGCCGGGCCGCAGGCGGAAGCGGGCACCGGGGTGGCCGCGGCCCGTGCCCGCGCCTGGGCGAGGAAGGCCGCGGGTTCCGGCGCGGCGGCACCGGGGCGCGGCCAAAGGGCCAGCGCGCCTAACAGGAGAGCCGCGGCCGGACGCGCCGCGCGCAGGTGATCAGCGTTCACGGAAAGCCTCCTTCGAGCGCTGTTCCAGGGGAGAGAGGAGGTATTCGGCGACACGGCGGCGGCCGGTCCAGACCTCGACATTGGCTCCCATGCCGGAACGCGGCATAGGGCCGGGCGCCGCGCCGTCCAGCATCACGCGCACGCTGTAGAGAAGACCCAGCTTCTCGTCGCGCACCGCGTCGCGCGACACGCCCGTAACGCGACCGGAAAGAGTGCCGTAGCGGGTGAAGGGATAGGCATCGAGCTTGATGACCGCCTGCTGCCCGACCTCAACAAAGGCGATGTCGCGGTCCGGCAGCTTCGCCTCGATCTCCAGCACCTCATTCATCGGCACGATGGACATGAGTTGCTGCGCGGCGGTCACCACGCCGCCCACCGTGTGCACGGCCAGCCCCTCCACCACACCGTCCGAGGGGGCATAAAGGCGCGTCTCACGCAGGCGCTGGCGGGCCTTGGCGAGTTCCTCCGTCTCGGCTGCCAGACGGGCCTGGGCCTGGGCGAGCTGGGCACCGGCTTCCCGCCCCGCATCCGCCAGGGCCTCAGCGCGCTGCGCGGTCAGGGCGGCGATCTGGTTGGCGGCCTGGTCGGCCCTGGCCCGCGCCGCCACCAGTTCCTGCCGCTGCCCGATATAGCGCTGCCGCTCCTGCAGCGCTTCCAGCCGGGAACCGAGGCCACGGCCAGCGAGCAGGTCACGGGCCTCGCTCACCTGCCCCGCCAGCGGAAGGGTCTGTTCCAGCCGCGCGACCTCTGCCTGCGTTTCCGCAAGGCTGCCGCGCGCCTTCTCCGCCTGCTCTGTCAGGCCTGACAGGCGGGCCCGAAGCACGCGGAGCTGGTAATCAAGATAGGAGCGCGCCTCGGCCACCAGGATCGGGTCCGCATCGGCGGGCGGCACGAATTTCGGGTCGGACGGCGTGTCGGAGCCGAGGGCCGCGAGCAGCGCGCGCAGCCGCGCGACCTCGATCGCGCTGATCATCGCGGCGCGGCTATGGGCGGCTATATCCGCCTGCGCCGCCGTCGGATCCAGTTCCACCAGCAGGTCGCCGGCCCGGACGGTGGCCCCATCCCGCACATGGATGGCCGTGACGGTGCCGGGCTGAAGCGGCTGCACGAGCTTGACCCGGCCCGAGGGCAGCACCACGCCCCGCGCGGAGGCGATCACATCCACCCGGCCGAACCAGGCCCAGGCGACGGCGATGGCGACCAGCAGGATGATGGACCAGAGCATTCCCCGCCCGATCGGCGAGGGCGGGCTCTCGATGATCTCGATCACCGCGGGCAGGAAATCCGCGTCGCGATTGCGGGAGAAGCGCCCGAGGGAGATGCGCCCGGCGGGCAGGCGAGCGGGGATCATGGCCGGTTCCCCGGGACAGGGCTGCTTCGCATGGGAATGCCGGTCACCCGATTGTAGAGCGGGTTGCCATAGACGGGGCCGCTGGGCGCGGGCGGGCGAGGCACCGGCGCGACGGGCCGGATTTCACCGAGTTGGCCCGTCTGCTCCCGGAACAGGGCGGCATACCGGCCGTTCTTCTGCAGCAGACTGTCGTGGTTGCCCTCCTCCACGATCGAGCCACGCTCCAACACCATGATACGGTCCGCCATGCGCACCGCGGAGAAGCGGTGGGCGATGATGATCACCGTGCGGTTGGCGGAGATGAGCCGCATGTTGTCGAGGATCACCCGCTCGGACTCCGCGTCCAGCGCGCTGGTCGCCTCGTCGAGGATCAGGATGCGAGGATTCGCAGCCAGGGCGCGGGCCAGGGCGATGCGCTGCCGCTGGCCGCCGGAGAGGGAGGCGCCACGCTCGCCCACCTTGGTATCATAGCCGTCCGGCAGGGCCTCCGTAATGAAGTCATGCGCGCCAGCGATGCGGGCGGCATGCATCACCCGCTCCAGGCTCATGGTCGGATCGGAGAGAGCGATGTTCTCCCGCACCGTACCGGAGAAGAGCACATTGTCCTGCAGCACGATGCCGATCTGCCGCCGTAGGCTGGCCGGATCGACGAGAGCAACGTCCACCCCGTCCACCAGCACCTGCCCCTGCTCCATCATGTAAAGAGCCTGGATGGCCTTCGCGATCGTGCTCTTGCCCGAGCCAGAGGAGCCGACGATGCCCAGCACCTGGCCGGCCGGGACCTGGAAGGAGATGCCGCGCAGCACGGGCGCACCCTGCGGCCGGTAGCGAAAGGTGACGTCACGGAAGGCGATCTCGCCACGGACCGCCGGCATGGGCGGGCGGCTGCCGGCGGTGGGCTCACGCGGAGCGTCCAGGATGTCGCCCAGCCGCTCCACGGAGAGGCGGACCTGCTGGAAGTCGATCCACATATGGGCCAGCCGCAACACCGGGCCAGAGACATTGGAAGCCAGGAGGTTCACCGCCACCAGCTCGCCCACCGAGAGCTCCCCACCCATGACGAGCTTGGCGCCGAACCAGAGCAGGGCGACGGTGGAGATGCGGTTGATGAGCTGGACGGTCTGGCCGGCCGTGTTGGAGAGGCTGGTGGCGCGGAAGGCAGCGGTGACATAGGCCGCCAGCTGTTCCTCCCAGCGCCGCTGGAGCTGCGGCTCCACCGCCATGGCCTTCAGCGTCTCGACGCCGCCCACCGCTTCGGTCAGGAAGGCCTGATTGTCGGCATTGCGGCGGAACTTCTCGGCCAACCGCTCCTGCAGCACCGGCGTGACCAACACCGAGAGCGCTGCGTGCAGTGGCAAGGTGGCCGCCACGATCGCCGTCAGCAGCGGGCTGTACATCAGCATCACGCCGAGGAAGCAGACGGTGAAGAGCAGGTCCACGAAGACCGTCAGTGCGCTGCTGGTCAGGAAGGCGCGGATCGTCTCCAACTCCCGCACCCGGGCGACACCGGCACCGACCTGCCGAGCCTGGAACCATTGCAGCGGCAGGGCCATGAGATGGGAGAAGAGCTGCGCCCCCAGCGCGACGTCGATCCGGTTGGAGGTGTGTGAGAGGACATAGATCCGCAGGCCTGATAGCAGGGCCTCGAATACCGCCATCACCAGCAGGATGGTCGCCATCACCTCCAGGGTGGAGACGGCCTGGTGCACCAGCACCTTGTCGATCACCACCTGCAGCGCCATCGGCGTCAGCAAGGCGAGAATCTGGAGGACGAGGGAAGCGACCAGTACGTCCCGGATCGCACCCTTGTATTTCAGGACGGCGGGCAGGAACCAGCGCAGGCCGAAGCGATCCCCGCCCTCGGTCGCCGGCGCCCGGCTGGTGAGGAGGATGAGGCGGCCCGTCCAGGCAGCCTCGAAAGCCGCACGGTCGAGGGTGCGCGTCTGCGGCCGCCCGGACTCATCCCGCATCGCGGGGTCGAGCACCGCAATGCGCTCCTGGTCCGCCGCGCCGATCAACAGGAAGTTGCCGTCCGACAGTTCGGCGATGGCAGGGCGCGGTGTACGGGCAAGCCGGTCCCACGAGGATGTGCGTAGCGCGGCTTTCAGCCCAGAGCCCCGGGCCGCCCGCACAAGCTGCACCGCCCCCAATGCCGACGCGCCGCGGAAGCGATGGGTGAGATGGGCGGGGTCGGCTGCCCGGCCCAGCAGCTCGAGTGCCATGCAAAGGCAGCCAAGCCCGCTATCGAGGGACGGGCCTGGGGCAGTGGCGCTCATATGATCCGCTCTCCACGCTACCGCGCGTCGGTCATGCTGCCATGCTCGACACGTAAAAAAATTTGGCTCGGCCAGGCCACACCGGTGGCAAGAACCTTGGTCTTGCTATCGAAGGATGCCACCATTCCGTCCGACACCGTGACAGCAGACTGAGCCAATTCGGTATCACCTTGAGCAGCTTGCTCGTCGGTCGGGTCGAGAGCCTCTTTACGCGATCATGACGAGGCAGCGACGGCTCGCTCGGCAGGCGCAAGGTCCGTCGCTCTGGCTCGCGAGCTCTCTCAAACACGTGAACAGGTCGTCTTGCCGGCTGGAGCGCATTCGCCCGCACAGCCTTATTCCAAGGTCGCCACGAATCACGGTCCCCCCGACCGTGATTCATGATGTTGCCAGTCTTGAGGTCCTTGGACGGCGCCCTCGATTGTCCCGGCGCCGTCATCTGATATCACGGCGTCGGCGCGACGCCCCTTGCCCAAGAATGCTCCGCAGAGTCACCCTTGGGCGAAGGTCGATCCACGCTCTCAGGCGGTGGCGAAGCTGCTGGGCGCGGTCAGCGTCGGTGCATTCGCCCGCTTGCCGATGCCGGTGTAGGAGAAGCCATGCGCCTCCGCCTCGCTCGGCGGGTACACATTGCGCAGATCCACCATAATCGGCGTCCGCATTTCCTCGCGCAGCTTGTCGAGGTCGAGCGCGCGGAAGATGTCCCACTCCGTCACGATCACCAGGGCGTCGGCACCGCGCGCCGCGTCGTAGGCGCCGTTGCAATACTCGACATCCTGAAGAACGCTGGCAGCCTGCTCCATGCCGACCGGGTCATAGGCGCGGACCCAGGCGCCCGCATCCTGCAGGGCGGTGGTGATGGCGATCGACGGCGCGTCGCGCATGTCGTCCGTGTTCGGCTTGAAGGTCAGGCCAAGCAAGGCGATCGTCTTGCCACGGATGTCGCCACCGCAGGCCGCCACCACCTTGCGCCCCATTGCGCGCTTGCGCACATCATTCACCGTCGCAACCGTCTCGGCGATGCGCATGTTCGTGCCATGGTCCTGCGCCGTCTTGATGAGCGCGGAGACGTCCTTCGGGAAACAGGAGCCGCCAAAGCCCGGGCCGGCATGGAGGAACTTGGGCCCAATGCGGTTGTCCAGGCCGATGCCGCGGGACACGTCCTGCACATCCGCGCCCACCGCCTCGCAGAGATCGGCGATCTCGTTGATGAAGGTGATCTTGGTCGCCAGGAAGGCGTTGGCCGCGTATTTCGTCAGCTCGGAGGTACGACGGTCCGTGAACAGGATCGGCGCCTGGTTCAGGTAGAGCGGGCGGTAGACCTCGGCCATCACCTCGCGGGCGGCATCGTCATTCGTGCCGATCACGATGCGGTCCGGGCGCTTGAAGTCCACGATGGCCGAACCCTCGCGCAGGAACTCCGGGTTGGACGCAACGGAGAAGTTCGCGTCCGGCCGGGCCTCGCGGATGATGCGCTCCACCTCGTCACCGGTGCCGACCGGTACGGTCGACTTGGTCACGACCACGGTGTAGCCGGTCATCGCCTGGGCAATGCGGCGGGCGGCCTGGTACACATAGGTCAGGTCCGCATGGCCGTCGCCGCGGCGGGACGGGGTGCCGACGGCGATGAACACGGCGTCGGCGCCGGCCACGGCCCAGTCGATATCCGTATCGAAGGCCAGCCGGTCCTCGGCCACGCTCTTCGCCACCAGCTCCTGCAGGCCCGGCTCGTAGATCGGAATACGCCCTGCCTTGAGGGCGTCAACCTTCACCACATCCGTATCAACGCAGCGGACGTCATGACCGAAGTCGGCCAGGCACGCCCCCGAAACGAGGCCGACATATCCGGCCCCGATCATGGCAATCTTCATTCCAGGTCCCCTTGTTTCGGAAAGCCTTTGTCGTAAAGCGACAGCGTGTCGGACAGCATGCGCTGCACGCCGAAGCGCTGCTCAATGAAAGCCGGAGCGCCTGTCCGGGTCCTGGCCCTCATCGTTTGGTCGCGCAGCACACGGGCCACCGCGGCTGCGAGATTCTCGATCACGTCATTCTCGACCAGGATCCCGGTGATCCCGTCCAGAACCGCCTCGCGCGATCCGCCGGCATCAGTGGTTACAACGGGCACGCCAAGGCACTGCGCTTCCAGCAGCACATTCGGCAGCCCCTCGACTTCGCTGGCCAGCAACATGACATCCATGGCGCCGATCCACGGCTCCACCGGGCTCTTGCGGCCCGCCAGCGTAATCCGCCCGGAGAGACCGCGCTCCGCGATCCAGCGCTCCAGATCGGCCCGCAACACGCCATCGCCCACGATCACGAAGCGTGACTTCGGCACCATCGCCGCCACCTGCTCGGCGACGCTGAGCCAGAGATGCGGCCGCTTGGCAGGCGCCAGGCGGAATGTGCCGCCCATCAGCAGCTCGTCATCTGCCAGGCCCAGCTCCTGCCGCGCCGCGCGGCGGGCCTCCTCCGAGCCGCGCTTGCGGACATTCGCGACCTCGACGCCGTTGCGGAGCACGGCGATCCGGCCCGGCTCAAAGCCCAGCCACTTCTCATAATCCGTCGCGCCGGCCGCGGAATTCGCGGTGAAGCGCACGTTGTCGCGCTTCCCGAGGGAACGGTACATCGTCGCGAGATAGGATCGATAGCGGCGGCGATCAGACTCCGGCGCTACCACATTGCGCATGGAGGCGACAATTCGCGGCACTCCGGCCAGCACCGCTGCAACCGAGCCCGTGGAGATCACGCCATCCTGCCACAAATGCACCAGGGCGGGGCGGTGCCTGCGGAAGCAGTCATAGAGCTTCAGCACATCGCGGGAGAGCTTGGGCGGCAGCGCAGCGATGAGCCGCAGCGCCTCCCGCGCGCCGGGATCCGCTGCGGAGATGGAACGGAACACCGTCTGTGCGTCGATCGGGCCCAGATCCTCGATCTGCAACTCCGGCGTCTGGGCGACCGGGAGCATGACGGCACGGCCACGGTCCGGGGAGAGGTCCTGGCCGACGAAGAAGGTCGGCCCGCGCCCGGCCGCCGCCCGCATCCGCGCGATGCCCGCGGCGGAGAGCGCCACCTGCCGCTCCGCACCACCGGCGCCGAGCGAGGAGGAGACCAGCATCACCCCGTTCCCCGGCTCGATCAGCGTGCGCTCCGGCGCGTGCAGCAGCGCGCGTTCGAACAGCGTGTCGGGGAAGCGCGGCACACCCTCGGTCGGTGCAGGCAGGCGCAGCGCGGCCGAGCAGCGCGCAGCCATGCGCTGCGTCTCGATATTCGCCGTGCCGTCATCCAGGCCAGCGGAAAGATAGCTCCAGGCCCGCACATACTGCCCGGCATCCAGCAGGGCGGCCGAGGCCGCCTCGCGCGCCCGCACCCGGGTGCGAGGATTGGTCAGGGCGCCGGCCGCCAGGGATGCGGCCCGGTCATTATAGCCGCCCACATTCTCCAGCACGGCCATGTCCACCATGCCCTCGGGACCACGGGTGCGGAAGAACTGCCGCGCCTCCTTCAGCAGGGCCTCGATCGCCGCGTTGCGCTCCATCCGCGCATAGGAGATGAGCAGGCCGCGCCAGTAGGTGACGCAGTTCCGATCGAGATCGAGCGCCTTCTGCCAGGATGCCGAAGCGGCCGACCAGTCCTTGAAGTTCGCGTAGAGACGGGCGAGGCGCGCGTGGTGCCCGGGCTGTTCCGGCTCCAGCAGCACCAGCCGCCCGGCGGTCTCCAGCAACGTAGCCTTGGGCGCCCCGAGGGCCTGCTGGACCCGGAACCGGTTACGCAGCAGGGAGATGTCGTTGGGGTAGCGCACCGCCGCGCTGTCCAGCAACGCCAGGGCGGTCTCCGCCTCGCCTAGCGCCTTGTAGCCCTGGGCGATGCGCAACGCTGTCCGCAGCAAGCCGTCCCAGGCCTCGCGCGCCCGGTCGAGCACCTCCATGGCCTCCGCCTTCGGGCGGCGGCGGACCAGTTCGGTGGCCAGCAGGGTCAGGCTGTAACAAGTCTCCGGCCGCTGGGAGAGGTAGCGGGCATAGACCTCGCGCAGTTCACCCGGCCCGGCCAGGCAGAGCTGTGCCTCCAGCAGGTGCTCCGCTGCGGCCAGGTCTTGCGGCGCAGTGGCCAGATAGGCCTTGAGCTGCCGCTCCGCCTCGGCAAAGTCTCGGCGCAGCAGAGCGTTCCGGCCGAGCCGCAGGTGATGCAGGCCGTCAGTGGCCTGACCGCTCCGCGCAATCTCCAGCCACATCAGGCGCGCGCGGTGCCTGTCGCCGGCCTTTTCATAGGCCTTGGCGAGCAGGGTCCGCAGTTCCGGCGTGACGCGGTCGGATTCCACCAGCGGCTGCAGCAGCCCGATGGCCTCCTGCGCCATCCCCGACTGCAACAGGCGCTTTCCCTGCTGCGCCGCGCGAACGGCGGTCAGGTCCGGAACCTGGCTGCGCTGCGCCGGACGGACAGAAGCGGGCTTGGGGACGGAGAGAATTTCGGACATCAGGCGACCGCCACCAGAAGGGATTCACGGGCCTCGGGAACCGGCGCACCCACCGGGACAGGGGGCTCGGCCGGCATCCGGTCCACAAAGGACTGGAACCAGCTCTCGATGCACAGCATCGCCCAGAGCTCCCGCGCCTCGCGGGGAGAGCCGTGGGGAGCCAGCAGGATTTCGACACGGCGCCGGCGGAACAGGCCGCGGCCGGCGCTCGCCGAACCCAGCATGGTATCGGCGATCCAGGGGCGCAGCGCGGTGATGTTCGGCAGGAGCCAATCCTCCTCCTCGCCCTCTGGCGTGATCGGACAGACAACGGGACCGCCCAACCCGCCCTGGCGCATCGTCTGCGGCAGGGTGAGGCACCAGCCCGCCACCTCCTCGTCCAGGAAAGGACAGGCGACGGAGGCGCCCGTTATGGTGGCTGCGGCGTCAAGCAGCGGCAGCTCCAGGCCCGGGATCCGATAGGTCAGGTCGATCCGTGCGGCGCGGTCCAGCCAAGTCTCGGGGCCGGCATCCTCCAGGCTGGTGCCCAGCGCATCCGGCATCGCGAAAAGCAGCGTGTGCGCCAGGGCCGGACCGCTCAGGTCCATGCGCTCCGCCTCTGTCAGGACGCCGGTCGTGCGATGGAACAGATCCCGCGCGAAGGGCGGCACCTCATGGAAGGCCGGGGCCCACCAGGCCGGCGGGCGGCCGTCGGAACGCATCCGGGTGATCTCATGTCCGAACTCCACATAGCGTGGGCTGTCCAGCAGGATCGCATCGGCCCCGAGATCCGAGAGCAGCCGACGCCCGGCCGCGAGACCCGCAGCCATCGGCAGAAGCATCGCCGGAGGAGCCAGCAATGGTTCCCCCGCATGCAGTTGCAAGCGGGACAGGAGATCCGGCAGGCCCGAAGAAGCTCCAGCCTCGTCCAGGGCAGGCACAGGCCGCGGCGGCCGTCCACCCGCATCGACAAGGGCGGCGGCGTGGCCGTGTCCGATCACCGCCGCCGCCCCATCGCCACCGCAGGCGCGCGCCACGGCGCTGCGTAGGCGGCGGCGGTACTCGGCGGCCAGCGCATCCGTGCCAGCCGCATCATTCGAAAGCTCAGGCGAAACTTCAGGAAGCTGCCACCAGGCCGCCAGTTCGACCCGGCCATCCACGCGCAGGGTCAGCACATGGCCCGGGGCAAGCCGGTTCACGCCCCGCAGCGGTGTGCGATCGACCGGCGAATGCCCGAAGGAAAGGATATGGGAGACAACCTCGAGATCCGCCTGGCGCCCCTGCCCCGGCCAGGCCAGCAGGGCCTGGATTTCCGAGGCAAAGACGAAGTTTCCGCCGGCTTGGGACCAGAAGAAGGGCTGCTGCCCGAAGCGGTCCCGCGCGCAGGTCAGAGTTCCGGCTGCGGCATCATGCACCACCAGGGCGAATGCCCCCCGCAGCCGGGGAAGCAGCCCCGTGCCCCAGGCCTGCCAGCCAGCCAGTACCAGCGCGGCATCTCCGTCGCCGTGCGGCGCCTGGCCGGCAGCACGCAGGTCGGCCGCGAGCGCGCCGTGGTTATCCAGGCGCCCGTCGAACAGAAGCGTCAGTCTCTCTTCCTCGCTCCGGGCCTCCGGTACTGGGGCGAAGTCGCTGCCCAACAGCACCGCCCCGCCCTGCCCCTGCGTCAGAACCGCCGGAATGCCGGCCTCGGCCGACATTCCGGGGGCCCGATGAAGGAGCCGGCGCCGGACCCGGAAGGCGGCGGCCCGCACCTCCGGCGACGCTGGCTGGCTGGCAGCCACCCATCCTGCGAGGAAGCCCATCGCGTGATCCTCAGGCCGCCAGAGCCTGGCGGTTCAGGATGTCGCTAAGGAACTCCAGGCTCTGCGCATTGTTCGGCTCCAGCTCCACCGCGCGCAGCGCGGCGGTGACACCGATGTCGTAGTTGCGCGCAGAGCGGCAGGCGCTCGCCAGGCGACGCCAGTGGATCGGCATATCCGGCTCAAGCCGCACGAGCTGCTGCAGGACCTCGATGGCCTCGCGCCAGCGGCGGGCACCACGGTACAGCTTCACCAGAACCTTCAGCGCATCAGGCCGCTGCGGATCGATGGCCAGGACGCGGCGGGCGAGATCCTCCTGCAGATGCAGGTCACCCGCGGCCACCGCCTCCTTGAGCTGGCGGCGATAGGTGGCCAGCGCCTTGCGGAGCAGGCGCGGCGCAGCCTCGCCTTCCGGGTCCACCATCTGCACATGCCGCGCCTTGACCACGGCATCATCAAGCCGCCCCTCGGCGAAGTCGGTGCGCATCACCTTCACCAGCTTGCGCGTGAGCGAGTGCACCGCGCTCGACAGTTCCGCCAGGACGGCGGGCTCGAGGCGGCTGTAGATCCGCAGCGCCTCGTCCGGCCGGCCGGCGCGGGACGCGGCCTTTGCGGCCCGCATCAGGGTCTTCGTCTCCAGGCCATTGGCCTCGGCAACGCCTTCCCAGGCCTTCGCCGCATCCGCCCAGTTTTCCTCACGCTCCAGGAGTGTGGCGTACTCCTTGAGCAGGCGGCCATTGGCCGGATCCCAGGACAGGCCACGACGGCAGGTCGCCATCGCGGAGGCGACATCGCCCTCGGCCAGGCTCTTGCGCAGCTCCGTCACCAGCGGCGCGACCAGCTTGCGCATGCCGGAATTGGCGTTCTTGTTGGTCGGATCAACCAGCAGTACGGCCATCCAGGCAGACGCAGCAGCCCCGTCGTCGTGGCGCTCTACGGCGAGCCGGGCGCGCTTGATGAGCGAGCGGACCAGACCCGCCTGCAGCACCGGATCCTCCGCCGCGGCGTGCCCCTGTGCACGCACGGCGGCGATGACGGCGGCGGCATCCTCGTGGTGCGAAGCCGCGATCAGCGCAGGCACCGTTGCCATGGCCGCCACGGGATCGATGACGGCGATGCGCAGCACGACGGCCGCCATCTCCTTCATCCGCTTCATGCGCTGCAGCGCCTCCACCTGGATGTGGAGCGCGGCGGCATCCTCGGGGTCGCGCAGCAGCGCGGCCTCGGCAGTCTTGACCGCCTCGTCGTAGCTGCGGCTCTTCAGCTCGCAGCGGGCTGCCTCGGCAAGCGGAGCAGCGTCGTCCTGGCGCAGCTCCGCAACGCGGCGCCACACCGGGCTTGCCTCATGGAAGCGCTTGGCCTTCACCAGCGCCTTGGCCGCGACCGTCAGGGCCTTGTAGTCATTCCTCGCGACCGTCACGAGTTCCAGCGCCTGGGCGCAGGCCTCCTCGAGCCGGTTCAGGCGCTGCGCGATGCGGACGAGCATCACCTTCGGCTCGATCAGCGAGGGATCGATCCGCAGCGCATGCCGCAGATCGGCAAGGGCGCCGGTGCTATCGCCGCGGTGATAAGCAACATTCGCGAGCAGCGCGTAGATCTCGGCAACGCCGGGGTGATCGATCGCGGCGCCGCGGAGCATCACCTCCGCCTCGTCCATCTCGCCACGGCCGATACGGGCGCGGGCCTCGGTCAGCAGCGGGCGGAGCTCCTCCGGCGCGGGCTCGGACTGCGGCGCTGGCGGCGCAGCCTCCTGAACCGGTGCGGCAGGGGCCAGGGCGACCGGGGCCTCGGCAACCGGAGCCGGCTTGGCCGGCGCGACCAGGGCGGGGGCAGCCGCCGGCATTTCCAGGGCGGCGCCGATACCCGGCGTGCTCATGGCCTCGAGCAGCGGCTGGCCATAGGTCTCGAAGAGCAGGCTGCCGAGAACAGACTTGAACTCGGTCGTGTAGTGGTTGTTGTCGCGACCTTCCTCGGCCAGGGCCCGGACGCGGTCATAGGCCAGCACCTGCGGGGTGGGATCGAACAGCGTGTAACCCTGTTCGGCGCAAATCTCGCGCATCCAGTTGCAGAGCCGCGAGCGGGTCTCGATGACCTTGCCATTGTTGTCGGTCACGTCAATGTGAGTGACGAACACCGTCGGGCCGGGAATGCGGTCGGCAATGGTCTGCAGATCCTGCTTGAGCTCATCGCGCGTCATGACGTGCATGTAGCCCTCGAGGAGGATGCTGCGCTCCACCGGGTCGACGCCAGCGAAGCTGGGCAGCTGCTCCAGCGCTTCGGCGCGCTTGTCGCGCTCATGGGCGTACTTGAACTTGAAGAAGGTGGTGAACAGCTCACGCCGCTTCTCGAACACGTCAGAGAAGCAGTTGATCTGCAGCAGCCACTCCCGGTAGTGGATCTCCTTCTGGGAGGAGACCTCTACAAAATAGAGGTTCTCGGCCGCACCCTCGCGCGGCTGAAAGGCCCTGTACTCCGAGGAGCAGATGAACCGGCGGAGGTGCTCCGGCAGCTCACGTCCCTCGAAGACGTCGAGCATCTGGAGGATTTCCTTCGTGGTGTGCACGAAGCCGTACCAGTTGGTGAGATTCCGAACCATCGGATGCAGCTTCGCAGCCGCGGCCATTGGCTCGGCGAGGCGGCAGGTGCCGAGGGTCGTAACGGACAATACCCGTGAACCCGTCTCGACGTGCCGATCAGTGATGGCAGGCGGGGTGGTGCTGACATCGATGGACAAGGAGATCCTCCTTCATCGCGAACATCACGGCATCTAGCCTGCCGCGGACATGACGTTTACCTAGAGCGCCACCGCTGGGAGGCACAGCGGAACTGAAACCGGTTCGGTATTCATGTTGCCAGCAATGGGTCGGAATTCTTGTGCAGCGCCAATGCAACTTATGCGTTGCGAGCGGCTGGCCGGCCCTGACCCGGATCCAGGGCAGGTGCAAGGAAGGCACGGGCCACTCGCCGAAAGCCCAGAACCACACCCGAACAAGTAGAAGCCGGCGCATGTCCGCATCGGCGGTCATGGGGCGGGTCCGGCGCTGGCGACCTGGCCTAGCCCGCGGCAAATCGTTGCACCAATCTGGCACAAACCACCTTGGACATGATGCAGATCAGGTGCTGCACAGGATCCAAAGGCCGATCGTGAGGATCCAGGCTGCCCCGCATCCTCAACTCCGCCAGAAAATTCTTCACATAAAGGTTATAACCAGGAAAAGCGGCAGAAAGTCGGAATGTTATGCCAGTGCCTTACGGAAATAATCCGGAACGGCGGGAAGCCGGATGCAAGAAATTCAATCTTAGGTTGTCGAACCAGCGCACCCAATTGGCACGGATTTGAACACGATTGCAGGAAAATCCAGCCACAAAGCATATCGCAGAAAAGATGGTGACGCGATTTAATGGGTACGACGGACGGTAAAGGTGAAGCGACTGTGACCCGAAGCCTCAAACCATCGCCCGCTGACCGGCCCCACACTTCCGGGCCCTCCGATCCGCTGCAGGGCTCTGGCGAGCATGGCTCGGAATCGACAGCGCTCCTCGAGGAGCTAAGGGCTACCTTCACCCGCCTCCTCGCTTCCTTCGAGGCGCCCGGCGCCATCATGCAGGCGGAGCTTGGTACTAACCCGGCCAAAGAGGCGCCTTCGCCAGCGGCTTCAACCACCGTGGAATCGGCCTCCGAGCTGAAGGCCCTACTACAGCTCCGCGCACGCCGGCGGCGGCAGCCCTTCGGCCAGTTCCACGACTGGCCGGCCTGGGACATGTTGCTGGACCTCGCAGCCGTCCGGGCCGAGGGAGGTCACGTTTCCGTGTCCTCAGTCTGTATCTCCTCCGGCGCGCCGCAGAGTACGGCGCTCCGCAAGCTTGCGGCGATGGAGAGCGCCAACCTGGTTCGCCGTTATTTTCATGGCACCGACCGGCGTCGGGTCTGCATCACCCTGACCGATACGGCTGTGGAGATGGTGATGTCGACGCTTCGGGAAGACGCAGCCTTCTTCCGGGCAGCCGCCAGCGCGAGCTGAACCCACGGCTTCGAACGCATCCGGCCCTTAGACAAGGAGGCCGGCCTGGTCTGCTGCGTCCAATTGCCCTTTATGCTGCCGACCAGACGCCGCCCGTGACCGAAGTGGCGGTACGGGCAACCGCACAAAAAAAGCGGGAAGGCGCGAACCCGCCCTTCCCGCCTCATGACAAAAGGCTAGACCGTTCGGCTATGGCGGGGAGCCACTCTCCCCGCCATAGCCTCGTGCCTCAGCCGGTGACGAGCCGGCTGATGGCCAGCGACTGGATCAGCGGCGCGACGAACTTGCCGACCTCCGGGATGGGCGCGTTCGTGACGTAGATGGCGTCATCCGGCAGCAACGCGACCCGCTGTGCCACGAAAACCGACTCCGCCTTGGAGAAATCCAGGTGCAGAACGAGCGGGCGCAACGTCCCGTCCGGCGCCTCGCGCAGCCGGAACAGGAAGACATTGCGCGGGCTGGCCGAGCGGTCATCCAAGCCGCCCGCCAGGCTCATGCCCTCCAGCAGGGTAGTCTGCGGGGAGACCATGTCGATCAGGCCAGGCTTGGCCACGGCGCCCGCCGCCGTGAAGCGCTTCATGTTGGTCTCCACGACCACCGTGTCCCCGCGGGACAGGTAGATCGGGGACTGCGTCAGCAGCTGGGAATAGGGAATGCGCCGCACGGTGCCGCCCGTGGTCAGCAGCACATCGGCGGAACGCGCCGGCGCGGTCGGGCCGCCGGACCGCGCGATGGCGTCCACCACGCTGAGCGGTCCCTCCGCCGTGGTGACGCGCCCGGGCGTCTTGACCTCGCCGGTCACCAGGACGGACTGGTTCGGCGTGGAGACCAGCTCGACATGGACCTGCGGATCCACCGTCCGCCCGGCCAGCGCGCCGCGGATCGCCTCCGCCGCGCGATCCAGATCCCCGCCCGCGACGCGCACGCGCCCGGCATAGGGAAGGGAAACCGTGCCGCGATCATCCACCCGCACCGCCTGGAACACGGTGCCGCCCGTCGCCGTGGAGGCGAAGGTGCCGCCGTCGCTACGCTCGAACACGACGATCCGCAGCGTGTCGCCCGGGCTGATCGCGAATCCGCCAGTGGCCCGCACAGGGGCGATCGACGATGTCGTCGATGTCCGGCGGAGCAGATAGGGCGCGGCCGTAGCCGGAGTCAGCTCAACCAGGTCATAAGAGGCCTGCTCCGCATCGGGCGACAGGATGGCTGAGGCGGTGGGACCGGATCGAGGCGTCCAAGCGCAGCCCCCGACCGTCAGCAGCAGGGCCGCGAGCATCGCAACCCGGGGGGAGGTCTCAAGCAACGTAGGTCTCCATGGTTTGCTCGACCATGCGGGCGAGCGAGAATCGATTCGCGACGAATCGCCGTGCGCGTGCTGCAGAATCTACCGGACAGGCGCCGCCGGCGGCCAGCGCAACCAGTCGTGAGGCCGCCTCATCTAGATCCGGTTTGGCGGCACTGCCGAGAACCCAGCCGGTTTCGCCGTGCAGCAATGTCTCCGCGGCGCCGCCGGCCGGGGTGGTTACCACCGGCACGCCTGCGCCCTGTGCCTCGATCAGCACGTTTGGCAATCCCTCCCATCGTGACAGCAGCAGCAGAGCATCGAATTGGCGCAGCCAAAAGCCCACATCCGGGCGGCGGCCCGTGAACAGCACGCGGCCAGCGATCCCCAGCGCCCGCGCATGCGCCTCCGCCGCATCCCGTAATTCACCATCGCCCACGAGAATGAAGCGCGCATCGGGCCGGCGCGCGAGCACCCGGGCGGCGCAATCAAGCCAGGCATAGGGTCGCTTGTTTTCGTCCATTCGCAGGACGCCTCCCACGGTGAAGCCTCGCCCGGCCCGGGCCGTGAAAGCGTCCAGCAGTTCCCGGCTGCCCCCCGAAGGCTCGGCCGCCGGCATGGACAACCCGTTCGGCACCACCACGACGCGGTCAGGCGCCAGACCGATCCATTCGGCATAGCGCATGGCAGAGAAATGCGAATTTGCCGTCATCGTCACGCCAGGGGCACGCATCAGCAGAGGATAGAGCGCCGCATATTCCGGACGGTCGCGCTCGGGGCGGTCCGGCGGCGGGGCGCTGCGCACCGACACCACGATGCGCGGCACGCCGGCCAGCAGCGCCGCAAGTGCGCCGGCCAGGATCGTACCGTCCTGCCAGAGATGGACCACCGCCGGCGCCCGCGCACGGAACACATCGGTCAGGCGTGCGGTGCCCTCGGCCACGCGGGGCGGAAGAAAGCGCAGCAGGTGCCGCCATTCCGCCAAAAGCGATCCGGCCGGATCGCCACCGAAGTCCGGGAAGCGATCATAGCAGCCCACGGACACCCCGTGCTCCCGCAGGACCGGCAGGAAAAAATCCGCACCAGGGCGATCATCGAGCGACCGGCAGATCACCTCGATCGGCCCCTCGACCGGATGTCCCGCAATGGCCTGTCCGGCCAGACGGGCGCGTTGCAGCCCAACAGCCGTATTGGCGAGCTGGCGCTCCGCGCCCCCTGCCCCGAGTGAGCCGTTGACCATCACGACACGCCCGAGCGCAACAGCGCGGCGCTCCGGCGCGCCGCGCCGCCGGATCGCTTCCTCGAGCAGATAGGCAAGAACCCGGCTGCCTGTATCGGCAGGCGCGCCGGGCCGGGCACGCGGCACGCCTGCCAGCGCCTGGATATCCGCATTCAGCCGCGCAATCTCGGGAGCGAGCCGCTCCTCGGGGCCGCCCCGCCGCAGCGCGGCGGCCAGGACACGGCGCGCTGCATGCTGGTGGCCACGGCGCTCCAGCATACGAGCCCGCATCAGCGGCACCGCCGGGTTCGCGGGATCCCGGCGGGAGAGCCGCGCGAAATCCGCCGAGGCCTCGGCCGTCGCGCCTAGCTCGTCCCAGGCACGGGCGCGCAGCAGGATCTCGTCCGGGCTGGCGGGTGGCCGGGGGAAGCGCACCGCGATGAGGTTCCGCGCCGCCTTCCTCCCCCGCATGCGCAACGTCCAACGCAGCACCAGCAGGAAAGCCTCCTGGCAGGACGGAAAGCGCTCGCTCAGGGCGGTCCAGGCCGGAATGGAATGTTCCCGCCCGGACCAGCGATCCAGCAGGCGGACCGCAAGAAGCTGGAGCCGCTCGGTGCCTGGATGGCATCGCACCAGTTCCAGCAGCCGGTGGAGGCCAATCGCCGGCGTTCCAGCCTCAAGATGGGCGGCGCAGAGTGCCTCTGCCTCTTTCAGCACGGACCGGTCCGGCGGCGTGCCGGCGATGCCGCCGGCCAGCGCACCTTCCGAAACGGCCAGGGTCACCGGATCCGCATCCCCGGCCAGGGAAGCAGGAAGCAGGGAGACGTCGAGCGGCACGGGCTATCAGACCTGGTAGTAGGAGCGATACCAGTCGACAAAAGCCGCCACGCCGACAGCGACCGGCGTTCGCGGCCGGAAATCCGTAATCGAATGCAGAGCGCTTGTATCCGCCCAGGTGGCTGGCACGTCGCCGGGTTGCATATCCATGTAGTTTCGGATGGTCTCGCGGCCTGTTGCGCGCTCGATCGCTTCGATGAAGTCGATAAGGTTCACTGGCTCGCTATTGCCGATATTGACCACGCGGTAGGGTCCGGCCGGACTTGCACCCGGATCCTTTTCCTCGCCGTTCCGCGGCGGCGTCATCGCCAGCCGAATGATGGCCTCCACCAGATCGTCGACATAGGTGAAGTCCCGCTGCATCCGGCCATGATTGTAGACGTCGATCGGCAAGCCCTTCAGCGCGTTCTCGGTGAAGCGGAACAGCGCCATGTCTGGCCGTCCCCAGGGGCCATACACCGTGAAGAAGCGGAAGGCTGTGGTCGGGATGGACCAGAGATGGGCGTAGCAATGCGCCATGCCCTCGGTCGCCTTCTTTGTGGCGGCATAGAGCGTCAGTGGATGATCGGTCCGGTGCGCCTCGCTGAAGGGCATCTCCGTGTTCGCGCCATAAACCGAGGAGGTCGAGGCGATCATCAGATGTCCGACCCGGCAGCGCCGCGCCTGCTCGATCACGTTGAAGGTGCCGATCAGGTTGGAGTCGATATAGGCCCGCGGGTTCTCGATGCTGTAGCGTACGCCCGCCTGGGCAGCGAGGTGGATGATGACGTCGGGCCGGGCCTCATCCACAACCCGGGCCAGGGACTCCGTATCTTCCAGCAGGAACTCATTGGCCTTGAAGCGTGGATGCTCCATCAGCATTGCATGGCGCCGGCGCTTCAGCCTCACGTCATAGTAGTTGGTCATCCCGTCCAGGCCGGTCACGTCATGACCATCAGCCAGCAGCCGGCGGGCGACATGAAAGCCGATGAAGCCCGCGGTGCCCGTGACGAGATACTGCATGGTGTCTCCAGAGGGATTCGCAGATGCCGGCGGTGCCGGGGCCCGGGGGGGGGGGGGGGGGGGGGGGGCCGGGGGGGCGGGGGGGGGGGGGGCGGGGCCGGCCCCGGGGGGCCCCCCCCCGGGCCGGGGATCAGGCGTGATCCCGGATCGCGTAGTAGAGCAGCATGGTGGCCGCCCAAGTCAGGAAGGCGCAGCCTGCCACCAACAGCGGCGTGATGATGGGCTGCGGGAAGGACGCCTCCACCGCCGCTACCGGCCGAACGAAGGGCAGCACATAGGTGCCCTGCCGCACAGCGTTGGTTCGGGCGATCTGCAGGTTATCGGTCGCCGTCGTCAGCCGCGTCTGCGCCCGCTGCAGTTCCGCCTGCAGGGCCTCGTGCCGGTCGATGATCGAGGCCCAGTCCGAGCCCTGACGGTCCAGCGCGTTCCGGCTCACCTGGCGCTCCAGGTCGTTGAGCTGCTGGCGCAGCGCGCGGGCCCGGGCACTCGCCGCCGCAAAGGCCGGGCTATTCTGCCCGCCGGAGGCACGAAGGCTGTCCGCCTGACTCTCGGCCAGCATCAGGTCCTGGCGCAGACGGGACTGCAGTTCGCCGTTGGAGGCGGTGGCGCGGGTCGGGTCAAGCACGCCGGTGGTCGTCCGCAGGGCCTGCAGGCGCTGGCGAACGGAATTCAGGTTGTCCTCGGCCGCCTTCACCTCCCGCTCCGCGAATTGCAGCGAGTCCTGGTGGGCGCGGGAGGAGACGTCGTTGATCATGCCCTCGCTGGCCGCGATGATCCCGTTGGTCAGGGCCAGCGATTCCTCCGGCGTATAGGCATAGGTCTTGACCGTGATCACGCCGCTGGTGACCTCGTACTCCGCCCGTACCATCTGGTGCCAGGCGCGTACGAGCTGCTCAGGAGTTGCATCCGGCGGCAGGCGGAACAGCGGGTCGGCGATAGGGTTGGTCAGGATGCGCCGGACATCCACGCCCCTGCGGCTGAGGTCCTCCATCGCCGGAGCAGAGGTGATGTAGCGCGTCAGGCCGTAGGACTGGGTCACGGCCGCGCCGCTGGCGGGCGGTCCGAAAGCGCCGGTCAGCGATCCCTCGCGCGCGGCGGTATCGTCGCGCTCCTCACCGACACGCAGGGCGAAGACCGCGGTCGTCGCATACTGCTTGGCGGCGTAGAAGTTGAAGTAGACGAAGCTGGCGATGGTGGGCACCACCACCATCAGGATGAAGACCAGCAGCCCACCCCGCCGCCGCTTCGGCGGCGGGGGAAGCTGCGGCAGCGTGATGCCACCGCGGGCTACCGCGCGCTCCGTGGTGACGGAACCCGCATCGAGCCTCGGTCGAAGCGGGTTCGGGGTCGGCGAAAGGACGTCAGACATGCATCACCATCAGGTTGTTTTCATAAGCCTGGATTGCATCGGCCATGCTGCCGTAGACGTGGAGCCGGCCATCCTCGAGGATGGCACCCTGCTCGCAGATCCGGCCAATCGTGGTCACCGCCTGGGAAACCATGATCAGCTTCGCTGTCTTGCGGCGTTCGGTAAGCGCCTGGATGCACTTGCGCTTGAAGGCGACGTCACCGACGGCAGTAACCTCGTCCACGAGGTACACGTCGAACTCGATCGCCATGCTCAGGGCGAAGGCCACGCGGGCCTTCATGCTGTTCGAATAAGTCGTGATCGGCCGGTCGAAGTGAGAGCCGATCTCGGAGAAGTCGCGCACGAAGCGGGCGACGCCAGCTTCGTCGGCGCCATAGAGCCGGGCCATGAAGCGGACGTTCTCATGCGCCGAGAGGTTCGGGTGAAAGCCGCCGCCATAGCTGATCGGGAAGGAGACCCGGACGTGACGCCGGACATAGCCGGTGTCGGGCTTGTCCATGCCAGCGATGATCCGCAGCAGGGTGGACTTGCCTGAGCCGTTGCCGCCGAGGATGCCGACATCCGTCGTGCAGTCGAAAATGGCGGAGATTTCGTCGAGCACCTTCTGCCGCCCATAGGGGCTGCGATGGCTCTTGGTGACACGGTGCAGCTCGATCATGCGGACTGCACCTGGCGCTGCGTCACCCGCTCAAGGCAGAGGCCGATGAGGATGGATGCGATCGCCCATTTCAGGAGGTAGTCGGGATCCAGCGTCACCGAGTGATACTCCGTGATGTAGCCCTCCCGGAACCACTGCACCGCGTGCACCATCGGGTTCCACGACAGCCAGCGGCGCAGGTCGGCCGGAATGCGGTCGATGAAGAAGAAGATGGCGGAGAAGTGGTAGAGAGGCTTGGTGATCATCGGGAAGATCATCACCCAGGATTTCCACAGCGTCATAAGGACGGCATTGATCATGCCGATACCGAAGCCGAGCCCGAATGTGGCCAGCGCCGCGCCGGCACAGACCAGCGGATGGTCCGGCAGATGCGCGCGCCCCGTGGCAACCATGAAGCCCAGGATAAGGAAGGTGACGCAGATCCAGGTGATCGCTTCCAGGATCGCCCGCGCCACCAGCAGGTCCATGCCGTTCACCAGCGGCAGGCGCAGCAGCATCTGGCCGCCACGGATCGAGCCGCCAAGGCCACGCGCCACCTTCTGGAACAGGAAGTAGGGCAGTACGCCCGTCACAAAGAACAGGATGACATTGTCGCCCACGGGCGCGCGGCGGTTGATCGCCCAATAGACGATCGACATGACCAGCACATGCGAGATAGGCTCTGCCAGGGCCCAGAGATACCCGACGCGCGTGCGGCCGAAACGCGAGCGCGCCTCACGCAGGATGAGGGCGCCGATGATGCGGCGCTGGTTGGCGAGGGCCGACGCGATCACGGCCGCCCTCCGTGCAGGAGCACGGGGCCGGCGGCGCTTCTATATCTGTCCTGTGCCGTCGGGTGCGTCATGGCTCGAATCACCGGAGCTGTTCTGCAAGCATCCGTAGCCGCGATGCCGGCCCGCGGCACGCGTTGTCTGGTTCAGAATGCGATCAGAATTGGCGCGCGAAGGTGCGATAAAGCCCAGTGCTGGCCACGATTCACGCCCGGCGCTCCCTTCCGGCAGAGCAGGCAGATCCGCTCGCCCTCCCCGCCATTGCGCAACCATGGACCAGCACTTCCAGTGCCGCTCCCGGAAAGTTTACCAACACGTCTGGATTGAAAAGCAGCGGGTCAGAAAAGCAACAATCCTGGTGTGGGTTCTGAACCCGTCTCTCCTTGCCCCATGAGGCACCGCGCCACTAACCCAAAGGCATCGGCGGCCCGGACGGGCCTACCCCACCCCCGGTTCATCGCCTTTCCTGGCAGGTTGAACGATCCCATGCAGACCATCCTGGTCGCCGGCCGCACTTTCGTGGCCCTTCGTAAGGCAGGACGTCCTCGTCGCGACCGCTCCCCTGTCTTTCATGCCGTCACGCCCTACTACCGGATGTCACTCTGTGGCGACGAACCCGGCCCTGGTTCCGGTTGGGCAGAACCGCCCGGTGACTCGGTCACCTGCCCGGAGTGCCTGCGGCGCCTTGAACGCATGAAGGACCCCTGAGGCAGGAGCACCCTGGTCGCGCGGTCCGGATCAGCCCGAACCGTCATTGTAGTTCTTGGCCCGCTGGCACAGAGCGATCAGGCATGGGCGATCCCACCATGAAGCGCGCGATGTTTTTTCTTGGAAACACGTTATGCGCGAGGGGCCAACACGCAATCCGCGAACACTGCTCTTTATTCCTATAACTTTAGAGTGAGCCGATGAGGCATCGGCTAATGGTGGTGGTCGATCTTGCTTCCGGGTTGCACGGCCTCACGCAATGCTGATAGCGAAAGCGCACGAGGCGGGGTGAGATGGGTCCGTTGATGCACGGATCTTATTGGCACGGCAAAAACAAACTTAGCGCATAGGGGAAATTGTCCAGTCAAAGAGCGTCTTCTTCTTCCCGCCTACGCGACGGATAGGATTTTTATCCTAGATTGGGCGCATCCGCAGATGCGCAGAAGGGGATGTATCGAGAATGTCGGACAAAGCTCACGGCTTCGCCTCGCTCCATGGCGGCACCGCGGGTGGCGCCGGGGGAGCCAGCGTCACGGTTTCCACCGGCAAACAGATGCTGGCTGCCATCGACCAGGCCGCTTCGAAGCCGCTGACGATTTATGTGAAGGGCGAGATCACCACCGGCAACACCGGCGCCCAGGTGATCGACCTCGTGGATGTCCACAACCTCTCCATTATCGGCACAGGCGACGGTGCGGAGCTGGACGGCATCGGAATCCGGATCAAGGGCGGCTCGTCGAACCTCATTCTCCGAAATCTCTCGATACACGATGTAAGAAGCGGCCCCAAGGACGCGATCGGCATCGAGGGCGGATCCCACAATATCTGGGTGGATCACAACGAATTCTATAGTTCCATGTCCGCCGGCAAAGATTATTACGACGGACTACTCGATATGAAAAGGGGCGTGGAGTACGTCACTGTATCTAATAATTACTTTCACGATCACCACAAAGTCTCGCTCAGCGGCTACAGCGATAGCGATGAGGGCGCTCGCTACATCACCTACAACGACAACGTGTTCGAGAATATCGGCTCCCGTGCACCAAGCGTCCGCGACGGGTATGTCCACGTCTACAATAATTACTATTCGGATGTAGAAAGCTCAGCGATCAATTTGCGCATGGGCGCGAAGGGGCTGATCGAAAACAACGTCTTCGAGAATGCCCACAATCCCATCGTCAGCGTCGACAGCAAGCAGATCGGATACTGGAACCTCAGCGGCAACGCCTTCGAGCACGTTACCTGGAGCAAGGTCGGCAGGCACGAGGCCAGCGCCGCCAATGGCAAGTCCACCACGAATTACGAAGTGCCCTACGACTATACGCTCGATCCCACCGCCAAGGTGAAAGCGAACGTCCTGAGCCATGCCGGCGTGGGCAAGCTCGGCTCCTCGCATGACGGCGGGGGCAGCTCCTCCGCTCCCGAAAAGCCCGGCGCGCCTGCCCATCCAGAGCCGCAGGAAAGCACTGCAGGCAGTTCAAAGGCCGATCGCCTCGTAGGCTCGGCCAGAGCTGACACGCTCGATGGCGGCAGCGGCAACGACACTATTCTGGGCGGCGACGGGAACGACAAGCTGATCGGCGGCACGGGCAAGGACCACCTGGACGGAGGAAGCGGCGACGACAAGCTGCTCGGGGAAAAGGACGACGACCGCCTGGATGGAGGCTCGGGCAAGGACCTCATTGAGGGCGCGGCCGGGCACGACAAGCTAGAGGGCGGGCCTGGCGAGGACAGCCTGCGCGGCGGCGATGGCAACGACACCTTGGCCGGAGGGACAGATAACGACAGGCTCGACGGCGGCAAGGGCATCGACACCTCGAATGGCGGCGGGGGAAACGACATCCTGGCCGGGGGGGACGACCGCGACACGCTCATCGGCGAGAGCGGAAATGACCGCCTGACCGGAGGCCAGGGCGCCGACACCCTGACAGGCGGCACCGGGAACGACCGCTTTATCTACACCAGCTTCACGGACTCCGAGGCGAGACACCAGGAGGACACCATTTCTGATTTCAGAAAGGGCGACCTGATCGACCTTTCCGAGATCGATGCCCGCCCCAGCTCGGGCGGCGACCAGGACTTCACCTGGATCGGCAGCCGCGGCTTCTCAGGGAAGGCAGGGGAGCTCCACGCTATTCAGGTTTCCGGTGAAACGCGGGTCGAGGCCGATGTGACCGGGGATGGCAAGGCCGACTTCCAGGTTTTACTGGAAGGTCATCACACGCTGACGGCCAGTGACTTCGTCCTCTAGAGGACAGCTGGAACGCAGTTCCGCGCGAAGGCCTGAATCCGCCTTCCAGGTGGCGGGGCGAAGTATTCAGCGCAGCCCTATGTGAATCGAAGATGCTCAAGGAAAAGGAAGCGCCCGCCGGTGGCGCCCGAGCCAGAATGGACCAGTCTGGCTTGGATCAATCAGCCTGCGCTGGCGCAGTTTGCGCCCCATGGCAATGACCGGAGCAGCGCAAGGCGTGGTTCGGGGCCCCTTCGAGGCCCCGCACCCCTTCGCGCGCCTGCTGGAAAGCCGGGTGACGGCCCAACCATCCCGGCCCCTTCCCTCCCGGGAGGAGCTCGCGGCCCGGCACCGGGCCCTTTATGCGCAGATTCCGTCCTTCGAATGCGAGCCAGGCTGCACGGCCTGCTGTGGCGCCATCGCAATGACCGGGTGGGAATGGGCCCAGGTGGCCGAGAAGCGCCATGCCGAGGGCGCCTGCCTCACCTGCCCCTATGCCGCCGAGGGCCATTGCGCGATCCATGCCGACCGCCCGCTGATCTGCCGGCTTTTCGGCGCCGTGGAGCATCCCCAGCTGACCTGCCCAAAGGGCCGCGGCCCGGCCCGCAAGCTGACAGCCGCGGAATCGCAGCGCCTGATGGAGGCCCACCAGCAGCTCCTGCTGGACAGCGCCGCGGTCCTCGAAAGCGCGGCGGCCAACAGCCCGGCGGGCTGAGGGCCGCCCACCAGCCTCAGGCCTTCAGGCCAAGGCGACGGATCATCGCGCCGTCTTCCTCATACTGCCTGCGCGCCGCGGCCGTATAATCAGCGCTGCCCAGGAAGGCCGGAGTCATGTCGTAGCGCTCCAGCATGGCCACATGGGCCGGATCCTGCGCGGCCTCACGGAAGGCGTTCTCCAGAACGCGCACCACGGCAGGGTCCAGGCCTGCCGGGCCGCCGACGCCATAGGGGGAGGTGGAGACGATATCGATCCCCAGCTCCTTCAGCGTCGGCGCATTCGGGAAGCGCTTCGCCCGCTCGGCGCCCCAGGTACAGAGAAGACGGAACTGGCCGGACTGCACCAGCTCGGCCCAGGCGCTGGTTTCGGCGGAAACCTGCGTATCGCCCGCCAGGAGCGACTGCATGTTCTCAGAAGCGCCGCGGAAGGGCACATGCGTCCATTCCACCCCCTCCTTCGCCGCGATCTGCTCCATGGTGATGTGCAGCGAGGTGCCGGCGCCCGGCGTGCCGTAGCTGATTTTGCCCGGATTGGCCTTCGCATAGGCCACCAGGTCGCGGAAGCTCTGCCAGGGGGCGTCCGCCCGCACGACCACGCCGAACAGATAGCCCGTGATCTGCGCGATGTAGGTGATGTCCTTCATCGGATCGAAGGGCGGGCGCGCCACCATCTGCGGGTAGCGGAAGACCGAGATCGGGGTCTGGGTCAGAATGTAGCCATCGGGCCGCGAGCTGGCCACGAGCTGGGCGCCCAGGATGCCGCCGGCGCCGGACTTATTCTCCACCACCACCGGCTGGCCGAGACGCTTGGACGCCTGCTCAGACAGGACGCGCATGAGGATGTCGCTGGCGCCCCCGGGTGACCAGGGCACGATCATGCGGATGGACTTGTCGGGAAACCGCCCCTGGGCGACGGCTGGGCGCGCCAGGGCTGACGCGACGGCCGCGCCCAAGCCAAGGCCGAGCGCGCTGCGGCGGCCGATGGGGGAAACTGTCATTGGATCGCTTCTCCGTAAATTGGGCGTTCGGCCCTTCTTCTGATCCGGCCCGCCCGAAAGCGGGCGGTGGCAGCCCGGCCTAGGCCGGGCCTCCGCGCTCAGACCTCCTCGACCAGCCCACCTCGCTCCATCACGGCGCGCAGATGGTGGTCGGTATCGCCGAACAGCAGCTCATTGGCCGTCAGCCGCTTGAAGTAGTGGCCAGCCTTGTACTCCCAGGTCATCGCGATGCCACCATGAAGCTGCACCGCCTCCTGTCCCACCTGCCGGCCGGAGCGGTTCACCTGGGCCTTGGCCGCCGCGATGGCGGGGCGACGCTCCGCAGCATTGGTCTCCTCCGCCATCATGGCCGCATACATGGCCATGGAGCGCGCCTGCTCCACCGCCACCAGCATGTCGGCCGCGCGGTGCTGCAGCGCCTGGAAGCTGCCGATGGCGACGCCGAATTGCTGGCGCGTCTTCAGGTAATCCACGGTAACGCGTTGCAGTTCCTCCATGGCGCCCAGGCTGTCGGCACAAAGGGCGGCTAACGCCACATCCACCACCTGCTCAGCGAGCGGAAACCCGCCATCCACCGTCCCCAGCACGCGGTCCGCGGGCACGCGGACATTGTCCAGGCTGATTTCCGCCACGCGCTGCCCGTCCTGGCTCGGCATACCGCGGCGGGTCACGCCCTGCGCCTCGCCATCCACCAGGAACAGGGTAATCCCGTCACGGTCGCGTCGTCCGCCGGCCGTGCGGGCGGTCACCACCAGCAGCCCCGCCGTGTCGCCACCCAGCACCACGCCCTTCTGGCCGTTCAGCACATAGCCATCGCCGTCCCGCTTCGCCGTGGTGGCCACGTCGAACAGGTCGTAGCGCGACTGCTTCTCCAGCTGAGCAAAGGCGATGGTCAGGGAGCCATCCACCACCTGCGGGATGAACTCCTGGCGCTGCGCCTCCGTGCCACCCAGGCGCAGGAAGCCGCCGCCCAGTACCACGGTCGAAAGATAGGGAGCGGTGATCAGGCCACGACCCAGCGCCTCCATCACGATCATCGTCTCCACCGGGCCGCCGCCAATGCCGCCCTCCTCCTCGGAGAAGGGAACGGCGAGCAGGCCCAGTTCCGCGATGCCGCTCCAAAGCGCGGCATCATCCGGCGCCGCGCCATGGGCGCCCGGATCGCGCGCCTTATCCGCCGCGAAGCGGTCCACGCTCTCCTTCAGGAGGCGCTGTTCCTCGGTCAGGTCGAAGTCCACGCGCGTGTCCCCTCAGAGGCCCAGGAAGGCTTTGGCGATGATGTTCCGCTGGATCTCGTTCGAGCCGCCATAGATCGAGACCTTGCGGTAATTGAAGTAGAGCGGCGCGGCCGCATCCGCCCAGGCCGGCGAAACAGCCGGTTCGTTCCAGCCCTCGGGCTGGTCATGCTCCGGCGCCGGGATGGCATAAGGGCCGGCCACTTCCAGCAGCAGCTCGGTCGTGGCCTGCTGCAGCTCCGATCCCTTGATCTTCAGGATGGAGGAGGCCGGATCGGGCTTGTCGGCGTCACGATGGCGCTGGTTCGCCACCACGCGCATCTGGGTGATCTCCAGCGCCTTCAGCCCCACCTCGATCTCGGCCACGCGGCGGCGGAAATCAGGATCGTCCCACAGCACGCCGCCACCGAAATCGGTCTCGCGCGCCAGGCGCTTGGCGCGGGCCAGGCGCTGCTTGGAAAGGCCGATGCGCGCGATGCCCGTGCGCTCATTCGCAAGCAGGAACTTGGCGTAGTCCCAGCCCTTGTTCTCCTCGCCCACCAGATTCTCGGCGGGCACCTCCACCTCGTCGAAGAAGACCTCGTTCACCTCATGCGCACCATCGATGGTGATGACGGGGCGCACGGTGATGCCGGGGGTCTTCATGTCGATCAGCAGGAAGGAAATGCCCTTCTGCTTCTTCGCCTCGCGATCCGTGCGGACCAGGCAGAAGATCCAGTCGGCATGCTGGCCCAGCGTCGTCCAGGCTTTCTGGCCGGAGACGATGTACTTCCCGTCCCTCTTCTCCGCCCGCGTCTTGAGCGAGGCGAGGTCGGAGCCGGCGCCCGGCTCGGAGAAACCCTGGCACCACCAGATATCGAGATTGGCGGTGGCCGGAAGGAACTTCTTCTTCTGCTCTTCCGATCCAAAGGCCGCGATCACCGGGCCAACCATGAAGACGTTGAACTGCAAGGGCAGCGGCACGGCGGCGCGCTGCAGCTCCTCGGTATAGATATAGCGCTGGACAGGGGACCAGTCCTTGCCACCCCAGGCCACGGGCCAGTTGGGCGTCGCCAGCCCATGCGCATTCAGGATGCGGTGGGAGGTGGCGATGTCTTCCTTGTCGAGATGACGCCCCTCCGCGACCTTCTGGCGGATCTCAGCGGGGATCTTCTCGCGGAAGAAGCGGCGGAGATCGTCGCGGAAGGCGATCTCCTCGGGCGTGAAGCGGAGTTCCATTCCAGGCTCCTCAGACGATCTCGATCAGGCCGGCGGCACCCTGGCCGCCCGCGACACACATGGTCACCACCGCGTATTTGGCATTCCGGCGGCGGCCCTCCAGCACGGCATGGCCCACCAGCCGCGCGCCGCTCATGCCGAAGGGGTGGCCGATGGAGATGGCTCCGCCATTGACGTTCACCTTTTCCGGATCAATGCCCAGCTTGTCACGGCAATAGATGGACTGCGAAGCGAAGGCCTCGTTCAGCTCCCAGAGATCGATGTCCTCCACCTTCAGGCCGTGACGGGCCAGCAGGCGCGGCACAGCGAAGACGGGACCGATGCCCATCTCCTCCGGCTCACAGCCGGCCGTGGCATAGCCGCGGAAGATGGCCAGCGGCGCCAGGCCGCGCCGGGCTGCCTCATCCGACGACATCAGCACGCTGGCGCTGGCGCCATCCGAGAGCTGGCTGGCATTGCCGGCCGTGATGAACTTGCCCTCCTTCACCGGCTTCAGCTTGGACAGGCCCTCGATCGAGGTATCGGGCCGGTTGCCCTCATCTTTGGAGGGGGTGACCGTCTCCTCGCGCGTCTCGCCGGTCGCCTTGTCCGTCACCTTCATCACGGTGGTGAAAGGCACGATCTCGTCGTCGAAGCGCCGGGCCTGCTGGGCGGCTGCCGTGCGGCGCTGGCTCTCCAGTGCGAACTCGTCCTGCGCCTGGCGTGAAACACCGTAGCGCTCGGCCACCAGATCGGCCGTGTCGATCATCGTGTCGTAGATGCTGGGCTTGTTCGCCTCCAGCCAGGCGTTCCGGTAATGGTTCCGGTTCACCGTGGGCTGAACGAGGCTGATCGACTCCACCCCGCCCGCAATGGTGACGGGCACCTTGTCCACGATGATGCGCTTGGCCGCATGGGCGATCGCCTCCAGGCCGGAAGCGCAGAACCGGCTGACGGTGACACCGGCGGAGGACACCGGGATGCCCGCGCGGATCGCCGCATGGCGCGCGACATTGCCGCCCGTCGCACCCTCGGGATAGCCGCAGCCGAAAATCACCTCCTCGACGCCCTCCGGCTCCAGCTTCGCGCGCTGCATCACGGCGCTGATGGTGTGGGCGGCCATGTCGGCGCCGTGGGTGTTGTTCAAGGCTCCGCGATGCGCCTTGCCGATCGGCGTGCGGGCTGTGGCGACAATGACGGCTTCTGTCATGGCTTGGCGCTTTCCGGCTGGGCCGCGGCAGCGCGGGCGCGCTCCTCGGCAATGAGGGTGCTGGCCATCAGCTTGCCAGCGGGGGAACGGGGCAGGGTCTCGCGCAGTTCCAGTGCGGCGGGCATCTCATGCCGGCCGACACGGTCTCGCAGGAAGACCTTCAGCGCGTCCAGCGTCAGCTCCGGCGCGCCCGGGCGCAGCGTGACGAAGGCCTTGGCGGACTGGCCGCGATAGGGATCGGGAATGCCGATCACGATCACCTCGGTCACGTCCGGATGCTCATAGATCGCGGACTCGATGGCGGCCGGATACACGTTGAAGCCGCCGGAGATGATCATGTTCTTCCGCCGGTCCATGATGAAGAACATCCCGTCCGGCTCCATCCGGCCGATATCGCCGGTCAGGAACCAGCCGTCCCGGAAGGCGGCCTCGGTCTCGGCAGGTTGGTTCCAGTAGCCGGCGAAGACGGTCGGGCCGCGGATGGCCATCTCCCCCACCTCGCCGGGCGGCAGTTCGCGGCCGGGATCATCCAGCGCGACGATCCGCATCTCCACCCCCGGCAGCGGCAGGCCGATGATGCCCGGGCGCGGCGTGGCCGCCACGGGCACGCGCGTGCCGGCGGGCCCGGTTTCCGTCATGCCCCAGCCGATGCGCAGCCGCTGGCCGAGCAACGCCTCCACCCGCGCCGCCACGTCGAAGGGCAGCGGCGCGCCGCCGGATACGCAGAGCCGCAGCGAGGACATGTCGTAGCCCGACGCCCCCGGATGGTTCAGCAGCCCGATCCAGATCGTTGGCACGCCCGAAAACACCGTCACACGCTGCGCCTCGATATCGCGCAGCGTCGCCTCCGCATCGAAGCGCGGGCGCAGCAGAATCTCGTTGCCATCCGCCAGGTGGCGCAGCAGCACGGTCGTCAGCGCATAGATATGGAACAGCGGCAGCACACCCAGCACGCGCTGCTCGCCCTGCACCAGCACGCCGCCATCCTGCCAGTTTTGATAGGTGCTGACGGCGGCGGTCAGGTTGCCATGCGTCAGCATGGCGCCTTTGGGCATGCCCGTGGTGCCGCCGGTATATTGCAGCAGCGCGACATCCCCGGGCGAGACGGCGGGCCAGGATGCCGGAGGTTCGGCAGCCAGGGAGGAAAGGGAGATAACGCGGGGATCCGCCTCCCCCGGATCGCCGCCCCAGGCGGCATCCTCGCCCAGCAGCACGCGATCCACGGTGCCGGAATCGAGCAGGTCCAGCGCGTTGGGCAGCAATCCCGGCAGGTCGGTGGTGATCACGATCCGCGCGCCGCTATCGGTCAGCTTGTGGCGCAGCACGCGCTTCGCATCCAGCGGGCTGAGATGCACCACGCGCGCACCCAGCCGGGTGAGAGCCAGAAAACAGACGGGGTGCCAGGGCGTGTTGGGCAGCAGCAGACCCACTGGCTGATCCTTCGCCACGCCCAGGCCCAACAACCCGGCCGCCAGGCGGTCCACAGCGGCGCCAAGCGCGGCGTAGGTCACGCGCTGCCCCCGGTATTCGAGCGCCGGCCGGTCGGACCAGCGCGCCACCGCGGCGTCCAGCAGCCCACCGAGCGTGCCGACCTTCAGCGGGGCGTCCCAGCGGCAGTCGGGGGGATAGGATGCCTCCCAGGGGCGTCGCCCCATGGTCATGCCGCCCTGCTCCCCGGAGAGGACACCGGATCCATCATTACCGCTGACCCTGCACCGGGCTGCAGCATCGCGTTCCCCCAGAAATCTTTTCGAATTCCGCACTGCGAAAATACGTTCTGCTGAATTCTCATGCGGTATCCGACAGGCACCTCGTCGGGTCAAGAAGCCGGGCCAGCGAAGTGACCATGAGCCGGTGCCCAGGCGCCGCCTGCATCACGATCGGCGGCGCCGGACCATTGAGCGATGCCGGGTCTGCCTCCGCTTTCCTCACCAGCGCGGCGGGAAAACCGATTTGACCGCAAGGGCCGGGATGCGGGCACTGGGCGGAATGGCCGATCAAGCCCCATCATCCACGGCATCAAAGAGACAGCGCCTATGAATGCCCCTCTGAAGGGCCTGGAGAGGCCCGCCGAGAGCAGCCTTGCGGAGCAGGACCCGCGCTGGTTCGCGGTGATGGCCCGCGACGCCCGGATGGATGGCAGCTTTGTCTATTCCGTTCGGACCACCGGTGTGTATTGCCGCCCCTCCTGCGCCGCGCGCCTGGCCAACCCCCGCAATGTCCGTTTCCACGCCACTCCTGCGGAGGCCGAGGCCGCCGGCTTCCGCCCCTGCAAGCGCTGCCGGCCGGACGCCCCCCCGCAGCGGGAGCGGCATGCGGCCCGGGTGGCCGAGGCCTGCCGCATGATCGAGGCGGCGGAGGAACCGCCTCCCCTCGCCGCCCTGGCGAAGGCCGCGGGGATGAGCCCCCACCATTTTCACCGCGTCTTCAAATCCATCACCGGACTGACGCCGAAGGACTACGCCGCCGCGCACCGAGCCCGGCGCGCGCGGGAGGCGCTGGCGCGGAACGGCACCGTGACCGAGGCGATTTACGAGGCCGGCTTCAGCACCAGCAGCCGCTTCTATGAAAAGGCTCCGTCCATGCTGGGCATGCCGCCCAGCGCGTATCGCCGCGGCGGCGCCAAGGCGGTGATCCGCTTCGCCTTGGGCGAATGCTCACTGGGCTCCATCCTGGTGGCCAGCAGCGACAAGGGCGTTTGCGCCATCCTGCTGGGCGATGATCCGGCCGCACTGCTGCGTGACCTGCAGGATCGCTTCCCCCAGGCGGAACTGATTGGCGGCGACCCGGAATTCGAAGCGCTGGTCGCCCAGGTGGTCGGCTTTGTAGAAGCACCCGGCATTGGCCTGGACCTTCCGCTGGACCTGCGCGGCACCGCTTTCCAGCAGCGGGTTTGGCGGGCGCTGCGTGACATCCCCGCCGGCATGACCGTGAGCTATGCCGAGATCGCGCGCCGCATCGGAGCACCCGCCGCGGTGCGCGCGGTGGGTGCAGCCTGCGGCGCGAACGCGCTCGCCGTAGCCATTCCCTGCCACCGGGTGGTGCGCAGCGATGGCGGGCTTTCCGGCTATCGCTGGGGCATTGAGCGCAAGCGAACCCTGCTGGCACGGGAGGCAGCCATTCCGGGCGAGTGACCAGATAGCGCCTTCCAGGAACGTTCTGACATCGTTCCATGAACCGCCTTCATGGGGCAGCGTTAGGTATAAAAACGCTGTAAGGAATCGCTAGCCCATGAACAGCCAACGACACCGCTTCGCCTTCCGCCTCGCCGCATTGCTGACAACCGGCAGCATGGTCGTTTCCTGTGCGCCGGTGCCTGGCCCATATCAGGAACAGGCGAACAATGCGGCCTATGCCTGCCAGCAGGGTATTCCGCAGGCCTGCGCGGACTACCAGGCCCTGGCGCCTGCCGCGAATGCCGAGGCCTATCAGTCCCAGCAGAACGCCGCGGTGGGTACCGCCGTGGCTGCCGGCTTGCTGGGCGCCGTCGCCGGGGCCGCCATCGCCAGCAGCGGGGACCGGGGCTATCGGGGGCGTGGCCACTACCGGGGCCACGGACGGTATTACGGCCATCGCGGTGGATACCACCGCCACGGCTGGCATCGCTGACCCCGGCGCTTGCCGCCCCTGGCGCCTCAGACCCGCCCGGCCGAGATCTGCAAGGCAACAGCCAGCAGCAAGGCCAGCGTCGCCGTACCTGCGAGGGTGACGGCCAGGCGCCGCCCCGGCGACCGCCACCCGGCCGCACCGAGATAGGCGAGCGGCAAGCCAAAGGGCCAGGCCAGGGTCTGGACGATGGCCATAGGCCATCCGGCATCCGCACCGGCCTGCCGATCCGTGAACAGCCCCGCCAGCGGGGACGCCACCGCGAGCCAAAGCGCGCCGGGAATGCCGAGCAGCGCCACCCCCGCCATCGCCAGAAGCCCTGCCAGCACCAAAAGGCGCAGCGCAACGACCCCCGGCGATCGCGCCGGCTGCGTCACACCAAGCCGGTCCGGCCCATCTCCAGGAACTTTTCGCGCCGGCGCGCCTTCAGCGTGGCACCGTCCAGTTCCAGCAGAGGCGTCAGGCAAGCCTCGATCTGGTCACCAACTCTCGCGACCATCATCGCGGCTTCGCGATGCGCGCCGCCCATGGGCTCGGGCACGACGCTGTCCACCAGGTTCAGGCGCTTCAGGTCATCGGCGGTCAGGCGCAGCGCCTCCGCGGCCGTCGCGGCCTGGGCAGAATCACGCCACAGAATGCTGGCGCAGCCCTCCGGGCTGATCACGCTATAAATGGAGTGCTCCAGCATCAGCACCCGGTCCGCCGCCGCGATGGCGATGGCGCCGCCCGAGCCGCCCTCCCCAATGATCGTCGCGACGAAGGGCACCGGCGCCTCAAGCCCGGCCTCGATGGAACGGGCGATGGCCTCGGCCTGCCCGCGCGCCTCCGCCTCCACGCCCGGGAAGGCGCCGGCTGTGTCCACAAAGGAGAGAATGGGCAGGTTGAAGCGGCCCGCCAGCTCCATCAGGCGCCGCGCCTTGCGGTAGCCCTCCGGCCGGGGGCTGCCGAAATTGTGCTTGATGCGGCTCTCGGTATCCGAGCCCTTCTCGATGCCCAGCACCATCACGGAACGACCCCGGAAACGGCCGAGCCCGCCGACCATGGCCTGGTCGTCGGCAAAGGCGCGGTCGCCGGCCAGCGGCGTGAAGTCCTCGATCAGCCCGGCGATATAGGCCAGGCATTTCGGTCGATCCGGATGCCGCGCCACCTGGGCCTTCTGCCAGGGCGAAAGCTTGGCATAGGTCGCGGCCAGCAGCTTCTCTGCCTTGTCGCGCAGCTTGCCGATCTCGTCGGCAACGTCGATGCCGCCGGCATCAGTGGTACGGCGCAGCTCCTCGATCTGGCCTTCCAGCTCGGCGATCGGTTTCTCGAAATCCAGGAAGTGACGCATCCAAAAGTCCGGTCCGGGGCGCGGCGGGCTTAACCCATGGCAAGGCGGGGGGGAAGAGTTGGAGCTGGCCGCCGGTCCCGCCGGCATCCTCCCCCGGGGAGGCGAAGCCGGGCAGGAAGCTCCGCCAGCCACCCGCGGCGCGATCTGTCATGCAAAACGGGTTCCTGTCCTGCCTGTAACCGATCTAGGCTCATCGTAACCGTCCGGAAACACGGGCGGAGCGAGACGGAGAGACGTTCATGGCCATGTTCACCCGGCGCCGATCACTGCTCGGCGCCACCCTCGCAGCCGCCGCGCTGCCCCTGCCCCACATCGCCCGCGCCCAGGGAAGCTTCCCGGATCGGCCGATCCGCGTGGTCGTCCCCTTCCCCGCTGGCGGCACCACAGACATGCTCGCCCGCCTCTTCGCCCAGCGCATGACGGAGGGAATGGGCCAGGCCGTGGTGGTGGAGAACCGCGGCGGTGCCGGCGGCTCGATCGGCGCGGATGTGGTCGCGAAGGCAGCGCCGGACGGGCACACGCTGCTCTTTCACAACCTGACCTTCAGTTCCACAACCGTGGCGCTCCAGCTCGCCAACCGCGCGCCGCATGCCATCGAGCGTGACTTCACCCCCGTCTCGCTGGCCGCCAATGTGCCGATGCTGCTCGTCGCCGCCTCCGCCGTGCCGGCGAAGGACCTCCGGGAATTCGTCGCCTATGCGAAGCGGCCGGGCCAGTCCGGCCTGTTCTACGGCTCCACCGGCCCGGGCAGCATCATGAACCTGGCGGGCGAGGTGCTGAAGCGCGACGCCGGCATCAACATGGAGCACGTGCCCTTCCGCGGCGCCGCGCCGCTGGTTCAGGAAATGGTCGCCGGCCGCATCCATTTCGGCGGGGACCAGCTCTCCACCGCCCTGCCCCATGTCCGCGCCGGAGCGCTCAAGCCCATGGCGACCCTGGCCGCCCAGCGCTCCGCCGCCCTGCCCGATGTGCCCACGGTGCGGGAACAGGGCTTTCCCAATATGGAGTTGCGCGGCTGGAACGGCTTCTTCGCCCCGGCCGGCACACCGGAGCCGGTGGTGATGCGCCTCCAACGCGAGATCGCCACGGCGGCGGCCCAGCCCGAGATACGCCGCCGCATGGCCGAAGTCGGGGCTGAGCCGGTCGGCTCCTCCCCCGCCGAGCTGCGCCAAGCCGTGGCGGAACAGGTCGCCCAGATCCGCCCGCTGGTGGCGGAGCTGCGGCTGCAAGTCGAATAGGAAAGGACAAGGGCATGGCCGGCGTGGTGTTGGTGACGGGTTCGGGACGCGGCATCGGCGCCGCCACTGCCAGGCTGGCCGCACGCCGCGGCCACGCCGTCTTCGTGAACTATGCCGAGCGCGAGGATCGCGCGCGCGCCGTAGTGGAGGAAATCCGCGCCGGCGGCGGCCGCGCCGCCATGGGCCGGGCCGATGTCTCGCGGGAGGAGGAGGTGGAGGCCCTCTTTGCCGCGGTGGACCGGGAGCTCGGCCCCGTCACCGGGCTGGTGAACAATGCCGGCATCACCGGCCCGGCGACACGCACCGAGGATTACGACCCCACCACGGTGCGCCGCATCCTCGACGTCAACATCATGGGCACTCTGCTCTGCACCCAGGCCGCACTGCGCCGCATGTCCACGCGCCGGGGCGGCGCGGGCGGGTCGATTGTCAATCTGTCCTCCGTTGCCGCGACACTCGGCGGCGCGGGGCAGTGGACGGCCTATGCCGCCGCCAAGGGCGCGGTGAACAGCCTAACCATCGGCTTGTCCAAGGAACTGGGACCGGAGGGCATCCGGGTGAACGCCCTTCTGCCCGGGCTGATCGATACCGAGATCCACGCCGCCGCCGGTGTCGGCGACCGGTTGGAAAAGCTGGCGCCCAGCATTCCCATGGGGCGCATCGGCACGGCGGAGGAATGCGCCGAGGCGATCGTCTGGCTCCTCTCGGGCGAGGCCGCCTATATCACCGGCGCCCTGATCCCCGTGACCGGCGGTCGCTGACCGCGTCCGGCCTCAGGCCCGGGCCAGCGGATGGTGCTCCTCCACCAGTGCCCGCAGCCTTTCCTCCAGCACATGGGTGTAGATCTGGGTTGTCGCGATATCCGCGTGGCCCAGCAGCACCTGCAGGCTCCGCAGATCCGCCCCCCGACCCAGCAGATGGGAGGCGAAGGAGTGCCGGAGGACATGGGGCGAGACCCGGTCCGGCTCGATTCCGGCCGCCAGCGCCGCCTCATGCAGCAGGTTATTCAGGCTTTGCCGGGTCAGATGCCCCGAGGCCCCACGCGAAGGAAAGAGCCAGCGTGACCCCTCCGCCCCCTTCAGCCCGGCGCGTGCCGCAAGGACGGCTTCCCGTGCCCGGTTGCTGATCGGCACCAGCCGCTCCTTCCCGCCCTTGCCCCGCACCACCACCAGCGGCGAGTCCTCCCGCAGCGCATTGGCCGGCAGTTCGACCAGTTCGCTGGCCCGCAGGCCGGAACAGTAGAGAAGCTCGCACACCGCCACCGCCAGCGGCGCCCGCCTTTCCGGCAGCCGCCCGGCGGCGGCGATCAGCGCCTCAACCTCCTCCTCCCGCAAGGGGCGGGGCAGCAGGGCGGGCTTGCGGGGGCTGTCCAGCGCCTCGGTCGGGTCGTCGGCCCGCACGCCCTCCCGCGCAAGGAAGCGGTGGAACTGCCGCAGGGCGGAAAGCCGCCGGGCGGCGGTGCGGGGGGAAAGGCCGGAATCGGTCAGCCCGCCGATATAGCGGCGCAGGGTCTCCGCGCTCATCGCCGCCGGCGCCTCCCCGGCCTTGCGCTGGGCAAAGCCCACCGCGTCCTCCAGATCCGCCTGATAGGCGGCCAGGGTGTTGCGGGCGGCGCCACGCTCGGCCGCCAGCATCTCCAGGAAGGCTTCGATATGGCGATTCACCTGGCCCGGCCGGGTCAGGAACGCGGATCAGCGGGTGCCGAAGCGCTCATTCGGCAGGGTGTGCTCGACGGGCTGCTGTGACACGCCGGGCGGAAAGGCGCCCACGGCCAGCAGCGCGCCCACCAGCGCCAGAATCAGGAGAAGCACGAGCAGAAGGAGGGGACGGCGGAACATCAGAAAATCGGCTTCCCCCAGGACGGCTTTCGAGCCACGGCTCATCCGGCAGGCGCCACGCCCGGACGACGCGGCGACGGCGCTGTGCTAGCCTCGCGCGCCGTGTCACGCAACCTCGACGACCCCCTCATTTCCCAACCGTCCCCAGCGCCGGGCCCCCATGAGGCCTCCGCCGCCGCCCCCTCCGCGCCCCTGGTGCCGGAGCGGAGCATCGTGCTCGTCGGCCTGCCCGGCGCGGGCAAGTCCGCGATCGGACGCCGCCTGGCCGCGCGGCTGAACCTGCCCTTCCTCGACGCCGACACCGAAATCGAGAACGCGGCCGGTATGCCGATCACCGAGATCTTCGCCCGCTATGGTGAGGCTCAGTTCCGTGACGGGGAGCGCCGTGTGATCGCACGCATCGCCGCCGGCCCGCCGGTGGTATTGGCCACCGGCGGGGGCGCCTATGTCGATGCCCGCACACGGCAGCTCCTGCGGGAATCGGGCGCCATCACCCTCTGGCTGCGGGCGGACATCCCCGTGCTGAAGCGGCGCATCGCCAGCCGCAGCACCCGCCCCCTTTTCATCGGGCGCGACCCGGAGGAGGTTCTGCTCGGCCTCAAGGCCGCCCGTTACCCGTTCTATGCGGAGGCCGACGTGACCCTGGATTGCGGCGACGACACACCGGAGATAACGACCATCCGCGCGGAGCGTGCCATCGCAGCCTGGAAGCCCCCGGCCCGGCTGCCCGTCGCCCTGTCCTCTAACCCCTATGAAGTGGTGATCGGCAGCGGCCTCCTGCCCCGTGCCGGCGGGCTGCTCGCCCCTTACCTCCCCTCCCGCCGCGTCGTGATTGTGTCCGACGCTGCCGTTGCCGACCTGCACCTGCCCGGCCTGCGCGCGGGGCTGCAGGAAGCCAGCTTCGAGATCCGGGCCGAGGTCGCGGTGCCGCCGGGCGAGGGCTCCAAGCGCATCTCCATGCTTGAGGATGTGCTGGAACAGATCCTGGCCGCCGGGGCAGACCGCGGCACCACCGTCATTGCCCTGGGCGGCGGCGTAGTGGGCGACCTGGCGGGCTTCGCCGCTGCCGTCGCCCTGCGCGGCCTGCCCTTCGTGCAGATTCCGACCACCCTGCTCGCCCAGGTCGACAGCTCCGTCGGCGGCAAGACCGGGGTCAACCTACGCGCCGGCAAGAATCTGGCCGGCGCCTTCCATCAACCCCGCATCGTCCTGGCGGATACCGATACCCTGACCACCCTGCCCACCCGCGAGCTGCGCGCCGGCTGGGGGGAGGTCGCGAAGCACGGCCTGCTCCAGGGCCCGCTCTGGGACTGGTGCGAGGCGAACGGCCCCACTGCCATGGCCGGCGACCCGGATGCGCTGCGCCATGCCGTGCTGGAATCCTGCCGCCTGAAGGCCGGGGTGGTGGTAGCCGACGAGCGCGAGGAGGCGAAGGAAGGTGGCCGCGCCCTGCTCAATCTCGGCCATACCTTCGCCCATGCCCTGGAAGCCGAATGCGGCTATGACGGCACCCTGCTGCATGGCGAGGCGGTGGCGGTCGGCCTTGGCCTGGCCGCCTCACTTTCCGCCCGGCTGGGCTACTGCGCCCAGGAATGGCCGGGCCGCGTCATGGAGCATCTGGCGGCGGTTGGCCTCCCCGCACGCCTCCAGGACCTGCCGCGCCGCTTTTCGGTGGAGGCGCTGATCGGCCGGATGCGCAAGGACAAGAAGGTGCGGGACGGCGCCCTGCGCTTCGTCCTGCTGCGCGGCGCCGGCGCCGCGTTTACAACCGCTGAGGTGCCGCCCGCGGCGGTGGAGGCGCTGCTGCGGGACGAAGGGGCCAGCTGATCGGAAGCACGATCTGACAGCACCCCTGACGGTACCCCTGGCTTCCGCGGGCCGCGCTCCCTATTCTGCACTGCACCATGCCGCTCTCAGCCCCCGCCGACCGGGAACCCCTCCACCGGCGCGACATCACCATGCACGGCTACCGCCGCGCCGATGGCCTCTTCGACATCGAGGGGCATCTGGTCGACACGAAGACCTATCCCTTCGGCAATCTCGACCGGGGCACCATCCAGCCGGGCGAGCCGCTGCACGGCATGTGGCTCCGGCTGACCGTGGACGATGAGCTGGTGATCGTTGCCTGCGAGGCCGCCACCGATTTCTCGCCCTACGGCATCTGCCCCCAGGCTGCCCCGAATTTCGCCGCGCTGGAGGGGTTGCAGATCGGCCCCGGTTTTACCCGGGCGGTGAAGGAGCGGGTCGGTGGCGTACATGGCTGCACGCATCTGCGGGAAATGCTGGCCCAGATGGCCACGGTCGCCTTCCAGACCATCTACCCCGTGCGCCGGCGGAAGGAGCAGGCCAGCCCGGAAGCCGCCGCGGCCGCACGGAACCGGATGATCGGCACCTGCCTCGCCTATGCCCCGGACAGCCCGATCGTGACGGAGCGCTTTGGGAAGGTGGAGCCGGGCTAGGACGTGGAGCGCCCGGCAGCGCCGATCCCGCTCAGACCTCCCCTGGCGCCCGTAGCTCCAGCGCCAGCGCGTGCATCCCGCCCCCGAATTCATCCGCCAAAGCCGCGTGTACGGCACGGGACCGCGCCAGCCGTGTCATCCCGGTGAAACCCGGCGCCACGATCCGCACCGCGTAGTGCGTCTCGCCCCCGGGCCGCGCCCCGGAATGGCCCGCATGCAGCCCGCTATCGTCGCGGACGGTCACCTCCGCCCCGGGAAAAGCATGCAGCAGGGTGGCGCGAAGGCGGTCGGCCCGCGTGTTCATGTCCGGTGTGCTCATTCAAGTGGCTTTTCCATGTCTTGAGGGCGGGTGTGAAGGCACGTTTCGTGCCTTGCCGGCAAAGTCGCCTGCGCTCATAAGGTCCCCATCATGGCCCGACGCGGCACGACGCCCCTCCGATCCACTGTCCCTCCCGGCAGCTCCATACGATCCTGCGACGCCCCTGGCTGCGAGGCCACGGGCGAATTCCGCGCACCCCGGGATCGCTCCCGCCTGCGGGACTATTATCATTTCTGCCTAGAACATGTCCGGGCCTACAATCAGGCCTGGGATTTCTACCGTGGCATGAGCCCGGAGGAGATCGAGCAGAACCTGCGTGAGGATTCGGGCTGGCAGCGGCCCACTTGGCCCCTTGGGCGGCTGGGCGCGCAGGCCCATATGGGGCCTGAGGGCCTACGGGATCCGCTGGGCCTCTTCGCCGACACCAAGCCGACCCCGAAGAAGACTGCGAAGGAAGCGCCGCCAGAACTGCGCGCCGCCCTCGATGTGCTCGGCCTCGGCTGGCCAATCGACGAAGATGGGCTCCGCGCCCGCTACAAGGATCTCGCCAAGCGCTACCATCCGGATGCGAATGGCGGCGACAAATCCTCCGAGGAACGGTTGAAGGATATCAACCGTGCCTACAGTCTGATCCGCAAGCGCCTCGCGACGCTTGCCCCGCAGCCGAGTCAGGCGGCCTGACCCCAGAGAGTCCTGCCGCCCACCACCTCTTCACGGAACCGGACCCACCCATGAACAAGGTCACCAACATCGTCGAGAGCCGCCCCCCCGTGACATCGGCGATCGACATGCCCGATGTGCAGGTTTCGGTGCGCGACGTGTTCGGTATCGAGAGTGACCTGGTGGTGCCGGGCTTCTCCGTCCGCACCGAGCACGTGCCGGAGACGGACCCGACCTACAAGTTCGACCGCGATACCACCCTCGCCATCCTCGCGGGCTTCGCCTTCAACCGCCGCGTGATGGTTCAGGGCTATCACGGCACCGGCAAGTCCACGCATATCGAGCAGGTCGCCGCCCGCCTGAACTGGCCCTGCCTGCGCGTGAACCTGGACAGCCACATCAGCCGCATCGACCTGGTCGGCAAGGACGCCATCGTCCTGAAGGACGGCAAGCAGGTGACGGAGTTTAAGGAAGGCATCCTTCCCTGGGCCCTGCAGCATCCCTGCGCCATGGTCTTCGACGAGTATGACGCTGGCCGCCCGGACGTGATGTTCGTCATCCAGCGCGTGCTGGAGGTCGAGGGCAAGCTGACCCTGCTCGACCAGAACCGCGTGATCCGTCCGCACCCGGCCTTCCGCCTCTTCGCCACCGCCAACACCGTGGGTCTGGGCGACACGACCGGCCTGTATCACGGCACCCAGCAGATCAATCAGGGCCAGATGGACCGCTGGAACATCGTGGCGACCCTGAACTACCTGCCGCATGCGCAGGAGAGCCAGATCGTCATGGCGAAGCTGGGCGTGCCCGAGAACGACGCGAAGGCCCGCAAGCAGGTCGAGGCGATGGTTGCCCTGGCCGACCTGACCCGCGCCGGCTTCATCGCCGGCGACATCTCCACGGTCATGTCGCCCCGCACGGTCATCACCTGGGCCGAGAACGCCAAAATCTTCGGCGATGTCGGCTTCGCCTTCCGCCTCACCTTCCTCAATAAGTGCGATGAGGCGGAGCGGAGCACGGTGGCCGAGTACTACCAGCGCTGCTTCAATGAGGAGATCCCGACGGGTCTCTATGTGAAGCGGTAATCCGCCCATGGCGGCGCGCTTCCTGCTGCATCACGCGCCGAACTCCCGCTCCGCCGGCAGCCTCTGGCTGCTGGAGGAGGCCGGGGCGGATTACGAGCTGTCCTGGCACAGCATCGAGGCGGCGACCCACAAGGCCGCCGATTACCTGGCGATCAACCCAGCCGGGAAGCTGCCCGCCCTGGTGGATCGCGGGCCGGCGGGCGACTGGACGGGCGTTGTGGTGACGGAGGCGGCCGCCATCTCCGCCTATGTCGCGGACACGCTGCCGGAAGCCCGTCTCGCGCCGCCCATCGGCACCCCCGCCCGCGCCGCCTATGCCTTCTGGATGGCCTATGGACCCGGCGTGCTCGAACCGGCCATGGCCGACATGGCCTTCCCCCGCGCCAAGGAAGCCCCTGCCCGGGCGCTCGGCTGGCCAGCCTTCCCGGAAGCCGTGGCCCGCGTCGAAGCCGCCCTTTCCACCGGGCCCTGGCTCCTCGGCGCGCAGTTCACCGCGATCGACATCAATATCGGCGGGCTTCTCGCCTGGGTCACGCAATGGGGCCTGTTTCAGCCCGGCCCGAACATCGCCCGCTATCTCACCGCCATCGAGGCCCGCCCTGCCCGGCAGGCCGCCATCCGTAAGGGAGCCGCGCCGGCATGAGCGGCAGCAACAAGGACAACACCCGGCAGGAGGAGTTCAAGCGCGCCACCGCCGGCGCCCTCCGCGCCATGGCACGCTCCTCCGAGGTGCAGGTCGCCTTCCAGCCCGGCCCTTCAGGCCTGGCTGGCAAGCGCGCCCGCCTGCCGCTTCCCACCCGCGCCCTGCCGCCCACCGAGATGGCGAAGCTGCGCGGCGCCGCCGATTCCGTAGCTCTCAAGCTGCGCCACCATGACGAGGCCACCCATGCCGCCCGCACCCCTGGCCGCCGCGAGGCGAAGGAGGTGTTCGACGCGCTGGAGCAGGCCCGGGTGGAGGCTGTAGGCGGCCGCCACATGGCCGGCGTCGCGGCCAATCTCCGCGCCCGCCACGCCGAGCAGGCGGAGGCCGAGGGCTATGATCGCATGACCCGCAAGGACCAGCTGCCGATGACGGCAGCGCTGTCCATGCTGGCGCGGGAAAAGCTGACCGGCGAGCCCGCCCCCGAGGCCGCCCGCCGCGTGCTCGATCTTTGGCGTGACACGCTCGGCCCCAGAGCCGACCAAGCCCTGTCCGAAATGGCGACCAGCGCCGAGGACCAGGACGCCTTCGGCCGCGCGGCCCGCAAGCTCCTGGCCGCGCTGGACCTCGCCGAGGCCGAGGTGGAGGCAGAGTCCGAGGAGTCCCAGGACCAGGAGGACGAGGGCAGCGAGACCTCCGGTGCCCAGGACCAGCAGGGCGAAGGCGAGAGCAAGCCCCAGGAATCCGAGAGCCTGATGGGCGCCCAGCCGGAGCAGACCCAGGGCGAGGCCGGCGAGGAAGAGGCTGGCGAGGACCAGGAGGATGATGGCGCCGCGGCCGAGGGCGAGGATCGCCCGGGCGGCCCGCAGCAGCGCAAGGAGGTGCCGGTCACGGACGACACTTCCGCCTATCGCGCCTACACCCGCCAGTTCGACGAGGAGGTCTCCGCAGACGACCTTTGCGACCCGGAGGAGCTGTCGCGGCTGCGCCAGCAGCTCGACCAGCAGCTCTCCCATCTCCAGGGCGTCGTTTCCAAGCTCGCGAACCGTCTCCAGCGCCGCCTGCTCGCCCAGCAGCAGCGCGCCTGGGAGTTCGACCTGGAGGAGGGGCTGCTCGACGTGGCCCGCCTCGCCCGTGTCGTTGCCTCCCCTACGCACTCCCTGACCTATAAGCGGGAGCGGGAAGCGGATTTCCGCGATACGGTCGTGACGCTCCTGATCGACAATTCTGGCTCCATGCGCGGGCGGCCGATCACGGTCGCCGCCATGTGCTGCGACATCCTCGCCCGTACGCTGGAGCGCTGTGCGGTGAAGGTGGAGATCCTGGGCTTCACCACCCGCGCCTGGAAGGGCGGCCAGTCGCGCGAGCGCTGGGTGCAGGACGGCAAGCCGCGCAATCCGGGCCGCCTGAACGATCTGCGCCATGTGGTCTACAAGGCCGCAGACGCCCCCTGGCGCCGGGCCCGCAAGAATCTGGGCCTGATGCTGCGCGAAGGTCTCCTGAAGGAGAACATCGACGGCGAGGCGCTAGAGTGGGCCTATAAGCGGCTGCTCGCCCGGCCGGAGAAGCGGCGCATTCTCATGGTCATCTCCGACGGCGCGCCGGTGGATGACAGCACTTTGTCAGTGAACCCCGGCAACTACCTGGAGCGGCACCTGCGCAAGGTGATCGGGGATATTGAGGGCCGGGACATTGTGGAGCTGATTGCCATCGGCATCGGCCACGACGTGACGCGCTACTACCGCCGCGCCGTGACCATTGTGGATGCCGAGGAACTGGGCGGCACCATGATGAAGAAGCTCGCCGAACTGTTCGATGAGGACGCCGCCCTGGCGTGGCAGCGGGCGGCCGCGGAACGAGCCCCGGTGATGGTGTGAGGCCAGGAGGCTACGCCTCCAGGCTCGCACCCGGCGCATGGGCGGGCTGAGGCGCCGCGCTCTCGGGCGCCGGGCCGCCCTGGCCGCCCTCATCGGCGCGACGGCCTGTCAGCGGCCAGATCTGGCAGACCTGTCCACCGTCCTCCCGCAGGTCGCGGCGGACACGCCGCTGCGCCCGCTGGGCACGCTGGAGATCAACACGGCGCAGCTCGGCGTCGATGGGTTGTCCGGCCTCCATATCGGTCCGGACCTCACCCTCACGGCGATTGCTGATCGCGGCAACTGGTGTCAGGCGCGTCTGCTGCTGGCGCCGGACGGCACGCCTCTGGGCCTCGCCTTCCCCCGGGTTGGCCCACTGCGCGATATCGCCGGTCGCCCCCTGCCCCGTGTTCTAGTCAACGACGCCGAGTCCTTGGCGGCCCTGCCGGACGGTTCCTGGCTGGTTGGGTTCGAACGACTGCACCGCATCTGGCGCTACCGCCGCCTGGATGGGCCGGCCGAACCCGTCGACGCCCCGCCGGAGCTGCGCTTGGCCCCGACCAACGGCTCGCTGGAATCACTTGGCGTCCTGCCGGATGGCCGCTGGCTCGCCATTGCGGAAAGTCAGCGGCCGGAGGAGGACAGGCTGAGCCGCATGGCCTGGATCGGCGGCCCCGGACGCTGGCGTCGCTTCACCTACCGCCCCCGCGCCGGTCATGACCCAAGCGATCTCTGCCCCCTGCCCGATGGCGGCGCGCTGGTACTGGAACGCCATTTCAGCCTGACAGGGGGCTTCTCCGCCCGCATCGCCCGCCTGCCGCCTATTCCGGCCGCGCCCGGGCTGCTGCAGGGGCCGACCGTGGCCGAGCTGGCCGCCCCATTGCCCACTGACAATTGGGAGGGCATCAGCGCCTTCCGCCATGGCGGGCGGAACCTCGTTGCCGTCATCTCAGACGACAATTCCATGTTCTTCCAGCGCACCCTGCTGATGGTGCTGGCCTGGGCGGATCAGCCGACGGCCTGATCCTCCAGCACGCGGGCGCGGGGCAAGGTCAGCCAGCTGCGTGTCCCGATGCCCGGCGCCGACTCAAGTGTCAGCTCCCCACCATGGGCCCGCATCAGCTCCCGCGCCACCGAAAGGCCAAGCGAGAGGCCGCGCGTACCCTCCCCACCCTCCAGGTCGCCATGGGCCAGGCCCGCGCCCTCGTCCTCGACCACCAGGGCCACGGTCTCGGCGGCACGCACGATGCGCAGCGCAATCCGGTCGCCCGACCGCGTCTCCCGCACCGCGCGGGTCAGGATCTGGGTCAGTGCCCGGCGCAGGGCACGACGGTCTGCCAGCAGGGTCAGCGCATCCGCCTCCGGCGGGATCCGCCAGTGCCGCGCGCCCTCCCCCATCGGCAGCGCCACCTCTGCCACCACCTCCCGCAGCAGTAGCCCGAGGGGGATCCGGCCGTCCCGCAACCCGCGCGCGCCAAGAGGATGGGCCGCGTAATCGCCCACCTCCTCCGACAGGGCGAGCAGCCGGCGGGCTTCCGTCTCGATCAGGGGCGCGGCTTCGGCTGGGACGCGGGCGGCAAGGCCGAGCAGGGACAGCCCCGGCGTCTCCAGCTCCCGCGCCATCATGCCGAGGGCGCGGCGGGCGGTGTCCAGGCGCAACTCCGCCTGTGCCGCCTGGGCATCGGCCGCGCGGGCACGCTCCAGCAGGCGCCAGGCGGCCAGGGCAAGAATCGGGGCGGCGCCGGCCGCCAGGGCGATGACCATCAACTCCATGCGGCCCAGCCTGCCAGGGCCGGGCTGCGGAAGGGTAAATGCCGGCGCCCGCACAAGCGAAGGGCGCGAGGGGAAACCCCTCGCGCCCTTGGATAGGCTCGCCGGTCCGAAAGGGGCTTAAGCCGCCGCCTTCTTCGCCTGCGCCTTAACAATGCGGCGCTTCAGCACCTTCGCCTCATCCGGCAGGCTACGATCGGGCGTGCCGAGCAGGAAGGCGTCCAGGCCGCCATTGTGCTCCACCGTGCGGATGCCGCGGGTGGAGAGGCGGAGCTGGATGGAGGTACCCAGCACATCCGAGAAGAAGGAAGTATGCTGGAGGTTCGGCAGGAAGCGCCGGCGGGTCTTGTTGTTGGCGTGGCTGACGTTGTTGCCCGTCAGGACGCCCTTGCCGGTGATGCCGCAGCGGCGGGACATGGTGGAAACCCCTGGGTCGTTCAGCCGCGCGGCCATGCGAAACCGCACGGGCACGGGTGGTGGTCTGATAAGAAGGGCAGCGTATGACCTCCGCGCCGCCCGGAGTCAAGTCAGGATGCGGGCGGCCGCTCGGGCTGCTGCTTGCGCATCTCCTGCAACTCGCCGCTTTCCACGGAGAGCAGGGCGCTGCGGAGGACATTGGCGATGGCCGTGTCTTCCATGCTGCGGGCCATCAGCCCCAGCGCCCCACCCAGAAGGGCAGAGGCAATGGAGATCGGCTGTATGCCCTGCTCCATCATGTATTCGATGGCTTTGTCGGTCACGGAACCGGCATGGCTCAGATCTTCCGGAGCCATGCCTTGCGGGTCCAGGGACATGCCCGGGGCCTCCTTATCAAATGTTGCGCCCAGATGGTCAGGCGGTGGCGGGAGCGGAAGACCCCATGGATGAAGAGCTGTCCAGATCTTCAGCTTTCTTTTCCGCCGGGGGCAGCTCGTCCCGCGCCGCGGCGGCCGCCTCGGCCAGGGCCACGGCTTGGGCCTGGCGGCGCCACATGCTGGCATAGAGGCCCTCGGCGGCCACAAGCTCGGCATGGGTGCCACGCTCGGCGATGCGGCCTTCCGACAGCACGATGATTTCGTCCGCCTCCACCACGGTGGAAAGGCGGTGCGCGATCACAAGGGTGGTGCGGCCCCGCGCCACGCCCCGCAGGGCGGACTGGATCTCCTGCTCCGTGCGGGTGTCCAGCGCGCTGGTCGCCTCGTCCAGGATGAGGATGCGGGGATCCTTCAGGATGGTGCGGGCGATGGCCACCCGCTGCTTCTCGCCGCCCGATAGCTTCAGGCCGCGCTCACCCACCCGGGTCTTGTAGCCCTCTGGCAGGCGCATCACGAAATCATGCACCTGGGCGAGCTTGGCGGCCTGGATCACCTCTTCCTCGGTGGCGTCGGGGCGGCCATAGGCGATGTTGTAGAAGATGGTGTCGTTGAACAGCACCGTGTCCTGCGGCACCACGCCGATCGCGGCGCGCACGCTCTCCTGCGTCACGTCGCGGATATCAGCGCCATCGATGGTCACGCGGCCGTCCCATACATCGTAGAAGCGGAACATCAGGCGGGAGATGGTGGATTTGCCGGCGCCGGTGGGGCCGACGATGGCCAGCATCCTGCCGGGCGGCACCTCGAAGCTGACGCCGTGCAGGATCTCCCGGTTCCGGCCATAGCCGAAGCGGACATTCTCGAAACGCACCTCACCGGGGCCGGCCGGCAGGGCGGGGGCGCCCGGCTTGTCCGCCACCTCCCGGGGCTGGCGCATCAGGGTGAACATGGCCTCCATATCCACCAGCCCCTGCTTCATCTCGCGATAGACGAAGCCCAGGAAGTTCAGCGGCAGGTAGAGCTGGATGAGATAGGTGTTCACCAGCACGAAGTCGCCAACACTCATCCGCCCGGCGACAACGCCCTGCGCCGCCATCAGCATCACCGCTGTAAGCCCGATCGCGATGATCGCGGCCTGGCCCATGTTGAGGAAGTTCAGCGAAACCTCGGACTTGGTATAGGCATGCTCGTATCGCGCCAGGGAGGCGTCGTAGCGCCGCTCCTCATGGCGTTCATTGCCGAAATACTTGACCGTTTCGTAGTTCAGCAGGCTGTCGATGGCCCGTGTGTTCGCCTCCTGGTCCGTGTCGTTCATCCGGCGGCGGAATTGCAGCCGCCAGTTCGTGAACATCAGCGTGAAGGCGACATAGACCGCGATCGTCCCCAGTGTGACGGCCGCGAAGGTGAAGTCGAACAGCCGCCACAGGATCACCGCAACCATCAGGATCTCGAAGATGGTCGGGATGATGTTGAACAGCATGAAGTCGAGGACGAAGTTGATCCCCCGCGTCCCGCGCTCGATCACCCGGGACAGGCCGCCGGTCTGCCGGTCCAGGTGGAAGCGGAGCGACAGGGCGTGCAGATGGGTGAAGACCTGCAGCGCGATCCGCCGCCCGGCCCGCGCCTGCACCCTGGTGAAGACCGCATCCCGCAGCTCCCCGAAGGCGCTGGAGGCGACGCGGAGCAAGCCATAGGCAATCACCAGCGCCACTGGCACAGAGAGAATGGCAGCCACCGTGCCGGCAGCGGCGCCTGCATGGGGCGCCAGCGCGTCCACCGCCCGGGCATAGGCGATGGGAACGAGAACATTGGCGACCTTGGCGGCAGCCAGAAGCAGCAGGGCGATGACGACGCGGGCGCGTAGCCCCGTCTCCCCCTTGGGCCAGAGATAGGGGGCGAGGCTTCGCAGCGTGGCCAGGGTGCCGCGCTGGGCGGGAAGGCCGGAGGACTGGTCGGGCTGGGCGGGGGGCACGCGGGAACTCCGATTCGGGCGCGCTGCCGGGCTCGGACGGCCCTCAGGGGCCAGTGCCGCGCCGGGCGGTCCGGGATATGGGCTGCCTCGTTCCACCACGGGGATGGAAGGGCGTTCGGGTCCCACATGGGGCCTCCCGGCGCCGGGCGCCAGCCGGGAGGGCTGCATGGCGGGGATGCCTAAGGACGTCGCACCGGGCAGAATGGGCGAATGGAACGCTTCGCCCGCCACATCACCGCCTGCAACAACATCCCCTCCCCTGCGGGCTATCTGCCTTTCCGCATCGGGGATGCCCAGGTGGGATGGCTGGAGCCGGATGCGGCGCGCGCCCTGACTTTCCTGCCAAAGATCGTGCATTTCGGGCCGGAGGGTGTCTCCCTGGCCGCTGGTGTCCGGGGCAGCGCGGCCCGGACCGGCGCCATGGCCGAGATCGCCCGCACCCTGGCCAAGGCCGGTTTCGGGCGCATCCGGGGTGAGGAATTCGACGTCCGCGCCAGCCCCTTCGGCCCCGTGCTGGCAACGGTGGATCGTGGCGTGCTGCCGGCCATGGGGATCATGAGCCAGGGCGTGCACATGAATGGTCTCGTCCGGCGGCCGGACGGGCTGCATCTCTGGGTTGGCTGGCGGTCCAAGACCAAGGCAGTCGCACCGGGCCAGATGGACAATGTGGTGGCGGGCGGCATCCCCGCCGGGCTGACGCCGGAACGCTGCCTGGTGAAGGAAGCGGAAGAGGAAGCCTCTATTCCCGCTGAGCTGGCGCTGAAGGCGCGCTCTGTCGGCCGCGTCTCCTACATCATGCGGACGGAGGAGGGTATGCGGCGCGACCTGCTGCATCTCTTCGACCTCGACATGCCGGAGGACGTCGTCCCCCGCCCGAATGACGACGAGGTGGAGCGTTTCGAGTTGTGGCCGATTGCCCGGGTGCTGGAGGCGGTGCGGGACACGGATGACGTGAAGTTCAACGTAAATCTCGTGCTGATCGACCTCTTCATCCGCGAGGGCCTGCTGCAGGACCCGGACGGGTCTCTGCGAGCGGGGCTGGACCAGCTCGTCTGATCGCGGGGTGACGCCAGATGGGCCGGGGAACAGGGTCGCCCGGCCGAGCCATAGGCGGTCAGCCCGGCCGCCTTCGCGCCGTGGATGTCACGGGGATGCACGGCGACGAGCGCCGGCCGCTCCGCCCCAAGATCCGCGGTCGCGAGGCGGAGGAGCTTCGCCTCCCCGACCGAGACGGCCCGCGCCGAACCAGATCACCGGGCGCCGTAACAGCGCCGAAGCCGCTCCGGGCACCAGGCCTGACCGTGGGGCAACATCTCTCATCCAGCCAAGGAATCCAGGACGAACTCTGGAAACACCGGCTGTAACAAAGCGTTGCTGGCGAGGCCCGAAGACAGGAGAACCGTGTGCCGAACTGCCGCCTGAGCACCGCTGCGCTGATCCTGGCCAGCGTATTTTCCATCATCATCGTGCCAGCGGCGAAAGGGGAAGAGGTCGGAGATCTCGACATCAACATGCCCAATACGCTGGACGACGCCTTCGTCGGCGATCGTGGCAGTGCCGAGCTGCAAGGGGCCGCGCGTTACGACCATGGGCGCCGGGGGGACACGGTGCGCTTCTTCCCGCGCCTGCAATATGTCCCCCTGGAGGGGCTGCAGCTCTCGGTGGGACTGCCCTACAGCATTGGGTCCGGTCCGGACGCCAATCAGGGCGAGGTCAATCTGGACGCGCTGTACAACCTCAACCGCGAGACGCGCTGGCTTCCCGCCTTCGCCGTCTCCACTGAAGTGAATGCGCCGGTTGGACCTGGGGGGCACGGCTGGGACCTGCAGCTTTGGGGCATCGCCAGCAAGACCGTCGATTCAGGCCCAGCCCAGCGGCGCCTGCACCTGAACCTCGTCTGGATGCACCATTTTGACCCGACAGGGGACGAACGGCAGGACCGCTACCGCGTCACGCTGGGCTATAGCCAGCTCCTGGAACAACGCACCGCACTGGTCGCCAATATCCTCCGCCAGACCCAGGAACGCGGGGAGCGTCCCGCCACCATCATCGAGGCCGGGTTGCGCCATCAGATTTCGCAGAACGTGACGCTCGGTGGCGCGCTGGGCACTGGCATCGGACGCGACTCGCCCCGCTTCCGTGCCATCGTGAGCGTGCAATTCAGCCTGGGCGGGGGATAACGGCCGTGAAGTGCCGTGCCGCCGGACGCCGCCCAGGACGCCCCCCCCGACACAGCGCTCCGGGTACCGGCGCGTTGCACCTGAACCGGACTCCAGCAGGTGAGTTTACGGCAGGACGCGCCGGAGCCATGTAAGATGTCTTCTGATCGGCCTCCCTCGACAGCATCGCGGAAATCGGAGCCGGGAAGGAGAAACATGCCGCCCCGGCAGAGCGATCTCGAATTGCGGCCGACCCGGGCGGACTTTCTCCTGGATCTGCGCATTGTGCGTTGTGGGTGGGTGGTTTTTGCCCTGTCCGTATTGGCGGCTCTGTCGGGTCTTCTCGGTCGCGGGCCGCTCAGCAGTGCAACCTCAGGCGAGGCCGGCGCGTCCCTTCGCGCGGAATACCATCGCTTCGGGCGTTATGAGGGTCCGACCGAGCTGCGGCTCCACATAAACCCCGAACTGGCCCACAACGGCACATTGCGGATCTGGATAGACCGACGCTTCCTTGAGGCGCTTGCGCTGGAAAACGTGCTTCCTCAGCCCGATACCGTGGAACTCGGAACGGATCGCCACACCTATGTCTTCGCCGCACCGAAACTGGGCGGCCAGACTGCCATCACCTTCCGCTACAAGCCGACGGTGAAGTTCCGCACCGTGCCCGTGCGCCTCGGCACCGAGGACGGGCCGGAACTCGCCTTCTGGCAATTCGTCTATCCGTAACGCCGGCAGCCCACCTCAGAGGAAAAGCGCATGGACTCGGTCCTCCGCAGCCTCGCCATCTACTTCTTCCTGCTGCTGGTCTTCCGGCTGGCGGGAAAACGAACACTGAGCGAGACCTCGAATTTCGAGTTGGTGGTGCTGCTCATCATCAGTGAGACGATCCAGCAGGCGATGGTCGACAACGATCACTCCATGACGAACGCTTTTCTGTCGATCGTCACCCTGCTCGGGGCAAGTGTCGCCATGTCCTGGCTCAAGCAGCGCTCTCCCACGCTGGAGCGCTGGGCCGAGGGCACTCCCATGCTGCTGGTCGAGAATGGGCGTCCCAACCGCAGCCGAATGCAAGCCGCCCGGATCGGCGATGACGAAATCCTTGCTGCTGCGCGCCGATCCCATGGGCTCGAGCGAATGGATCAGATCCGGCACGCCGTGCTTGAGATAGACGGCGGCATCTCGATCATTCCCGCAAAGGACGCAAAGGCGAGCTAGGGACGGGCTCGCCGCGTTCCAGCCACATGCCGGGACGCGTGAACACGGGCGCCATGGCCGCGCGGCAACGGCCAAGCGGCATCACACGTGCTGGCCACCGTTGATGTGAATCTCCGCCCCGTTCACGTAGGAGGACGCGCCGGAGCAGAGAAACAGGATCGTTTCCGCCACCTCCTCCGCCGTGCCCAGCCGCCGCATCGGGATCTGCCGCTCCACGATGTCCTGGGTTCCAGGGGAAAGAATGGCCGTGTCGATCTCGCCCGGCGCGATGGCATTTACGCGCACCCCATGGGCGCCGAATTCAAAGGCCAGCTCCCGCGTCAGCGCCGCCAGCGCTGCCTTGGAGCAGGCATAGGCTGCCCCCGCGAAGGGATGCACTCGCGATCCGACGATGGAGGTGACATTCACGATGCTGGCGCCGCCCGCCTTCAGTTCCGGAAAAAGTCCACGCGCCAGCGCAGCCGTGGAGAACAGGTTCACGTTGAACACCGACATCCAGGTTGCGTAGTCCGTATTCAACGCGCCCAGCCGCGCTCCCTCCGCCCCTTTGGGCGAGATTCCGGCATTGTTGACCAGGGCGTGTAACTGCCCCTCCGGCAGGCGCGACCGGACCTCCTCGATCATGGCCTGCACCTGCACCGGGTCGGACAGATCGGCCTGGATGTGCCCCCAACGCGCCCCGGGCCAGCGGCATTCCTCCGAGAAAGGCTGGCGGGAGACGGTGAGGATGCGCCAGCCCTCGCCCTGGAAGCGCTTCACCGTGGCGTGGCCGATGCCCCGGCTGGCGCCGGTCAGCAGCATGATCCGGGTTCCAGCGCTCATGGGTCCATCCTTCGGGTGGAAGGAAGTCGGTCTGGCATGGCATCGTGCTCCCGCGTCAGGCCCTGTTGGGCGACCGCACCGGGTTCAGATGCCGTGACGCGGGGGCGTGGCGCAAGCGGTGGATTACAGCGCAAGCAACGGGAAGCGCGTGGGCCGAGGTGCGGCCAGGCTGGGCCGCCATCACCGGACCGTCCCCATGCTGAAAGCCTTTCCGCGGCTCGCTGCCTCCAACCTCGCGGCGCAATCCTCCGAACAGGTCGCGCTGGCCGCAGCGCCGTTGGTTGCCGTGCTGACGCTGGGCGCGGGGGCGGCCGAGACGGGTTGGCTCCAGGCCGCGCAGACGCTGCCCTTCCTGTTGCTTGCCCTTCCGGCCGGGGTACTGGCCGACCGCCTCCCCCGCCGCCGCCTGATGATCGGCGCGGAGCTTCTGCGGGCCGCCACGCTGCTCGGCATTCTCGCCCTTGCCGCGCTGGGACGGCTCGACCTGGCGGGGCTTGCGGCACTCGGCTTCCTCGGGGCCACGGGCACGGTGGCGCAGGGCGTGGCAGCCCCGGCATTGCTGCCCGCCCTGGTTCCGCGAGAGAGCCTCGCGGCCGCGAACCGATGGCTGGAACTGGGCCGGAGCGGCGCCTTCGCCGCCGGCCCGGCCCTGGGCGGCGCGCTGCTCGGCTGGATAGGCGCCTCTCCCGCCTATGGGCTCGCCGTCGCGCTCTCTCTCCTCTCCGCCGGGCTTCTGGCGGGGTTGGCGGAACCGCCGCGGCCCCGTCGCGCGCGCCGCCATCCCGGGCGCGAGTTGCGGGAGGGCATCGCCTTCGTGCTTTCCCACGCGCTGCTGCGGCCGATCCTGGTCACGGCCCTCCTGTTCAACACGGCCTGGTTCATTCTCCAGGCCGCTTATGTGGCCCATGCCGTCCACCATCTCGGGCTGACGGCCTCCGGCGTCGGTCTCACCCTCGGCCTCTGCGGCGCCGGGATGGTGGTGGGAGCCCTAGGGGCACCGATGCTGGCCGCGCGACTGCCACTGGGCGGAATAATCGCGGCGGGCCCCTGCACGGCGGCCGTGGCAGCACTGCTGATGTTCGCCACCCTGGCCATGCCCTCGGCGATCCTGGCGGGGCTGGCGCTCTTTCTCTTCGGTGCCGGGCCAATCCTCTGGTCCATCCACACGACCGCCCTGCGCCAGGCGGTCACGCCAGCACCGATGCTCGGGCGTGTCACGTCCGTGGTGCTGACGGCGACCTATGGCGCCCGGCCGCTCGGTGCCGCGATCGGGGCACTGCTGGCGGAACGCTTCGGGGTGGGCGCCTGCCTAGCTGCCTCGGCGGCGGGATTCTTGTTGCAAGCCGGGGTGATCCTCGCCTCCCCGGCGCGGCGGCTGCGGGCGCTGCCCTGCCCGGCGTGACAGGGCCGGGCAGCACTGCTTTGTCATCGTAAGCGACGGCCAAATGACATATTATTCATCACCGGACGGGTATGCTGGCGGGGGACTATCCCGCCGGCTGTCCGGGTTTTCATGCCGGCAACAAGACAAAAAATGGGAGGCCGTGATGATGAGGACCTATTCTACCCCGACCCGTAGCCTAAGCCCGCACCAGAATGGCAGGTTGGTTCCCTCGCTGATCGCGCTAGCCCTGGTGGTCGCGCTTCTGGTGATCGAATACGCGCTGGACTGGCCGGTCCATCTCCGGGGCGAGGCGCGCTAAGAGAGCGCCGGAGTGCGGGATCGGAGGGAGATGCCAATGGCCGATACAGCGCCAAGCTATCACCTTTTCGGCAATATCCTGACCTTCCGGGCACGGCCATCGGAGGGCTCCCCCTTCCTGCTGTCGGAATGCCGCTCGGCGCCAGGCGCGGGCGCGCCGCCCAACCGTCACCCCGGCGACGAGGAGTCGTTCTACATCCTGTCCGGGCGCTACGAATTCAGCGTGGACGGCGTGGCACGGCTGGTCGGGCCAGGAGACTACGTGCCGATTCCAAGCGGGGCGCCCCACCACTTCCGGAACGTCGGCACGGATATGGCCTCGATGCTGATCCTGAACTGCCCGGGCCACCAGCATGAGGCATTCTTTTCGACGCTCGGCGAGGCGGTGGCGGCGGACGCCTCCCCCATAACCCCGGCCGGCCCTCCCCCGGAGAAGATGCTGGCCGAGTTGCGGCGCCTCTCGGCCGAGTGCGGGGTGGAACTGCTGGTCTGACGGCCCGCCATGGTGCTTGCGGGCCGTCAGTACGGCCGTGTGCGTATTTTCCCCAGGCGGGCATGGACGGGGCCTAACCGCCCCGCCTCGCTGAAATACACGAACCCCGCGCGCCCTTTCAGGGAATGGCCGCGTCAAGCGCCGTCTAGCGCAGCGTCTCGCGCGTAACGCTACCACCCGGCGCAGCCTGCATCGGCGGCATTCCACCGCCCATGCTACCCGGGCCGGGCACGGCGGCTAGCGGAGCCGGCGCGGCAGGCGCCGGGCCGCTGAAGCGCATCAGCACCGCCCTCAGCGGGTCCGCGGCCGGGTTATGCGCTTCCATGTTCACCACGACCTGCCGCGCCGCGACGGAGCGGCCGTAATAGCCGGTGTTGAAGTCATTGCGGCTGGAGAGCAGCGAGCCCTCCAGCGAGATGCCGGCATAGAGGCCTCGGGTGCGGGCGAAGCTGACGATATCCGCGCCCACCGCCGTCGTGGTGGCCCCCGCAATTCCGGCGCCCAGCGTGGCGACCGCCACGGAGGCGTCGGCGCCGAGCTTGACTTGGCTGTCCATCACCGCATTCAGCCCGCGCTCGGTGAGGATGAACATCATCACCTGCATGTCCTGTATGCCGATCTGCAGGCCGAAGCTGGCCGAGCCGATGGTGTAGAAGGCTGGCGAGGACCAGGATCCCGCCCCATCACGCGCCGTCAACACGCAGTCGCCGCCCTGGCCGCCGAAGACGAAGCCGGCACGGAAGATGCGGGGGCAGATCATCACCGCCCGGGCATCATTCAGCACCCGCCGGGCGTCGCGCAGCGCATTCGCGTCGCCATCCGAGAGCATTTCCTGAACCGTCAGCGTGGCGCGGTCCACGAGCGTCTGTTCTTCGGCCTGAGCCATCGCCCCGCGCGGCAGGAACCCCAGCGCGGCTGCCAGGGCACCCAGCGCAATGATCGTGCGTCGCATGAAGTTCTTCCCCCAACCCCTTGCTCAGACGGGAGACTAGCGAGTCGAAGGCGGCGAGACCAGGGCGGCCTCGTGGCGAGCTGCGGATGGGCCGCCGCCTCGGGGGCGGAGTGCCGACCCGGGGATCCGGTCAGACGAGCGGCGGTTCCTCATTCACCCCATTGACCCGCCAGTGCCCGTTCTCCCGCTCCAGCCGGGTGAGGGAGAGATTCTTCACGCTGAACTGAAGCGCCTGATAGGGCGTCAGGGCGCAGGCATGGGCCAGGGCGGCGCGGATCGAACCGCCATGGGCGACGATGACGGCGTCGCCGCCCTGATTCTCCTCCGCTACCCCCTCCAACGTGGGGCCTACGCGCTCCACCACGTCGGAAAAGCTCTCGCCGCCCGGGGGCTTCTCGTCGGGGCCATGCATCCAGAAGGGATGGGGCGGGTCACGCAGCATGGCGATGAACTCCTCATGCGTCAGCCCCTGCCATTCACCCAGATGTTGCTCGACGAAATGCGGCAGCTCTAACAGCTCCTGCTCCGGGTAGCCCGCGGCGAAGATGGCCATCGCGGTGGCGCGGGTGCGGGCCAAGGGGGTGCAGTACCAGCGGGCGCCGGCCGGCAGGCGGTTGGCCAGCCAGGCATGGGCCGGGCGCTCCCGCACCAGCGTCTCCTGGCAAAGCGCGACATCGGCCGCGCCATAGGCGGTCAGGCGCGCAGGTGCCTCGACCAGCGCGTGGCGGATCAGGAAGATTCGAGCTATGTCCGGCATGCGGCCCTCTACCTTGCGGCGCCGTCGGCGCCTACTCCCCACAGCGCGAAGGGCGCCTATTCACCGATCGTCAGCAGCGCCCCGCGCTCCCGCGCCTGGTGGAATTGCCGCATGAACAGCCAGCCCATGGCGGCCAGCCAGATCAGGTCCAGCGCGAAGGCCCAGCCGAGGTGACCCCAGGCGATCCGGTTCTCCAGCAGGGCCGCGCGCATCCCCTCGAAGACATGCGCAGCCGGGGTGGCAAGTGAGAATGGCTGGAGCCAGCCGGGCAGCACGGAGACCGGATAGAACACCGCCGCGAAGGGCGTGAGGCCGAAGAGCACCGACCAGGCCAGCGCCTCGGCCCCCGCGCCATGGCGCAGGATGAGGCTGGTAACGCCCAGCGCCACGGCCCAGCCCATGATCATCAGCGCGGCGAAGAACAGCACCACGACAGGGCCCAGCGAGAACAACCCGAAGCCATAGAGCAGCCAAGCCAGCAGCACCGCAGGAAGCACGCCGGTCAGCATGCGGATGATGCTCATCCCCACGAGGGCCGCGACAAGTTCCCAGGGCCGCAACGGGGAGACGAAGACATGGCCAAGATTGCGGGACCAGATCTCCTCCAAGAAGGAAATGGCAAAGCCCATCTGGCTGCGCAGCGCCACTTCCCACAGCAGCACGCCGCCGAGCAGCGCGCCCGCGGCGAGGCTGGCTGTGTTCTGCTGCACGCCCGCGACATAGGCTGTGACGAAACCCCAGACGATCATCTGGAGGATCGGCCAGTACATCAGCTCCAGCACGCGCGGCCAGGAGCGGCGAAACAGGGCGAGATGGCGGTACATCATGCCCCAGACCCGCCTGGCGGAAGCGCGCATCAGGCTGCCTCCGCGCCGCGACGGTTGCGGGCAATGTCGAGGAACACTTCCTCCAGGTCATCGCGGCCATATCGCGCCAGAAGTTCGGCCGGCGATCCACTGTCCACCAGCCTTCCCTTCTTCAGCATCAGCACATGGCCACAGAGGCGCTCCACCTCCGCCATGTTATGCGAGGCCAGCAGGATCGCGCAGCCGCTCTCCGCGCGGTACCGCTCCAGCCAGCTGCGTACCCAGTCGGCAGTATCGGGATCGAGGCTCGCCGTGGGCTCGTCCAGCAGCAATACATCGGGGCGGTTGATCAGCGACTTCGCCAGGGCCACCCGTGTCTTCTGCCCGGCGGAGAGTTGGCCGGCCGGGCGGTCCAGCAAATCCGTCAGGTCGAGCTGTTCCGCCAACTCCGCGATCCGCGCCTCGGCGCGCGGCACGTCGTAAAGATGCGCATAGACGCGCAGATTCTCTCCCACGCTCAGCCGATGCGGCAGGGCAATATAGGGTGAGGAGAAATTCGCCCGCGCAAGCGCCGCGAAACGGTCCCGCGCCATGTCATGGCCCAGCAGGCGCGCGCGGCCGGCGCTCGGGATCAACAGGCCCAGCAGCATCGCGATGGTGGTGCTCTTCCCCGCGCCATTGCCGCCCAGCAGGCCGAATGTCGCCCCGCGCGGCAGGGTGAAGCTCAGGGAGTCCACCGCCAGTGTTTCACCGTAGCGCTTGGTCAGGCCCTCTGCCGCAATGGCGGGGACAGCGGAATGGACGGGTTGGGGCATGGGCCCCGCATAGGCCGCCAGGTCGGACGCAGGAAGGAGATGTGGCTTCACGCCTGCATCAACGGCTCCGGTGAACCGAGGTTCAACGGCTCCGGTGAACCTCGCGGCTCAACGACGCAGATGCCGGTCCGTCGCGCGGCCCTGGAACAGGGTGATACCGTTCTCCCACCCCCAGGCGATGGCGGCGGCCCGATCCGCCCCGGTCAGCACCACTTCTATCCCTTCCCCAGCCAGTGCGGCGATCGGGCCAGGACTGGCGGGCAGGGATTCATGCCAGGCAAGCCGCACCAGCCCCGCCCCCAGCCGGGCCGGCGGCAGCAGGCTGAGTACGGCCCCGCTTGGCGCCTCCAGCGCCAGCCCATAGCCACGGCTGACCGCCAGGTCGCGCCCGAGGGCGAAGCCGGCCGGATCCGACAGCACCTCCGCCGCGGGCACGGCCAAGGTCAGCATCGGCCGCACCGCCCCGGGCAGGCGTGCGTCCAGTGCCAGCATGGCGTCCGAGGTCAGCGCCGCCGCGGAAAGGAAGAGGTGCAGCGGCACCGGCCGGGCCAGCCATTCGGGCCGGGCAATGCCCGCCAGCATCCGCAGTTCCAGGGCAAGGCGGATCCGGGCGGCCAGCGCGGGAACCGCATCCAGCCCGCAGCCCGGCAGCAGCCGGTCGCGCAGCGCCTGCGGCATTGGCGCAATGGATTCGGCAATGATCGCTGACTCCCCCTCCGGCGTCAGGCGGCAGACGGGCTGGCGGCGCAGATAGGGTGCCGGATCGGCACGGGCGAGGCTGGGCAGGATGGCGGCCAGCGCCTCCGCCTCCAGCACTGGCGCCTCGGGGCTGGCGGCCGGAGCGGCAAGGGCGAGGCCAAGGCTCTCCTCCAGCGCTGCCAGTAAGGCGCTGGACTCCTCGGGCAGACGCAGGGTGCGGACCACCTCCGGAATGGCGGCCTCCTCCACTGAGCCGTCCAGCACACGCAGCACGGTGGGCCGCAGCGTGTCCGGTGGGGCGGTCGCCACGGCCATGTCGCCATCAGGCAGGTGGAAGACCCGGGCACGGCGCGCATGCTGTGGCAGGGCCAGGGCCTCGCGCAGCAGGCGGCGGTGATGCGGGCGCTCGAGGCCCTTGGGCAAACGGGACAGGCGCAGCCAGAGAATATCCCGCACCGCGTCGGAGGCGATGCAGCGCCGCACCAGCCCGGCCAGCTCCGCCGCGTTGCCATCGGGTCCGGTCAGGGGCGGCGGATCGGCCCGTCGTCTGGGCTGGACCTGGGCCGACGGAGCGGCCGGGATCATGCCGGACCCCGCCCCCATGCGCCGAGAAGCCGGTCCGCCTGCGGCCCCGCGAAGCGCCCAATTCCGCGGGACAGTCCCCATTCAAGCCCGGCCGCGTCCGCAACGCCCTCCAGCACCACGCGCGCAGGATCCAGGGCCTGCCAGAAACCGTCTGGCAGGGCATTCAGATCCGGGTCCAGGGTGAGATGAAGCGCCATGCCGGGCAGGTAGGCGGGATCGAGAAGCGCCAGCGCCGCCGCCGTCAGCCCTGCCAGGGCAAAGTGCGAGGCCGGGGGCCGGGCCAGGGCACCCAGTGGCAGGACCGGCAGGACCGGCGCCCCGGCCTGGCATTCGGGCGGCTGGTCCAGATGCAATACAGCCTGGGCTGGCGGAGCAATGGACCGGGCGCGGCGGGCCACGATCTCCCAGCCATGCGCCTGCCATGGGGCCCCCGCCCAGCGCGGCCCGAGTGCTGCGGCGATAGCGGGCGCGGAAGGCAGGACGCGCAGCCCGGCAGGGCGCGGCACCCCACCCGGCCCGAATTCCAGGATCGGGCGTCGTTCGATCAGGGGCTCCAGAGGCGCCGCTGCCAGGATCGCTTCCGGACCGGTGCCGGATGCCTCCGGCACGGGCGGCATCGCCAGCGCTTCTGTGACAAGCACGGCATCGCGGCCGCGCAGCACGGCCGACAAGGTACGGCGGGCCAACTCCAGCGCGGATGGCGCGGCCTCCAACCGCCAAGCCCCGTCTGCCGCGGAGGAGATGCGGCCGCCGCGGTTCCGCGCGGCATCCTGAAGCAGCGCGTGGGCGACCCGGTGCGCTTCCGGCGCCAGGCCCGGACCAGGGCGGAACAGCAGCGCCCCGAGCGGCGTCTGGGGCGGCGGCCCATGCTCGGCGGGACGCGAGAGGGGGATCATCGTGCGGTGGAATCTGTACTGGCCAAGGTTAAGGTTCCGTCACCGGGCGCAACGCCCCGGTTGCCACCCGCCCCGGCGGCGGGCTACGCCGAAGTGATGACCGGCCCCGCGCCTGAACCTTCCGTTCCGCCCATGGCGGCCGCCGACCTGACCGAGGCCGTCCGGGCCCTCAAGCGCGCCTCCGTGCTGGTGATCGGCGACGCCATGCTGGACCGCTATGTCTATGGCGGCGTCGGACGGATCTCTCCCGAGGCGCCGGTGCCCGTGCTCAGCGTGGATCGCGAGGTCGCCATGCCCGGCGGCGCCGGGAATGTGGTGCGGAACCTCACCGCGCTCGGCGCGGCGGTGGCCTTCCTTTCCGTGGTCGGGGATGACCAGCCGGGATCGGACCTCACCGGGCTGATCGGCGGCCAGCCAGGCGTCGAGCCCTGGCTGCTGGTGCAGGGCGGCCGCGTGACCACGACCAAGACCCGCTTCATCGCTTCCGGCCAGCAATTGCTGCGCACGGATCACGAGGTGGCCCGCCCCATCCATCCGCGCCTGGCGGACCGGCTGGTGCGGATCGCACAGGATACGGTGGCGGCGACCAAGGTCATGGTCCTGTCCGACTACCGCAAGGGTGTGCTGGCCGGCGACGTGCCGGAGCGGCTGATCGCCGCGGCGCGCGCCGCCGGCCGCAAGGTGGTCGTGGACCCGAAGGGGGAGGACTTCGCGGCCTATGCCGGTGCCGACCTCATTACCCCCAGCCGCAATGAGTTGCGCGAGGCAACGGGGATGGAGGTGGAGACCGAGCCCGCCCTGGTCGCCGCCGCGCGCGTGCTGCGCGACCGCCATGGCTTTGGCGCCGTGCTGGTCACGCGCAGCCAGGACGGGATGACGCTGGTGGAGGGCGATGCCGTCTATCACTTCCCGGCCGAGGCGCCGGAAGTGGTGGATGTTTCCGGTGCCGGGGATACGGTGGTGGCGGTGGTGGCGGCGGGCATGGCGGTGGGGTTGCCCCTGGCCGTTGCGGCGCGCCTCTCCAACGTCGCGGCCGGCTTGGCCGTCGGCAAGCTCGGCACGGCGGTTGCGCGCGACTCTGACATCCTGGGGGCGCTGAGCGCCGAGCGCGGGGCGCTTCGCAAGGTCGTTTCCCGCATGAAGGCCGCCGAACAGGCCGAGCGCTGGCGGCAGCGCGGCTGGCGGGTGGGCTTCACCAATGGCTGCTTCGATCTTCTGCATCCCGGCCATGTCCACCTGCTGGAGCAGGCACGGAGCTGGTGCGACCGGCTGATCGTCGGGCTGAACGCGGATGAGAGCGTGCGCCGGCTGAAGGGCCCGGCCCGGCCGGTGCAGGGTGAGGCGGCGCGGGCGGCCGTGCTCGCCTCGCTTACCACCGTCGACCTCGTGACGTTGTTCGATGAGGACACGCCCGAGGCGCTGATCGAGGCCGTGCGGCCCGATGTGCTGGTGAAAGGCGCAGACTATCAGCTGGAGCAGGTGGTGGGCGGCGCCTTGGTGCAGGAATGGGGCGGGGTGGTCCGGCTGGCCGAGCTGCTGCCGGGCAATTCCACCACCGCCACCGTAGCACGCATCCGGGGTTGAAGGCCGGGGCTGGCGGCGGCCCGGCCGCCGCCTTCCGGCTTCAGCCGCGGCCCTGCAGCACGCTGATGTCGATCAGGTGCTCGCGGATGCGATCGCTGGCCAGCAGCGCCATGAGCTTGTCCGGCATGGGGGCCTGGCTCCCCGCCATGGCCGTGGTCAGGTTCAGCAGCTCCTGATGGCCCTGTTCCTGTACCTGCAGGAACATCCGGTCGAACTCGGCGCCATTCGCCGCCTGCAGGCGCTGGAGGGTCTGATACTTCTCCCCGCCGAATTGCGGGTCGGGAAGGTTGTGTCCCGCCATCTTCATGGCCTGGGCCATGCCCTCCTGCTCCCGGACCTCGAAATTGGCGAAGCGCTTCACATCGGGGTTGGACGCCTTCTCCATCCCGACGCGCGCAGTGGCGAGGGAGAAGCCCCCGGCCTCATGCGTCATTTTCACGAGCTGGTCCGGTGCCATGCTGGTCATGTTGGCTGGCGGGGTATTGGCCTGCGGCGCGGCGCCCGGGCCGGGGGACCGGTTCATGGCCCCTCCCCCTGTGGCACCCTGGGCCATGACGGACACGGGCAGAAGGCTGGCCCCCGCGAGGGCGAGCGAAATCGAACGGCGGTTCATGGCGATGCGGCTCCCTGGCGACGCCTCTCAATGGGCGCCGCCCGGAAAACGGCCCGATGGTCCGTGAGTTCCGACCTCTGGAATGATCAGCCGCAGGTCCGAGCGGCATCCGCCCCTATTCGCAGAGCAGGGCCGCCCGCATTTCCTGGGCCCCCACCGGATCGCAGGCGGCTGCGAGCCGGCCCGCCGCCAGCACGGCGTAGCGGTGCATCAGCGACTTGCGCCGGGCGCCGGCCAGGGCCTTTTGCTCCGTGTCCCGCACCATCACGGCGTCGAAGCCATCGCTCACGATCAGTCCGATCTCCTCGGGGATCAGCTCCTGCGGGAAGTCGATATCCACGGCGAAGTAGAGCCGGTCGCACCAGTCCCGGTACTCGTGCCACTTGTTGTCGGAGAGGAAGTCGCGCGGGCCGGACTTCACCTCGATGGCGTAGAGATGCCCCTCCGGCGTCAGGGCCATGATGTCCAGCCTCCTTCCGCAGGGGATGGGCATCTCGGCCAGAGGCGCCCAGCGGTTTCGGGCGCAGAAGCGCATGGCGGCACGGCAGGTGGTGGCCGTGCGTTCGGGGATGCTCAGGTCCAGCGGCATGGCCCGATTCACGCGGAGTCTCCGGGCAGGTCAAGCTTCCAGTTGGGGGCTCGGCGGGTGTAGGGAAGCGCCGTGCCGGACACCCCCCTCCCTTTCTGGAAGCGGAAGTCCCTCTCGGCCATGACGAAGGCCGAGTGGGAATCCCTTTGCGATGGCTGCGGCCGCTGCTGCCTCCATAAGATCCGCGACGACGACACGGAGGAGATCCACTTCACCAATGTCGCCTGCCGTCTGCTGGACACCCAGGGCTGCGGCTGCCGCGACTATGCCAACCGACGCGACCACGTGCCGGACTGCGTGCAGTTGAAGGCGAAGATGCTGCCGGCGCTGGACTGGCTGCCGCCCACCTGCGCCTACCACCTCCTCGCCCGCGGGCAGGATCTGCCGGACTGGCATCCGCTGGTGTCGGGCGATCCGGAAAGCGTCCACAAGGCTGGCATCTCCGTGCGCGGCCGTGTCATCTCAGAGCGCGAGGCGGGGGCGCTGGAGGACCATGTCGTGACCTGGCCGGGCGAATGGCCCCGCCGTCGCGCCGCGCGTGGCAACCCGGCCGGGGCCGCGAAGACGAAGGGGAGGAAAGCTGGATGAAGGCTCTTTATGGCGGGGTGAATGCCGCGCTGATCACCGCGATGCATGCGGATCTCTCGCCGGACCATCGCCGCACCGCCGCCCATGCGAAATGGCTGCTGGCGAATGGCTGCGACAATCTGGGCGTCCTGGGCACAACCGGCGAGGCCAATTCCTTCGGCCTGAATGAGCGCCGCGCGATCCTGGAAAACCTCGTCGCCAACGACGTGCCGGTGACGCGGCTGATGCCGGGCACGGGCCTGACCAACATCACGGATACAGTGGAACTGTCGCGCCATGCCCGCGACCTCGGCTGCCCCGGCGTGCTGGTCCTGCCGCCCTTCTACTACAAGAACCCCAGCGAGGAGGGGCTCTACGCCTATTTCTCCGAGGTGATCGAGCGGATCGGCGGGGGGCTGGCGATCTATCTCTACCACTTTCCCGCCCAGTCCGCGGTGCCGCTGAGCATCGGGCTGGTCGGCCGCCTGCTGGACGCCTTCCCGGGGGTGGTGCGTGGGATTAAGGACAGCACGGGCGATGCGGCCCAGGCGGAAGCCTATCTCAACGCCTTCGCCTCGCGCGGCTTCGAGGTCTATCCGGGCGGGGACAGCCTGCTCCAGCGCATGCTCGGCCTGGGGGCCGCGGGCTGCATCACGGCGGCCACCAACCTGACCGCGCGCTATGCCCAGATCGTCTATACGAAGCGCACGGGGCCGGAGGCGGATGCCGCCCAGGCCATGATGAATACCTGCCGCGCTGCCGCCGCCACCGTGCCGCTGATCCCCGGCCTGCGGGAAATCCTGGCCCGCAGCACCGGCGACGAGGCCTGGCGCCACACCCGCCCGCCCCATACCCGCCTGACCATCGAGGAGGCCGACCGGGTCTGGGCGGCCTGGCAGGCCACCGGCGCCCTGCCCCTGCCGGGGCTGGCAGAGGCCGGCATGACCCTTGCTGCGACGGCGGCCGCGTAAGTCTTCAGGAACACCGATGTCCGAACCACTCCGCTGCCGCATCCCCGCTATCGCTACTGTCCAGGCTGATGACGAAACCGCCCGCGTCACCCGTTGGGATTTCCCGCCAGGGGCAGAGACCGGCTGGCACCGGCATGGCTGGGCCTATCTCGTGGTGCCCGTGACGGACGGCACCATGCTTCTGGAGGAGCCCGGTGGCGCGACGCGGGAGGCGACGATCAAGGCCGGCGTCTCCTACACCCGCCCGCCGGGGGTGGAGCACAACGTGGTCAATGCGGGGGTGGTGCCTTTCTCCTTCGTGGAGATCGAGTTCAAGGCACATCCCGGCTGAGGCGGCGCCCGGCCCGATGGGTCGGAACCTCCACCAGCACATGCAGCAGGGTCGCGGCGGCCAGGGCGAGGGCCGTGGCGGCCCCGATGGCGGCCAGGGGCGGCGCGCCCGCCTCCAGCAACAGCCGCATCACCGCAAAGCCCGCCACCCCATGCACGACGTAGAGTGGATAGCTGATACGGGCGAGGGCATCGAGCGGCCCCGGCACGCGCTGGATCCGGTGGCGCAGGGCGAAGAGTGCTGCGAACAGGACCAGCGCCGCCCCATAGGCGACCAGCCCCGGCCCCAGCTGCGCCCGCATGCCCCCGCCGGCCCAGTGCAGGGCGAACAGGACCAGTAAGGATGCCCCGGTGCCCAGGCAGGCGACCGCCCCCTCCGTGCCCCGGTGCCAGGCGCCGAAGACTGCGCCGACCAGCATGAAGATGATCATCTGCCCGCTCAGGGCCAGCTCGGTGACGGGAACGAGCAATGGCGGGGGTAGCGGCAGGGCGCCCAGCACCGCCACGACGCCCGTGATGGCCAGGGCCGTGTTCAGCAGCGGCCCCACCTGCCCCGCCCGCAGCGCCGGGGCCAGGAGAAGGCAGAGCAGGTAGAAGCGCAGCTCGATCTCCAGCGTCCAGACGATGCCGTCGATCGAGGGCAGACCCAGCAGATCCCGGATGAACAGGAGCTGGGTGATCCATTGCAGCGAGCTGAAGGGCACAGGCGCACCGAAATGCCGGGCGCAGGCCCAAACGGCCAGCATCGTGACGGTCAGCCCGGCGGCATAGGTCGGCCAGATCCGCAGCACCCGCCCGATCGCGAAGCCCGCCCGGCTTCGCCCCACCAGGGAGAAGGGGATGACGAAGCCGCTGATGAGAAAGAACAGCGCCACGCCGAAATGCCCGGCAAAGCCCTCCGGCAACCAGCCATGCAGAGCGGCCAGGGCCGGGGCGGGGCCTTGCCAGGCCGGGACCCCCAGGAAGGCCGCCGCCATCTCCCGGGAATTCCAGAAGAATTCGGTGTGGTGGCTTAGCAGCACCGAGAGGGCCGCCAGCCCCCGCAGCCCATGGGCGAAGGCGATCCTGGGAGGATTTTGGCTCAAGTTATTGTTTTTCCCAGGTTGTTGCGCCGCGTCCACCACAGGACCTTCTATATCTCTGTCAAGCCGTTGAACCTTACCCCCTCCTCGGTCCATGCTCTGCCCCATGGAACAGAACGAGACCGAGAGCGTTCCCCTCCGCGCCCATCCGCTGGCCCTGCCGACGCCGACACCGGTGCGCTGGAATCGCTCCAACCGGGCGCGCCGGGTCTCGCTGCGGATCGACCCCCGCGCTGGCGAGGTTGTGGTGACGCTTCCACCCCGATCCGGCCGCAAGGCCGGGATGGCGCTGCTGAACACCCATGCGGCCTGGGTGAAGGAGCGGCTCAGCAGCCTGGCCCCCGCCGTGCCGCTGCTGGAGGGGCAGAGCGTGCCGCTGGGCGGCGTGCCTCACATGATTCGCCACGACCCCACCGCGCGCGGCCCCGCAATCCTCTGGAACGGGGAGATCGTGGTGGCCGGCGATCCGGCCTTCCTGACCCGCCGCGTGGGCGACTTCCTGAAGGCGGAGGCGAAGCGGCGCATCTCGGTCCTGGCGGCGGGCCACGCTGCGACGCTGGGCGTGAAATATCGCCGCATCACGCTGAAGGACACCCGGTCCCGATGGGGAAGCTGCGCGCCGGACGGCACCCTCGCCTTCTCCTGGCGCCTGGTAATGGCGCCGGACTGGGTGCTGGACTACGTGGTGGCGCATGAGGTCGGGCATCTCAGGGAACTGAACCATTCCGATCGTTTCTGGGCCCATGTCTCGCGGCTGACGCCGCACCGGGAAGCGGCGCAGGATTGGCTGCGGCGGCATGGCCCGACCCTGCTGCGCGTCGGGTAAGGCGCGCTTCAGGATTAAGGGACTGGTAAGGACCTGGCGCTAGGCTGGAGAGGCTTCGCGGAGGCAGCCCCGTGTCCGGTGCCGTCAGCAGCGGCTCGGCCGCCTTCTACACAAGCTATCCCAGCGGCTACGCGCCGGCCGCGTCTTCTTCCATTGGCAGCTCGGCGGCCCCGTCCACGGTCACGGATATCGTCGATATCCGCGTTCCCCTGCCCGCCGGATCCTTCACCATCCGCGCCGGGGACAGCCTTTCCGTGCGGGAACTGTTCGGCTCGCCCGAAGCCGATCTGATGCGCGTCGCCCTGCGGGGCGATGGCGGCGGAAGGCTGGTGCTGCGCGGCGTGGATGTGACCGGCCGGACGGATTTCGACCCGCTGGACTATAATGAGCTGCAATTCGTCGCCGGCGCTGATGGCAGCCTGCAGGATATGGTCGCGGTGGCCCGCAAGGGCACCAAGGATGAATCCGGCACTTGGCGCAACATCGCGGATAGCGAGCCCGTCCAGATCACCGCGCAGGTTACGGGGGTCCGCTCGCTGGACGCCGCGGCGGCGCTGCGGACCGAGGCCGCGGCGGGCGATGCCGATGCGGATTTCCTTCGGGTGGCGCAGGACGCCGCCGTCTTCACCTCCTATGGCAATGCGAAGGCTCCCACCCTTTCCACCGCAGGCAACATCACGCTGAAGGCAGGCGACGGCGTGGCGCTGCACGACCTGTTCACCACCGGCAGCGGCGGCGCGGAAGCCGCTCTCTATCGCGTGGCGCTGCGCGACGACCCGGATGCCCCGGGTGCCCGGCTGATGCTGAACGGGGAGGATGTGACCCATCGCGTGGACTTCACGCCGGAGGAGTTCACCAACCTGCAATTCGTCGCCGGCCCGGATGGCAGCGCGGCGGATCTTCTGGTGGTGGCGCGGGCGGGCACGAAGGACGAGACGGGCAGCTGGCGCAACCTCGTGGACAGCCCGGCCATGCAGATCACGGCCAGCGTCACCGGCGCGCGCTCCGTCAACGCCGCCGCCGCGCTCCGCACCGCCACCAATCCCGGAGATGCGGATACGGGCTTCCTGACCATCGCGCAGGAGGCGGCGATCTTCGCACCGATCGCGGGGCGCAAGGCACCGGCCGTTTCGGCCATAGGCGACCTGACGGTGAAGGCGGGCGATACGCTTTCCATCCGCGATCTGTTTCCGACCGGCGGAGCGGTGGAACCGGCGCTCTACCGGGTGGCGCTGCGCGACGATCCCGATGGACCCGGCGGCGGCCGCCTGCTGCTGAACGGCGAGGATGTCACGGACCGCACGGATTTCACGCCGATGGAGTTCCTGGCCCTGCAATATGCGGCGGGGCCGGAGGGTGGAGCGCAGGACATCCTCGTCGTGGCCCGCGCGGGAAGCAATGACGGCGCCGGGGGGCTGATCGCGATCGCTGACAGCACCCCTGCCCTGGTCCACGCGGCGGTCACCGGCACACGCTCGCTCAACACGGCGGAGGCACTGCGCACGCCCCTTGATCCCGCGGCGGCGGATGCGGATTTCATGACCGTGGCCGCCGAGGCCATGCTCTACGCGCCACTGGGCAGCCAGGTCGCGCCCAGCCTTGCCACCGCCGGCAACTTCACCACGGCGGAGGGCGACCATTACGCATTGCGGGACCTTTTTACCTCGCCTTACAGCGCCACGGTGGAGGTTACCGGCTACCGCGTGGCACTGCGGGACGAAGATATTGCCTCCGGCGCGAAGCTGATGCTGGACGGGGAGGACGTGACCCATCGGATCGGCTTCACCTCCGCCGAATTCAACACGCTGCAATTCGTGGCGGGCGCTACGGGCAGCGCGCAGGACATCCTGGTGGTCGCGCGCAGCGCGGATGCCGCGGGAATGGCAGTGGATAGCCGCGCAGTGCAGATCACGGCCCGCAGCACGGGCGAACGATCCATTAACGCCTTACCGGCGCTGCGCGACGCCTCGCCGGATGATGCCTTCGCCCGCATCGCGCAGGATGCGGCCGTCTATGCGCCGCTTGGCAGCCAAGTGGCCCCGGCCCTCTCCGCCCTGGGCGACTTCACCGCAGCGGCGGGCGACCTGTTCTCGATGAACACGCTGTTCGACACGGCGGGCGGCATCTTCGATGACGGCGCGAGCTATCGCGTGGCCATGCGCGACGATCCCTCGGGCACGGGCGGCGGTAGGCTGATCCTGAATGGGGAGGATGTGACCGGCCGCACCGAATTCACCGGTGCCGAGTACAGTGCGCTATTATTCCAGGCGGGGCCGGAGGGCAGCGCGCAGGATCTGATGGTGGTGGCGCGCCGCACGGGAAGCACGGGGCTGATCACCGACAGTCCAGCCTTGGAGATCACTGCCCGCGCCACCGGCACGCGCTCCATCAACGCGCTCTCGGCCCTACGAACGGAGGACGGGGCGGATGCCGGCTTCGACCGCATTGTGCGGGACGCGGCGGTCTACGCGGCCAGCTCCGCCCCGGCGTTCTCCAGCGTCATCCATCCGGCACAGCCGGTACGATCGGCACAGGCGCTCGCGGCGGCGGCCGGTGCCTATCGCGCGACGGGCAGCACCGCCGCAGGCACGAACATGCTTGATCTGACCCCGCTCTTCGCTGGCGTGGTGGGGGCCAGCCAGGTAGCGGGGGCGGGCTCGGCCCAGCTTGCGCAGCTCTCCAACCTTGTCGCGCTGCTGGGCGGCGGGACGGTGGGTGGGGTCCGCAGCACGGGGGGGGACATCGCGAAGCTCACCACCATCGCGCTTCGGACCAGCGCGTGATCCGTCAGACGCCCCGCTGCAACCCACCATCCACGGCAATGGCCTGTCCCGTGACGTAGGCGGCAGCCGGCGAGGCAAGGAAGGCCACCATCGCCGCCACCTCTTCCGAGGTTCCGAGACGCCCCATGGGAATATCCGCGGCGACGCGGGACAGGACCGCGGCCTCGGTGATGCCCTCGTCCTTCGCCATCTGCGCCGCGCGATTTTGCCAGAGCGGCGTCAGCGCGCGGCCGGGGGAAACACTGTTCACCCCGATCCCATCCGGCGCCAGTTCCAGCGCCAGGGTCTTGGCCAGGGCCAGCACCCCGGCCTTGTGGACGTTGGAGACGACCTGATGCGCCGTGGGCTGCCGGGCGGAGACGGCGCCCAGCAGCACCACCCGCGCATCCCCCGCCCGGCGCAACGCCGGTAGCAGGGCGCGGATGGCGCGCACGGTGCCCAGGATGTTGAACTCGTAGTTCTGAAGCCAGGCCTCGTCCGGCAGATCCTCGAAGGCACTACGGCGGCTGCCGCCTGCGGCGCAGACCAGGGCATGCAGCGGCGCTTCGCCGAGATCTGCCGCCAGGGCGGCGACGCTCGCGGGATCGGACTGGTCGCACACGGCAATGTCCGGCGCCATGCCCGCCTCGGCGTGCAGCGCCGCAGCGGCCTCCTCCAACCGGCCCCAGTCGCGCGCCGCGATGGTGACGGCGGCGCCGTCCCGCAGCAGCAGAGCCGCCGTCGCGCGGCCGATGCCGGAGGAGCCGCCGATCACCAGGGCGCGGCGCCCGCGAAGGTGAAGATCCATGCGCCTATTCCGCCTTCGCCCCGGTCGCGCGCACGATCGGCGCCCATTTGGCCGTTTCCTCGCGGATGAAGCGGGCGAGATCCTCGGGCGAGCTGGGAAGGGGCTCCACCCCCTGCCCTTCCAGGGCGTTCGAGACGGCAGGATCGGCCAGGGCTTCGCGCATGACGGCGTTCATCCGCGCCACGATGGCGGGCGACAATCCCTTCGGGCCGACCAGCGCGTACCAGTTCTGCACCTCATAACCCGGCAGGGTTTCGGCGACAGTGGGCGTGTCGGGCAGCGAACGGACACGCTTCAGCGTCGGCACCGCCAGCAGGCGCAGCTTGCCGCTCTGGACCTGCGGCAGGGCGGTGGGCGCGGTGGAGAAGGCGTAGTCCACCTTTCCGCCGATCAGGTCCGTCATCAGCGGCCCGCCGCCTCGATAGGGCACATGGACGGTCTTCACCCCGGCCATCTGGTCCAGCAATGCGCCCGCCAGATGCCCGGCCCCACCCACGCCGGAGGAGCCATAGGTAACGGTGTCCGGGTCCTTCTTCGCCGCCGCGATCAGTTCCGCCACACTCTTCCAGGGGCGGTTCGCCGGGACCACCAGCACGTTCAGCACATTGCCGGACATGGCGACGGGGGTGAGGTCCGCCTGCGGATTGAAGGACAGATTAGCGTAGAGAGTGGGATTGATCGCCAGCGCGCCGATCGTGCCCATCAGGAAGGTGTGGCCATCGGGCTGGGCATGCACCACCACCTCGGTGGCGATGTTGCCGCCGGCGCCGGGGCGGTTGTCGATCACGACGGGCTGGCCGAGCAGTGCCGAGAGCTTCGGCTGCATCACCCGCGTACTGATGTCGGTGGCACCGCCAGCGGCGAAGCCCACGACAATGCGAATGGGCTTGCTCGGCCAGGCCTCCTGGGCGGTGGCGCGAAGCGCCGGCATGGACAGGGCAAAGCCTCCCAGGCCGGCGCCCAGCAGGGCGCGGCGATGGATCATGGAACCTCTCCTCCTCTGCCGGCTTTGCCGGCTCTGCCGGGGTTTCCCGGCTTCAGCGGCTTCCCCGGGCCCGTCTCGCGCGGGTCTCTCGGGGGCCGGTTGAACGCGTCAGGCCGTGTGATGCGCCTCCGTGCGGGGCGCCGGGTTCAGCGCCCGCGGAACTGCGGCGGGCGCTTTTCCATGAAGGCGCGGCGGCCCTCGATGTAATCCTCGCTGGCGAAGCACCCGAGGACGAGGCGGTTGCAGAGTTCCTCGTCCGGCTGCGCCTTCAGCGCCTCGCCCACAATGGCCTTCACCGAGGCAACGGTAAGCGGCGCGTTGCCGGCGATGGTGGTGGCGTAGTCGTTGACGGTCGCCTCCAGCGCATCATCGGGCACCACGCGATTGGCCAGCCCCATGATGCGGGCGTCCTCGGCGGTGAAGCGCTTGGCGGTGAAGAACAGCTCCTTCGCGAAGGAGGGGCCGACGAGTTGCACCAGCCGCCGGATGCCCGGTAGCGGGTAGCCGAGGCCGAGCTTCGCGGCCGGGATGCCGAAGGAGGACTTCTCCGTGCAGATCCGCATGTCGCAGCACACGGCCAGCGCGCTGCCGCCGCCGATGCAATGGCCGCGGATGGCGGCGATCGTCGGCTTCGGGAAGTCGGCCAGCATGTCATAGACCTTGGCCGTCTGCGCCTGATAAGCGTCCACCGCCTCCTTCGAACCGCGCTCGCTCTCAAACTTCGAGATATCCGCGCCGGAAACAAAGGCCTTGCCGCCAGCGCCCGTCACCACGAGCACGCGGATCTCCGGATCCGCCGCGAAGTCGGTCAGGATCTTCTCGGCCGCCAGCCACATCTCCATGGAGACGGCGTTGTGGCGCTCGGGGTTGTTGAAGATCATCCAGCCGACGCCGCCCTCCTTGTGGGAGAGCATCTTGTCGGTGCCAAGCGCCGGGTTGGGCGGCGGAAGCGCGTCGGGCATGTCCGTTCTGTATCCTGAATCTGGCGGTGGGCGGGTTTAAGCCTTCGGACGAAGCCCTCCGGCAATCCGCCCCTAAATGACCTGGCGGGCCTTGAGGGCCGCGATGTCGTCCTCGGAATAGCCGAGCTCAGCCATGATCTCGGCTGAGTGCTCGCCAATGGCGGGCGGATGGCTGGCGATGCGGCTGGGCGTGCGGGACAGGGTGAAGGGCTGCCCCACATAGGTCTGTGCCTTCGTGCCGTCGTCCAGCGTCGTCGCGATGCCCAGATGCTGCACCTGCGGATCGGCGAAGACCTGGTCGATGCTGTAGATCGGCCCGGCCGGCACGCCCGCCTCGTTCAGCGCCGCCACCCATTCCTCGCTCGTGCGCTCGGCGATCTTCGCATCGATCAGCGCATTCAGCGCGTCGCGATTCTCTGAACGGCTGGCGGAATCCTTGAAGCGCGGGTCCTCCAGCCATTCCGGCGCGCCCACGGCGATGGCGAAGCGCTTCCAGATCGCATTGCCCGTCGCGGCGATGTTGATGTGGCCGTCCCTCGTCTTGAAGACGCCGGTGGGAATGCTGGTCGGGTGATTATTGCCGGCCTGCTTCGGCACCTCATGTGCCTGCAGCCACCGCGCGGCTTGGAAATCGAGCATGAAGGCCTGGGCCTGCAACAGCGAAGTCTGCACCCACTGCCCCTTGCCGGACACCTCGCGCTCCAGCAGCGCGACCAGGATGCCCTGGGCCGCGAAGAGGCCGGCGCAGAGATCGGCGATGGGGATGCCGACGCGCACGGGCCCCTGGCCCGGCAGGCCGGTGATGGACATCAGCCCGCCCATGCCCTGGGCGATCTGGTCGAAGCCCGGGCGCTGGGCATAGGGCCCGTCCTGCCCGAAACCGGAGATCGAGGCGTAGATCAGGCGCGGATTCTCCGCGGACAGCGCCTCGTAGCCGATGCCAAGCCGGTCCTTCACGTCGGGGCGGAAATTCTCCACCACCACATCGGCCTCGCGCGCCAGCTTCTTCAGGATGGCGACGCCCTCGGGCGACTTCAGGTTCAGCGTCAGCCCGCGCTTGTTGCGGTGCAGGTTCTGGAAATCCGGGCCGCCGCGCGGCCCGCCCATCGGATCGCCCTGATCCAGCCCTTCCGGCATCTCGATCTTGATGACCTTCGCGCCCCAATCAGCCAGCTGCCGTACGCAGGTCGGGCCGGAACGGACGCGGGTGAGGTCGAGCACGGTGAAGCGGGACAGCGCGCCTCCCGCGGTCGCGGCCTCATCGCCCGAGGGGGCGGGGTTCGGGGCGTCGAGCATGGAAGATCCTCCGTTGCCCAACAGGCTGCGGCCGCTTGCGATCTCTGTCAACAGCCTGTTGACAGCTTGCCAACGGCCGTGATGCCCTGCCTGCCATGGACACCCTTCCCCCATCGGGGCCGCTCTCCGGCCGTGCACGGGCGGCGGTCGAGCAGCTCATCCTGTCCGGTGAGATCGCACCCGGCACCCGCCTGAATGAGGTGGCGCTCGCGGCGCGCCTCGGCCTCTCACGCGGGCCGCTGCGGGAAGCGCTGCGCGGACTGGAGCGCGACGGGCTGGTGGTGGCGGGCCCCGCCGGCCAGGGCATGAGCGTCCGCCGGCTGGAGCCGGAGGAGATGGCCGAGCTCTACGACATGCGCGCCCTGCTCCAAGGCTTCATCCTGGCCCGCCTCGCCCAGCGCGTGGTGGAAGGCACGCTTCCCGCGGGTACGGCCGACGATCTGCGCGCGCAGGTGGACGCGATGGAGAAGGACGCGGAAGCAGGGGACGCCGCCAGCTATTACCGCCGCAACCTGGCCTTTCATGAGGCGCTGCACGAGGCCGCCGGGCATCGCCGTGCCGCCGGCCTCTACGCCTCGCTCATCAAGGAAAGCCATCTGGCGCGGCAGCGGTCTCTCGCCCGCCCCGCCCGCATGCGTGAAAGCAATGCTGAGCATGCCGCGATGCTGGAGGCGGTGCTGGCAGGCGATCCAATCCGCGCCCGTGCCCTGGGCGAGGCCCATGTGGCGCAAGGCGGCAAGCAGCGCTGGCTGGAATCCCTGGGCCGGGGCTGACCATCCGGCCGCGCGTGATGGCGTGGCCAGGCCAGGTGATCAGTCGGCCCGGCAGAAGCCAGCACTCGCCCATTTCACCGGCCCATTCGGCGCGGCCGAGGGCCTGGCCACATGGCTCAATGCCTGATCGAGCGCGCCCTGCCCCTCATGCACGACGATCGTGGGACGGGGGTGGACGGGGCGGGTCCGCCCATCCGTGCGAAAGGAACAGCTTGGCGCCGAATCGCGCGAGGACCGAGAGGTCGGAATCCTGCGAATCGTCGCGGACCACGCCGCCTCCGGCATCACGCTGAAGCTGACCTGGTGGATGACGGAGGTCGTTAGCCCGCTTGGCCCGGGGGCCGCAGGCAGCGGCCACAGCGTGTTGCCGGAGGGGCCCGCTGCCCTGACGCAGCATGGGTCAGGACGCCATCCCAGGCAAATCGATCCAGCCTCGCAAAAGGCGGTTAGGCCTGCGATGATGGCGCCGGTCGCAGATTGATGAACAACGAGCCATCCCCCAACCGCAGGGTCTTGAAGCCGGGCCCTGCCGGGCCGGCTGCCCCGCGCCCATGGCGCCTCTTCGCCGCCACCGTGTTGATCGTCGGTGCCTGTTTCGCCGCCGTCTACTTCGTCCTTTTCGACCGAGGCCTGCGCCAGGCGGCCGAGGAGGCAGAACGCCTGACCCTGGGCGTGACCGCGGCCATGGCAGACCAGCTTGCCCGCGCCATCCAGACCGTCGACTTCCTGCTGCTCGACCTGGCCGAACGCAGCATTGGCGCCGACCCGGCCGCCACCGCCCGCGCCCTGGCGGGCCGCATTCGCGACGTGCCGCAACTCCGCGCCGTGCTGATCGTGAACGCCAACGGACTTGTCACCTCCGCGACGGAGGAGAGCCTGCGCGGCACCTCGGTGGCTGACCGGGAGTGGTTCCGGATGTTGCGGCTCGGCGGCCCGAACCTGCGGTTGGGAGCCCCGGAGGTAGGACGCTTCCTCGGGGGCTCCGCCGCCATGCAGGGGCGCGCCATCCAGGCCGCCGGCATCTGGTCCATCCCGCTGGCCCGCGGGCTCCGCACCCCGCGCGGGGAGTTCAACGGGGCGGCGGTCGCGTTGCTCAACCCGGATTACCTGATCTCCGTCGGGCGCCGCCACGCAGAGGCCTTCGGCGTCACGGTCCGGATCCACTCCCTCAACGGCCTGCTCCTGGCGCGGTCTGACGGACGGATAGCTGGGATAGGCGAGGCGGCCCCCTCCGCCTGGCTGTTCCGCGACTTCCTGCCCCGGCAGGAGAGCGGCACCTATTCCGGCCTCGACCAGGACGGACAGGACGTCTTCGCCGCCTTCTCCACCATTCGCCAGGGCACGCTGGTGATCGAGGCGGCGCGCCGCAAATCGGCGGCCTTCGAGGGGGTGGGGAGGCTGGCCGCCCTGCTGATTGGTGGTGGCGTGGCGATCGCGGCCATCATGCTCGTCGCGTTCTGGCTCATGTCCCGCCAGGCAGCGGCGCTGAAGGCGCAGGGCGATGCGCTGGCCGAGAGCGAGCGCGAGGCCCGCGCGGCCACCCGCGCGAAGGAGGAGTTCCTCGCGGCGATGAGCCACGAGATCCGCACGCCGATGAACGGGGTGATCGGCATGACCGGGCTTCTGCTCGACTCACCGCTCGACGGCATCCAGCGCCGCTACGCCCAGACCATCCAGGGCAGCGCCGAGCACCTGCTGATGGTGCTGAACGACATCCTCGACTTTTCCAAGCTGGAGGCGGGGATGATTGAACACGAGCACATCCCCTTCACGCTGGAGGACGAGATCTCCACCATCGTGGAGCTTTTCGCGGCGCGCGCCGCCTCCAAGGGCGTGGAACTGGTCGCCTCCCTGCCGCCGGACCTGCCGAAGCAGGTGTTGGGCGATCCCGGGCGCTTCCGGCAGATCCTGTTCAACCTTGTCGGCAACGCGATCAAGTTCACCGAGACGGGCTGGATCGAAGTCTCGATTTCGGTCACGCCCTATGAGGACGAGGAGGATGGCGCACTGCGTCTCACCTGCTCCGTGGCCGACACCGGCATAGGCGTGGACGCGGCCAAGCTGCCGGTGCTGTTCGAGCGCTTCACCCAGGCCGATGCCTCGATCAGCCGCAAATATGGGGGCACAGGCCTCGGCCTGGCGATCTGCCGCAAGCTGGCGGAGCAGATGGGGGGCGGGATCGAGGCGACGCAGCGCCGGGGTGGCGGCAGCGTGTTCCGTTTCTGGATCATGGTGGGCGAGATGGAACAGCCGCCGGCGGGGCCGCCACTACTGGCGGGCTATCGCATCCTGGTGGTGGACGACCTACCGCTCAACCGGGAGGTGATGGTGCGCCAGCTGAACGCCGCGGGCGCCTCCGCCCTGGCGGCCGAAAGCGGAGCGGCTGCGCTGAACCTGCTCCGCCTTGCGGCGCAACGGGGCACCGCCTTCCACGCGGTCGTGCTGGACAATGCCATGCCGGGCATGGGCGGGCCGGAACTGGCGGCGCGGATTCAGGCGGAAGCTGCGGTGCTGGGCAACCCGGCCCTCGTCCTGGCCTCCTTCGGGGTAGAAGCGCAGCAAATGCCAGCCCAGCGCATGCCGCCCGGGCTGATCGGCGCCATGCTGCTCAAGCCCGCCCTGCCCGGGCGGTTACTGGAAGCGGTGCTGCAAGCCCTTACGCCCACCCCCGGCAGCGTCCCGGTTGCGCTCCGCCCCGTTGCGCAGCGCCTGGGCGGGCCCGCGACGCAGCGCCCAGGGCGCAACATCCTGCTGGTGGAGGACAACGCCACCAACCAGATCCTCATGCAGGCCCTGCTGGCCCGGATGGGTGCGGAGGTGACCGTAGCTGGCAACGGGGCCGAGGCGATCGAGCATTGCCGCCTTAGGAGCTTCGACGCGATCCTGATGGATCTGCAGATGCCTGTCATGGATGGGCTGGAGGCGACCCGGGCAATCCGGCGCGGAGGCCCGAACCGGCACACGCGAATCATCGGGCTGACTGCCGCGGCAGGGCCCGAATTCGAGCGGCAATGCCGCGAGGCCGGGATGAACGACTATCTCTCCAAGCCCGTGCAGCGCGACCAGCTTGGTCAGGCGATCGGGGTTGCGCCGCCGGTCAAGGCGCCGGCCGCGGAGTAGCACCTTCTGCCGGGCCAGAGCCGGTGGTGTACGGCCCGCATCGCCGGTCACTGGCCGGAAATACTGGACCCGCATGGCTGGAAAAGCCGGTCATGCGACATCGGGGAATGGGGCGTCATCGCCCTAGCGGCATCAGCGCCGGCCGGGTTCAGCGGCCAGGGATGACAACTCGGACAGCGCGGCCTTCGCTGCATCCCCGATTCCGAGGATCATCTGCTGGACCGGCGTGCGGTCAGCGGGGTGCATGGCCTGCCGGGCGAGGCTTTCCAGGGTGCGGGCACCGATAGAACCGGCCGCGCCAGCCAGGGCATGGGCCGCGCGCCGGTATTCCTCGGCGCTGTCGGCGCGCGCCGCGTCCACCATTTGGCGAACCAGCCGGGCAAGATCCTGCTCGAAGGTCTGCACGATGCTCACGAACACATCGCGGGGCAGTTCCGCCGCCAATTGGCTGGCCACTTCAGGATCAATCGCGTTCACTCCCGCAAGGTGCCCGCCACCATACCAGCCGGTCAATCTGGAGGCTCTGCGGGTCAGGCTCGAAGCGTGGGGGAAACCTTGCCTGCAGGTAGCACCCCAAAGCGAGCGCATCAGGCTGCACACGAAAAATTGGGATTTTCACAACCTTAACGTGTGCTCGTGTGTTAGGCATACCTTAGCGACCAACGAACAGGTTCCGCAGCATGTTCCAACCCGAGAGCGACCCCGCCTCCCACAGCGCCGGCCTGGCGCTGGGGCGGCGTCGCATGGTTGGCCTGCTCGCCGCTCCGGCTCTGCTGGCGGCTCCGGCCGTTGTCCGGGCCCAGGGCATGCCGGAATGGCTGGTCGACCTGAAGACGGAATGGGCGATGTTCCGTGGGCGCTTCCTGACCCGCGAGGGGCGCGTGCTCGATTCCGGCAAGGGGGATGAGACCCATACGGAGGGCCAGGGTTTCGGCATGCTTTTCGCGGCCGAGGCGGGTGACGTCACCAGCTTCGACAAGATCCTGGACTGGACGCGCCGCTATCTCCGGCACGACCGGGGCAATCTGCATGCGTGGCGCTTCCGCGGCGACGCGGTGGACCCGGTGGCCGACCGCAACAACGCCACCGATGGCGATATCCTGATCGCCTGGGCCATGATGCGCGGCGCCGACCTTTTCGCCCGTCCCGCCCTGGCGCGGGAGGCGGCGCTGATCTGCCGCGACATCCTGGCCCATTGCACACGGGAAGTGGCGGGGAAGTTGGTGCTGCTGCCGGCCACCCAGGGTTTCGAGAGGCGTGACCACGTCATCCTGAACCCCTCCTACTATATCTTCCCCGCCCTGGCGGATTTCGAGAAGATCGTGCCAAGCCCGATGTGGCGCCGCCTGACGGTGGATGGGCTGGCCATCCTCCAGGAAGCGCGCTTCGGCCGCTGGAGCTTGCCGGCCGACTGGATCGAGTTCTCTCGCGAGGCGTCTTTCCAGCCCCGCCTCGCCTCCGGCTGGCCCACGCGCTTTTCCTGGGATGCGGTCCGCGTGCCGCTTTACCTGGCCTGGGCGCGGCAGACGGATGCCCCCGCCCTCACCGGCTGCGTGAATTTCTGGACGGACCCGACCAACCGCTCATTTCCGGCCTGGACGGATCTGCGCACCAATATGCCCGCCCCCTATCCCGGCCATGCGGGGGTGCGCGCGGTGGCGCAGTTCGCCTGTGCCACGCGGGACCGCAGCCTCAAGCTGAATGACCTGCCCCGCGTCGCGCAGGCCAGCGACTACTACGCCGCCTCGCTGATCATGCTATCCCGGATCGCCTGGCAAGAGGCCCGTGCAGGCGCGCCGATCGTCTGACTCGCTCTCCCGCCCCCCCGGCGCGTTGGACAGGGGCGTGGCCGCCGCCTTCCTTCACTCATGGCGCTTTCCGGGCTGACAGGCACCGTGGGGAACCGCTCTAATCCGGGGCTGGCCGGTCATGATCCGGTCATTGCGATCCGCTTTTCCGGAGCCCTTGATGCGCCGCCTGATCCCTGCCCTGTTCCTGACCGGCACCGCGGCCCTTTTCCTGGCCGCCTGCGCCGAGCCTGGCCCCGCGGAGCGCGCCGGTCGGTCGGTGGACCGCGCTGCCGAGCGCACCGGCTCGGCCCTGGGCAATGCGGCTCGCGACACCGGCAATGCCCTCGACCGCGCCGGGAACTGGGTCGGCGAACGGGTGGATCCGAACCGCCGCTGACCGGCGTTCCGCCGCTTCAGAGGTGCCGGCGCGCGCCCCAGAGCGCGATGATGGCGCCGATTCCGCAGCCCGCCATGGCAAGGGCCGTGGCCACGCCGGTGCCGCCCTCCACGGCGCCAGTCAGCAGGGTCAGCACGGCGCCGGAGCCCATCTGCAGTGCGCCCAGCAGGCCCGAGGCTGTGGCCGCCCGCTCCGGCCTTACGCTGATGGCCCCGGCCACGGCATTGGGCATGGCCACTCCGTTTCCCACTGCCACCACGGTCATCGGCAGGAAGAAGCCCGCCAGTGAGGGTGGCAGGAGAAGTTGCGCCCCCAGCATGCCGCCCGCCCCCAGGATGATCATCCACAGCCCGGCGGACAGCATCCGCACGAGGCCCAACCTGGCCGAGTAGCGCCCCGCCAGCCAGGAGCCGGCGGCATAGCCGACGAAGACGAGAAGCGAGGCAGTGGCATAGACGCGCGGGGGATGGCCCATCTCCTGCACCACCCTCGGTGCCCCTGCCTGGAAGGTGAAGAAAACGGCGGTGGCACAGGCGCCGATGGCCCCAATCCAGAGAAAGGCCGGCAGCCGCAGCAGGGAGAAATAGGCGAGACCCATGCCCCGCAGCCCCGGCAATGGCTGCGGCGTATGCAGGGTTTCCGGCAGGCGCCGCCAGACGGCCAGCAGCAGGGGCGAACCGAAGATGAGGCAGGCCGCCAGGGCGGCGCGCCAGCCGAAGCGTTCCTCGATCAGGGCACCGACGATCGGGGCCAGCATTGGCGCCACGGTCATGGCCATCACGACATAGCCGATCCGACTGGCCGCTTCCTCGCGCGGCCAGACATCGCGGATGATGGCACGGCCGAGCACCATGCCCGAGCAGGCGCCGATCGCCTGGGCCAGGCGCCCGATCCCGAGCGAGGCCATGCCCGGAGCAAGGGCCGAGAGGACCGAGGCGACGAGGTAAAGGCCGAAGGACCACAGCAGCACCGGGCGCCGCCCGTAGCGGTCGGCCAGTGGCCCGTAGAGGAGCTGCCCCAGGGCCAGCCCCAGGAGGTACAGGGTCAGGCTGAGCTGCGCGGCGGCGTAGGAGACGCCGAGATCATTCGCCATCCGCGGCACGGCCGGGATGAGGATCTGCATGGTGAAGGGGCCAAGGCCCGTCAGGCCAACCAAGAGCCAAAGGGCCGGCACACGGGCCGGCCCTTCCCCTGGCCTCACCAGCGCAAGCCTCGCAGAGCGCAAATGGGAGAGACCCCTTCGGCCTTCGCGCGGGCGGCAAGGGTTTCGGAATCGGCGTTCGCCAGCCCTTCCTCGGCCGCGAGCCCTCCCAGGACCCAGACGGCGTCCAGCCCCGCCGCCTGCGCGCCGGCGAGATCCGTGTGCGGGCTGTCCCCAACGGCCACGACCTGGTCGCGTGGCAGGTCCAGCAGTTCCATCACGGGGTCATAGGCGGCCGGGTCGGGCTTGCCGATCTCAAGCGTCCGGCCGCCCAGGGCGGCGTAGCGCTCGGCCAGGGCGCCGGCGCAGATGATCGCCCGTCCGCCCACCACCACACGACGGTCCGGGTTCACGCAGAGCATGGGCAGGTTGCGCTTCAGCGCGGCCTCCAGCGCCGGCTCATAGGGCTCGATGGACTGGGCGCCGCGTTCCGGGTCCGGGCCGGTGTTCAGCAGCCAGTCGGCCCCGTCCGCGCGGTCGGTGAGAGTGATGCCCAGTTCCTCCACCACCGAATGGTCGCGGGGGGTGCCGATATGGAAGGCATGGGGGCCGAGATCGCGCACGAAGGGGTGCTGGCGGTCACGCAGCAGGCGCCAGGTGATCTCGCCGCTGGTCATGGCGGCGTCATAGCGGGCGCGGTCGATGCCGAAGGCGGTGAGCTGCGCCTCCACCACATGGGAACGGCGCGGGGCGTTGGAGAGGAAGACGATGCGCGCGCCCTTCTCCTTCATCCGGCCCAGGGCATCGTTCACGCCGGGGAAGGCGGCCTGGCCGTCATGCACGACGCCCCAGATATCCAGCACGAAGCCACGATAGCGCTCCGCCAGGGGCGCAACGCTTTCCAGGATCTGCATCAGGCTTCGACTCCGACGGCTTCGGACAGGGATTTCACGCCGTCGCGGCGCAACAGGGCGGCGAGGTCGCGCTTGATGCGCCCCACCAGGGCGGGGCCGCCATAGGCGAAGGCGGCGTAGAGCTGCACGAGCGAGGCGCCGGCCTTGATCTTGGCATAGGCCGTCTCGCCGCTCTCCACCCCGCCCGCACCGATCAGCACCAGCCGCCCGCGAGACAGGCGGTGGACGCGGCGGAGGAGTTCGGTCGATGCATGGAAAAGGGGACGGCCGGAAAGGCCGCCTGTCTCCGCCTTGCGGCCGGAGCGGAGCGTTTCGGGCCGGGCGACTGTCGTGTTGGAAACGATCAGCCCGGCGATGTCGCGGCTCGCGCAGGTTTCCACCACCGCCTCCACCGCGCCTTCGGCCAGATCCGGGGCGATCTTCACCAGGACGGGCGGGCGGCGGCGCAGCTCCGCGCGGGCCGCAAGAGTGGCGTCCAGGATGCCGGCCAGCCGGACCTCGCCCTGTAGATCTCGCAGGCCGGGCGTATTGGGGGAGGAGATGTTGATCGTGACGTAATCGGCCTGGTCCGCCACGGCGACATAAAGGGCGGGATGGTCGCGCTCGGGATCCGCCCCCTCCTTGTTGATGCCGATATTGGCGCCCAGCACGGCGGGAAGCGGGCGCGGCAGGGCCGCGAGGCGGGCCGCGAAGGCCTCCACGCCCAGGTTGTTCATGCCCATCCGGTTGATGACGCCCCGATCCTCCTCCAGCCGGAACAGGCGGGGCTTGGGGTTGCCGTATTGCGGGCGGGGGGTGGTGGTGCCGGCCTCCACAAAGCCGAAGCCGAGCCGCATCAGCGGCAGAACGGCGGCCGCATTCTTGTCGAAGCCCGCCGCCAGCCCGATGGGGTTGCGGAAATCGAGGCCGAGGACGCGGGTGGTGAGAATCGGGTCATCCGGCCCGCGGTCCCTCCCCGCCAGGCCCCAGTTCAGGGCCCGCAGCGACAGGTCATGCGCCTTTTCCGGATCGAAGCCCCGGATCAGAGGCATCAGGGCAGAGGCGAGGGCGGGGCGCATCACCGCCGCTTTTGCCGCAGTGCAGCGCGGAGGGCCAGGGGAGAACGCCGGGGCAGTGTTCCGGAGTATGCGTTGACGGCGCACCAGCGGAACGGGACAAGCGCGCCCTGGGGAATCGGGGGGAGCAAGTTGCGCGGACCGTTGCTGATGCTGGCCGCGATTGGGCTCTTCGCCTTGCTGGACGCCAATTCGAAGGTGCTGTCCGGCGGCTATCATGTCAGCCAGGTGCTGGTGTTCCGCTATGTGGTGCTGCTGGGCCTGCTTGGGCTGGCGCGGATGGTCCGGCGGGACCTGGGCGGCGGGCTCGCCACGCGGCGGCTGCGGGCGCATCTGGCACGCGCCGTCCTGATGGTCGGCTCGGGCGCCGGCTTCTTCCTGGCGCTGCGGCACCTACCCCTGGCCGAGGGCTATCTTGTCTATTTCACCGCGCCCTTCCTGTTGCTGGCACTGTTCAGGGTACTGCTGAAGGAGCCTGTGCCGGCTGCGGCCTGGGGGTGGTGCGCACTGGGGTTCCTGGGCGTTCTGATCTCGCTTTGGCCGGGTCTTTCGGCCGGCGGGTCCTGGGTGGCCTATGGCTGGGCGATGCTGGGTACGCTGTGCCACGCGCTGGTGCTGGTGGTGAACCGCAGCCTGCGCGACGAGAGGGGCGCCGCGCGTCTGATCTTCTGGAGCGCGGCGCCGGTCCTGCCGGTGCTGCTGCCCTGGGCGGCCATGGAATGGGTGACGCCCTCCTGGCATGACGCGCTGGCGCTTTCGGCCAATGGGGTGCTGGCGGGCGGGGCGACGGTGGCGCTCGCCATGGCCTTCCGCCATGCCGGGGCGGCCCGGCTGGCACCGTTGGAGTTCACCGCGCTGGTCTTCGCCGTGGTGCTGGATGTGACGGTATGGGGGGTCTGGCCCGCGCCCCTGGTCTGGATAGGGGCGGCGATCGTGACCTTCGCCGGAGCAATGGCGCAACGACGCTGAGGCCGCGTTGACAGAGGCAGTTCGGACGTCCCTCCTTCGCGCCCGCCCCGAAGGGGCGGCCAAGATTGCTGGAGGAAGACGCATGCCCATCCCGCCCCGCGCTGCCGGGCTTTTCGCGCTGCTCACCGCCCTGGCTGCCGGCCCTGCCCTGGCGCAACCCGCCGCTCCGGAGGCTGCACGGGCCGCTCAGGGGCCGCTCTCCATCGAGCGGCAGGGATCCTTTTTCGTAGGCGGGCGGACGCTGCATTCGGACACGCTGTCCACCCAGCCGGCTTACGGGCCCAGTGGCACCATCACGGTCGATCAGGTCTATGTCCGCTATCAGGTGCCGGCCAATGCCGGGGCCCGGCCGCCACTGGTGTTCATCCATGGCTGCTGCCTGACGGGCAAGACCTGGGAGACGACGCCGGACGGGCGCATGGGGTGGGATGAGGCTTTCCTCCGCCATGGCTACCCGACCTATGTGATCGACCAGGCTTGGCGCGGCCGTTCCGCGGCGCATCCGACGCCCATCAATGCCGTGAAGACCGGGAAGGCCGCGGCCGATACGCTGCCCACCGTGTTCGCCGCCGGGCAGGAGGATGCCTGGATGATCTTCCGCTTCGGCCGGCGCCATCCCGAGGTGTTCCCGGGCATGCTCTTCCCGCTGGAGGCACAGGGCGAGTTCTGGAAGCAGATGGTGCCGGACTGGAACTTCTCCGTGCCCTCGCCGAACCCTACGGTGGTCGGGCTTTCGGAACTCTCCAAGCGCCTGAACCGGGCCGTGCTCATCAGCCACTCGCAATCCGGCATCTACCCATTCCAGACGGCGGCGATGAGCCGGGAGGGGATCGCGGGAATTGTCTCGATCGAGCCAGGGGCCTGCCCGGCGGCGGATAGCGACATGGCGCCCTACAAGGACCTGCCGATCCTCGTGCTGTGGGGTGACTTCGTGGACGAAGCCCCGCGTTGGGCACCGCGCCTGCGCGCCTGCCGCGACTTCGCGCGCGCGGCCAACGCCGCCGGGGGCAAGGTGGAGATCGCGGTGCTGCCGGAGATGGGAATCCGCGGCAATTCCCACATGCTGATGCAGGACCGGAACTCGCTGGAGATCGCGGACTGGCTGGCCGGCTGGATCAGCCGGAATGTCGGGGAGCGGCGCTGAGGCGCCGCCCTTTCAGGGCACCCAGGACGGGAAGCGGTGCAGCCCGTCCGGGCCCAAGGGCAGGAAGACGGCGCCGCGCACAGCGGCCAGCGGCAGCGGCGCGTAGAGATGGGGAAAGAGGCCGGGCCGCTTGCCGCCGGCCGCCGGTTCCCAGCGCAGCGCGGCGCCGAGCGCCGCGGTCTCGGCACTGATGAGCCAAAGATCGGGCTCGCCGGCGCGGTGCTTGGCAGCGCTGGCCCGGAGTTGGGCGGCCGTGGAGAAATGCAGGAAGCCGTCGCGCCGGTCATCGGCGCTGCCGTGATAGGCGCCGGCCTCCTGGGCGGCACGCCAGTCGGCCCCGCGCATGAGGGTGTGGACCAGAAGTTCGGGCGTGTCGCTCATGGGAGGTTTCAAGCGCGCCGGGCCCTTCCCGTCCATGCCCCTTCCCCGATCAGGCCGCCACGACCAGGGCGGGGGCGGCCGGATGGGCGGGGCGCTCCCCCGTTTCCAAACGGTAGAAGATCAGGCCGCCAATCTCGGCCGAGGGGTCCTGCGCCACCGCCCACGGGGGAAGCTGGTCGGCGGGGTGCCAATGTGTGGCGCCGCCGGTTGGATCCGCCAGGCTCCCCGCCAGGGCACGGGCGGCGATGCGGCGGCAGATGGCAAAGGCCGGATCGGCCTGGGGTGGGCGGGCCAGCAGGACATGGTCAGGGTGCCGCGGGTTCCAGGCCGGGAAGAGAAAGGGGTCGCGGCAGGTGGCCGCGACCTCCGCCGTGGCAGGCTCGGGCAGGCGCGCATGGCCGCCGGGCGCAAAGGGCGCGGCACCGGGCCGGCGCGCCGGGCGCGGCATGGCGGCGCGGGCGCGATTCACGGCCAGGGCCGCCAGGGCCTCGATGGCGCGGACCGGGTGTGGACCGGCCTCGACATAGAGGGTACGGGCCAGGATTTCGGTGGGGTCCATCTCAGCGGTCCTCGGCGAGCACGCGCATCTGCGCGGCGGTGCTGTGGGCGGCGCGGGTGGCCTCATCCAGCTTCTGCTCAATGCGGATGAGGTGGGCGGTGAGGCGGCCATCCACGTCGCGGATCAGGGAAAGGGGCACGTAGGTGCGTGCCACTTCCAGCTTGAAGGCGGCCAGGTCGTCGCGGGTGCGTTCCAGCGCGGCCTGGTGCTGGGCGGCGTCATGCGCCTCCCGCTCCGGCGGAAAGGGTGGTGACTGGGCGATACTGCGGCGAAGGTTGTGCAGCATCCAGGCGAGCACCGCCATGAAAGGCGTTTCCACCGCGGCGGCGACCCATTGCGGGTCGGGATTCATGGACAGCATGGGTCCTCCTTGCGGGATCGGGCCATGATTGGGGGGCTACGCAGAGGCTCAACCACCCCGGGGTTGAAGGAGGGTGGCTGCGGTCCGACTTGCCGGGGCAGCGTGAGGGGTGCTTTGTGCCGGTGATGTGGAACGAGCCGTATCTTGAGACCTGCTGCCGGGCGGCCCTGCACCGGTTGTTCCTGACCCATGGCGGCACGCGCCCGGCAGGGCTGCCGGATGAGCCGTGCCTGCGCCGGCTTTGCACCATGGGCTTGGTGGACGAGGTCTCGCCAGGCCGCTTTGCCATGACGGGCGACGGGACGAAGCGGCATGCGACCGAGGTGCTGAAGAAGGTGGCGGCCTGAGGCCAGTCAGCCCCGCCAGGACATTCCGCGCGTCACCGGCGGCAGGCCCGGCAGCCGCACCGGTTCCGCCAGAAGGCAGCCCGCCACCGCGTCCAGCGCATCGTCCCGCGCGCCATTCGCGCCCGGTTTCCATTCCGCCATTTCTTGCGGAAAGGGCGTGCGGAACACGGTTTCATGCACATGCAGGCGGCGGGCTGCCATCGTGGAGTCCAGCGCGCCGAGGATGCGCTCCGCCTTGGGGCGATGGTTCACATGCTCCACCACCGTACAGGCGGCGCCGGCGCGGGCCAGTTCCCGCCGCAGCAGGGCGGGCAGGAACTTGCCAATGCCGTTCGTCTCCACCCGCACCACCGGCAGCAGCAGCTCCCGCGCGAGGATGGCAACGCGGCGGCATTGTTGCGTGGCCGGATCCGGCTGACCGTCCGGATCCTGCGTGATGTAGGCAACGCGATGCAGGTAGTGATTGCCCTCCCCGTCCGAATAGGTGGCGGCGAGAACGCTGGAGTCCCCCTGCCCCGACCTGCCATAAGCCGGATCCCAGAAGCCGCCGCCGGAGACGAGGCGCCGCCCGAATAACGAGAGGATCGGACGGCCATTCGCCTCGCGATAGTCGGGCTCCTCGCCATAGCGGACGAGCAGCGCAGGATCGAGCCGCGCCGCTTCGGCCGCCGCGCATTCCAGCATCATCTGGCGCCGGAACTGCAACGGGCCAACGCGGTCGCGCAGCGCCTGGATGCCCTCGCGCGGGAAGCGCTCGGGCCAGGCACTGCGACCCGCTACATCCAGCAACGGGATACGAAGCCGGCGATAGGTGGCGAGGAAAGCGCCCTCCACCTCGACCGGCGCATAGAGGCTGTCGGCGCAATGCGGCGTGCCGACATAGAGGATGGTACCCCCGGGCGTCAGGATGAACTCGCATTCGGCAAGGCGTCCGCGCAGCTCCTCGCGCTTGCCCGGCGTATCGCAGTTGCCGGCGACCTCCACATCGTCGCAGATGATCAGCTCCGCCCGCGCGCCGGTAACGTTGCCGCCGATCCCCTGGGCGAGCATGGAGGGCTCGCGGAGAACTGCGATTTTTGCCTTATTTTTCTGACGTTTTGCAAGAACAGACCAAGCCTATACCCGGCCACATACCCGGTCGTCGCGGTCGCTTTGATCTGGAACGCACCATGAACATCCGCCATAGTCCTTAGAACCCCGGCGACCCTCCCCGGCAGCAACCGAGGATTTCAGATGGCTCAGAAGCGACCGCCCTCCCCCCAGCGCCAGGCCATGACGCGCCTGACCGAAGCCATGGCCCGCGGCGCGACCCCCGACCGCATGGTCCGGCAGGTCGAGGCCGTAGTGGCCACCCTGCGCGAACAGGGTGACCCTGAGCAGGTCCAGCAATGGCTGGAGGAAATGCGCGACGGCTTCGCCGAGAGCGCCGAGGCCGCGCTGGAGGCGGTGGATGAGGTGGAGAGCACCGAGAAGGCGGCGCGTCGCGCGGCCGAGAATGCAGCTCGCGCGATGGCAGCGTGCCGCGATGCCTTTGCCCGACATCTCGCCGCGCCGGTGGCGGCCTGAGAGAAGGAGGCAGCATGTCAGTGGTCCGCAAGTTAGGTACCGCCGGGCTCTTCCTCCCATCGCTCTCTGGTCTGGTGATAACCGCTACCGTTGATAGTGGGGTCATCGTGACGCTGGAGTTTCCACCGGACGAGGCTGCCATGCGAGACGGCCGCCAATCGGCTGTCCACATCGCTCTTAGCCGCAAGCAACTGCGGGAGGTGGGCAAGGCGCTCCTCTCAGCAGAGGCGAACCTGCCCCAAGTCTTGGTTGGGCGCGCATGAGATGGGATCACCTCTACCGTCCTCAGCCCTGCGCGTCCTGGCCCGCGGCACAGCTGCAGGCGGTGGGGGTGGCCTACCGTGACGCAGCCGGGCAGGGCCTGGACACTGTGGAGTGCCTGAACCTTGCCCGCGCAGCCTACCTCGCCGCTGGCGGCGCCGAGGAGGAGATGGACCACACCATCGCCAGCATGATCGCGTCCCTGTCTCGCGAGCGTGGTGACTGGCTGTGGGGCCCAATGGACCGGTGGTGGGAGCATAACCGGCCAGCCAGCAATGTGCCCGACCCGCTGGACGGATTGGCCTGATGCTCACCCTGCGCCCCACCCCGCCAGATCCCGTCACCGCCGAGAAAGGTCGCGCCGAGCTGGTCTCGATCTGGGATGGCCTGGATCAGGAGGGGCGCCGGGTACTGCTGGCCCAGGCGCGGGCGGTGGCGGAAGTGACGGGGCGAGGGCAGTCAGCCGGGCCGGACAGAAGTGAGCCAGCCGAGGTCGAAGAAGCGATAAAGAAGGCGGCGGTTCACCCGCCGCCTCCTCCGGTCAGAGGCCCGAAACGGTCAGGCCCGAAGCGATCGGACTGAACCGGCCGCCATAGCGACGAATCTGCGGCCAGCCCCTCCAATGCGCGCTGACGATTTCGGCGTTGCCGTTCCGGACGCGGGGGTACCCCCCAATCCAGAGGTAGTCATCGTGGTGGTTGGGCGGTTGCCCGTCTCGCCTGGGTGGCATGGGTATCTCCCCTGATGCCGTTTTCCCTTGCCCCAACGAGGCACCGATGCGATTCTACTGGCTCTTGGGTCCTAGTAGGCGCCTCGGTGCCCGCTGAGATCACGGCTGGGGTGCGGGAGTGCCCCAATCCGACACGGAGGCGACTTCCTGCGTCAACAGGGGTCGCCTCTTGTGTTTCTGGCCGACTAGAGGTCAGCGGCCGCATCCTCAGTATCGGACGATACGTCCGCCCCTGCATCCCGCGCGGCGTCTGCCGCGTCATGGACGTCATGTCCCGCCTCACCGCTAGGCGGCGGTAGAGGCAGTCTGATACCGGCCGCAGTCGCTCCTTCTGGGGTGATCCGATAATGCCCGTCACCCAAGCGCTCCACCAAACCCCACTGGGTGTAAGTGGACATTTGCGACCGCAGAGTATTGCGATTGAGGGGAACCCCGAGGCGTTCTGCGGCACTCTCCCAGTCATCAAACGACAACCCCTGGGGGTAGACCTTGGCTGCCTCGCCCATCAGTTTGGACCAACGCCCCTTGACGCGACGTGGGCGCCCATCCTCCCCGACTTCATCAGCATCTGGATCAAGATCGGAGCGCAAGTGCCCGAAAAGGCGTAGCGTTGATGGCTTCTGAACGCTCGTAACGACCGTGTCGAGCAGGGCAATTGCGCCCTCCCAGCCGCGCAACTCCGCCTCAAGAAGATGAACGCGGTGTTGCGCTTCCTCGGCCAAGCGTCGCGCATCCGCCAACGCCGAGCGTCGCTTGTGGAGTTCCGCAGCAAATGGCTCTGGTATCGGCATGATCGGAAAATAGCGATGTTGGGGACGTTCTGGCAACTCTAATCGAACACACCCAACAACAACGAGATAGCTTGCGTTGCCGAAAACGGACGGGCATGATCGTCAGCGGCGGCCGTCGCCGCTCCTTCCTACTGCACCCCTTAGCTCTACGGGCGGGGGCACAGGGGTGCCCCCGGTGCCGGGGGTCTGATCCCCGGCACCAAGGAAGGAGGTGATTGCTGTGAGAGTAGCTTGCTCTTGGCCGAGGCCGGTGTCCGTCGTGGACTACATCCGGTTTCGGCTCGGGCGGTGGGAGTTCGTCACTTCCCACTGCCGGTCGTGGCCTAAGCGATAGGACGCTTAGACTGCGGTGAAGGGCGGCGACGGTCGCCACCCACAGATGCATAGAATCATGTCTGACTGCCCTGTGTCCAGGGGTTGCGGCATAAGAGCGGTCCTGGGCTGGGTCATGCCGGCCGGTTCGGGTTCGCCGCTCTCCAAACCGCCTCTCCTTCGCGGTAGCCCTCCATCCACGCGCTCGTAAGCTCCACCTCTGCAATCCTGTACGGACACTCAACGACAGGCTCCCATGGGGGCCGATTGCCGGCCGTGAACCCGGCGCTCTTAGCCATAGCGATCTGAATTCTTGCAGGACGGACCATGCCCGTTAGCTTACGGCGAGCGACCTAGCGTTGCGAGACGGCTAGCCCGCCAATCCCAAGGTCACACACGTATATAAGCGCGGAGGAAATCGGCCCCTCAGCCAGCCCCTCAAAACGCCCCCCGCACCAGCCACGCGACCGCCAGGACCAGCACCGCCACGGCCACGCCCGCGACCGTGAGAGCCGCGAAGACGAGGCGCTGGTCGCGCCAGGCGCTCATGAAACGAGGGCCGCCGTCCCCAACGCCCGCTTGACCCACCCCCACTCGAACCGCTCCTGGCTCGGGTTCGCCTCGGCGATCTCCAGGTAGCGCGCTGCCTGGAGGGAGCGGCACAGGCGGGGTAGCAGGTCCCTCCCCTCAGATCCCCGGACGCTCAGGAAGATGGTCAGGGCGTGCCGGGTCAGGGCCCCGCACATCCCATCCACGGCGAGGTCGGGATAGATCTGGCCGCCGTCGTTCAGCGCGTTGAGCCAGCGCTGCAGCATCTTCCCGGCCGTGGCCGGACCCATGTTGATGCCGGTGTCCAGCAGCCAAGCCGCCAGCTCGGGATGGATGGGGTCGATCTGGTCGAAGGCGGGCTGGATCCAGTAGCGGGCCCGGTAGATCTCCAGCGCCATGTCGGCCGTGAGGTCCCGCATGGCGCCGCGGTATCCGAAGGCCCGGGCCACGGCGATGGTGATGCCGTGGTTCGTCTCGCCGCCCGGGTCCAGGGCATCGTTGGAGTACCCCCCTTCGGTAAGGGAGGTCTCCGCCATCTGGCGTTCGAAGGTGCCCATCAACCGTGTTCCCGCGCGTCAGCGACGGCCGGCGGATAGGGTGGCGAGAGTATTCCCTGCCTCTCCACCATCAGCTTTGCCACCTCGCGGGCCACCCGGTCCCAGAAGTCAGGCGGGGGCGTCAGGGCGGGCTGGCCGAGGTGCTTCGCCAGATGGTCAGGCGCCTCTGCGTGGCATGGCCCTGGCGGCGGATAGGGACTGCCAGGGACTGGGCTGAAGACCACATTCCCGACGGTGCCGCTCACTTCTCCCCCTCCAGCATCTTCACCGCCTGCTCGCGGCCGCGCTTCAGGTAGGAGAGGACCTCCTTCTTGTTCCCGTTCTTGCTGTCCGGCGCCTGCTCCACGGCGGCGGCGAGGGCGTCGAAGGTGACCAGGATGTCGGCGCTGCCAGCCGCCGGCGCCTGGTCCTGCTGGCCTGGCGCGGGCGTCAGGAAGGGGCGCAGGGCCTGGAGGGACGCCACCGCCCGGTCGAGCAGTTCCCCGGCGCCGACAGGCTGCTCAGTCTCGGGCTGCTCAGGCTGGTCCGGCGTCTCGGGCTCGATGGGCTGCTCCACCGGATCGGGCTCAGTCGCGGGCGGCTCCTCGATGGGCTGCTGCGGCTGCTCGGGCGCGGGCTGGTCCGAGGCGCCGG